>JBGTJO010000138.1:0-6736 GCA_041745135.1 Aestuariivirga sp. | reverse complement strand
GTCCCGGAATAATCGAACTCGCAGGCCTGGCCGATGATGATCGGCCCCGCCCCGATGATGAGGATGGATTTAAGGTCGGTGCGCTTCGGCATTTGAGGGAGCCCGGATTTGGGCTTCCCTACACAATGCCCATGGCGATTCCAAGCGCTATCGGACCCCTAGTGGGTAAGTCCATAAGATACGGGCTTGACCGATTTTCCGAACCTTGCCCGGGCACCCTCCACAAGCGCGAAGATCGCAGGGATGACCGCAAGCGTCAGGATAGTGGACGACACCATGCCGCCGATCATCGGAACGGCGATGCGCTGCATGACTTCCGAGCCTGTGCCCGTGCTCCACAGAATTGGAAGAAGTCCCGCCATGATGGCGGCAACCGTCATCATCTTGGGCCTCACCCTGTCGACGGCGCCTTCCATGATGGCGCCGTGAAGATCAGCACTGCCAAATGAGCGGCCCTCTCTTACGGCCCGATGTTTCCACTCCTTGAGCGCGTTCTGCAGGTAGATCAACATGACAACGCCCGTCTCGGCCGCGACTCCAGCGAGCGCGATGAAGCCGACGGCCACCGCCACGGACAGATTGAATCCCATCCACCACATGAGCCACAGCCCTCCCACGAGAGAAAACGGCAGCGACAACATGACGACGAGAGTTTCGATAAGCCTGCCGAAATTCAGATAGAGCAGAAGGAAAATGATGAGCAGCGTTACGGGAACCACGATCGCCAGACGCGCCTTGGCGCGCTCGAGATATTCGAACTGCCCGCTCCACGTCGCATAGTAACCCGGCGGGAATTTCACATTCTCCGCAACGGCGCGCTGCGCGCCCGCGACATAGCCGCCGATGTCGCTCTCGCGGGTGTCGACAAAGATATAGGCTGCGAGCTGGGCATTCTCGGTGCGGATGGACGATGGCCCGGTGGTCAGGCGAATGTCGGCAACCTCGCCCAGGGGAACCGAGACGCCCGCTGCCGATGTCACGCGCACGTTGCGCGCAATCGCGTCGGGATCGCTGCGGAAATCCCGTGGCAGACGGAGGTTGACGGCATAGCGTTCACGCCCTTCCACCGCCGTGGTGATGGGCTCGGCGCCCAGGGCCATGGCGATCGTGTCCTGAACCTCGGAAACCATCAGCCCATGGCGCGCGAGCTGTTGCCGGTCGGGGGTAATCTCAAGATAATAGCCTCCCAGTACGCGCTCGGAGAATGCGCTCGACGTTCCTGGAAGCTTTCGCAGCACCCGCTCAATCTCGCGGCCCAACCGTTCGATCTCCTTGAGGTCCGGCCCGAAAACCTTGACGCCGACCGGTGTGCGGATGCCGGTCGAGAGCATGTCGATCCTGGCCTTGATCGGCATGGTCCAGGCATTCGATACGCCGGGAAACTGCAACGACCGGTCCATTTCGGCGATCAGGCTATCGATGGTGACGCCAGGCCGCCACTCGGCCTCCGGTTTCAGATTCACGATGGTTTCGATCATTTCGGTTGGAGCGGGATCGGTCGCGGTCGCAGCCCTTCCCGCCTTGCCGAAAACGGATTCCACTTCTGGAAAGGACTTGATGATTTTGTTTTGCGTCTGCAGAAGTTCCGCGGTCTTGGTGATCGAGATGCCCGGCAATGTCACCGGCATGTAGAACAGGGTGCCTTCATTGAGATTCGGCATGAACTCGGTACCGAGCTTCATCGCCGGCCAATAACTCGCAGCCAGAACGATAAACGCTATGGCGATTGTCAGGGTTTTCGCGCGCAAAACCACCGCGATCACCGGCCGGTACAGCCAGATCAGAAGGCGGTTCAACGGATTTTTCCGTTCGGGCATGATCCTGCCCCGGATAAAAATCACCATGAGGGCGGGCACCAGCGTGACCGAAAGAAACGCCGCCGCCGCCATGGCGAACGTCTTGGTGTAGGCCAGCGGCTTGAACAGCCGCCCCTCCTGCGCCTCAAGCGTGAAGATCGGCAGGAACGAAACCGTAATGATGAGCAGGCTGAAGAAGAGGGCGGGGCCAACTTCTTTCGCCGCATCGATGATGATCTCAAGGCGTGGTGCTTGCGGGTTAGCGCGTTCGAGCCGTTTATGCGCGTTTTCGATCATGACAATCGCTGCATCCACCATGGCGCCGATGGCGATGGCGATGCCGCCAAGGCTCATGATATTCGAGGAAAGGCCGAGAAGCCGCATGCAGAGGAAGGCAATCAGGATGCCGATGGGCAGCATGATGATGGCGACGAGCGCGCTTCGGACGTGCAGCAGGAACACGAAGCAAACCGCCCCCACGATAAGGCTTTCCTCGAGCAGCGTTGTCTTCAGCGTTTCAATGGCGCGGTGAATGAGCGTTGAGCGGTCATAGACCGTCTCAACCACCGTACCGGCAGGCAGGCTCGCCGCGATTTCGTTGATTCGGGCCTTGACGCTGTCGATGACGGTCAGCGCGTTTTCGCCGTAGCGCTGGATGGCGATGCCGCCCACGGCCTCGCCCTCGCCATTGAGTTCGGTGACGCCGCGCCGTTCATCCGGCGCAAGCTCGACGCGCGCCACATCCCGGAGCACGACAGGCGTTCCGTTCGCCGCCTTGAGCACGATCGATTCGATATCGCGAATGTCGCGGAAATAGCCGCGGCCTCGCACTGCATATTCGGTCTCGGCGATCTCGACGCTGCGCCCGCCCACATCCATGTTGCTGTCGCGAATGGCGTTGCGTACCGTATCGAGCGAAATGCCGAAATTCTGCAAACGGCGGGGATCGGCGACGACACTATATTGCTTGACGAAACCGCCAACGCTCGCCACTTCGGCCACACCTTGGGCCTTGGCTATGGCATAGCGAAGCTGCCAATCCTGCGCGGTTCGAAGTTCCGCCAGATCGCGGCCCTTGCCGGTCACCGCATATTGGTAGACCCAGCCCACGCCCGTTGCATCCGGGCCGAGCGTGGGTGTGACGCCCTGAGGCAGCCGCCGCGCCGCGGCGCTCAGATATTCCAGCACCCGCGAGCGCGCCCAGTAGGGGTCGGTCCCGTCATCGAAAATGATATAAACAAACGACACGCCAAAAAAAGAAAAGCCGCGCACCGCCTTGGATTTCGGAACATTGAGCAGGGACGTCGTGAGCGGATAGGTGACCTGGTCCTCGATGACCTGCGGCGCCTGCCCGGAATATTCCGTGTAGACGATCACCTGCGTATCCGAGAGATCGGGAATGGCGTCGAGCGGCGTTGTCTTCACCGCATAGAGGCCCGCGATGACAAGAAAGCCAGTGCCGATCAACACGAGGACGATATTGCGGGCCGACCACTCGATGATCTTGCCGATCATTGGCTAAGCCCGTTCTCGGCGGTGAGCGCCGTTAGCGCGGCCTTGAGATTGCTTTCGGCATCGATCAGGAAATTGGCCTTGCTCACCACCCTGTCGCCTTTCGCAAGGCCTTCGGTGATCTCAACATAGTCTCCGCCCCTTCGGCCAAGCTTCACCGGGCGGGGCGCATACTTCCCGTCTCCCAGATCGACGATGGCGACCTGACGAAGCCCGCTGTCGATGATGGCGCTGCTTGGCACCGCCAGCACGGGCGCGCTCTGCGCTGCTTCAATCGTCACATCCGCATACATCTGATGGATGAGCTTGTGGTCGGGGTTGGGCAGCTCGATCCGCACCTGCGCCGTCCTAGTCTCGGTCTTGAGTTCCGGAAGGATAAAGGAAACCTTGCCGCGGAAAGTTTCATCGGGAAGTGCGCGCACTTGTATCGAAACAAGATCGCCCACCCGGATGCGCCCCACATCGAGTTCCGGCACGTCGGCCATGACCCAGACCGTGGACACATCGGCGAGCCTGTAAAGCTCATCGCCCGGCATGACGCGCTGGCCCACCACGACATTCTTGGTCATCAGCACGCCATCGACCGGCGAAGGCCAATCGAGCGACAGCGGCTGTTGGCCCTTCTTGGGAAGACTGGTGATGAAGTCATCGGGAACGCCAAGATTGCGCAGCTTGCGGATGCCGCCTTCCCGCTGCCCTTGCGACTCGGCAATCCGGTAATCCACCTGCGCCTGGACGATGGCCGGGCTGTAAATCCGGAACAGCGGCTCGCCCGCTTTCACCTTCTGGCCGGTGGCGCCCGCGTAAACCTCTTCGATGAAGCCTTCCGCCCGCATGGTGATCGAATACTGCCGGCGCTCATCGAGTTGGACCGTGCCCGGAGCATGGATCGCCTCCGCCAGCACACGGCGTTCGACGGGCTCCGTTCTCACCCCGGCGCGCTGCACCTTCTCGACACTGACTTTAACGATCGATGGATCGGATGCCGCCCCGCCTTCGTCCTCATAGACGGCGATGTAGTCCATCCCCATGGAATCCTTTTTCGGCATGGGCGAGGTATCGGGCAGCCCCATGGGATGGCGGTAGAATTTGACTTTCCGTCCCGTCTCGGCGGGAACGGCGAATTGTACCGATTCGGACTGCGGCTTGAAGCGGTTGGCGGCAAGAAAACCACCCGCACCGCTCAATGCGATGAGAGCAAGAAGCAGTAAAAATCGTGAAAAAGCGCGCATGGCACATATCCTCTGAAACAGGCGGTGCGGCCAGCGCGAGGCGCTGTCCGTTAGGCATGAATGTTCAGAAGGTCAGGCGCGCGGAGGCCGTCGCAGGGGGGAGGGAGAAAGACCCTCAGGAACGGCATGGCGCAGCGGGTCAAGGCTTTCGGGCAAAAGCGGGCGATACTCCACATCCTGCTCCGCAAGCATCGCCAAGCTGCTTGAAGCAAAGCACGCCGACATGGGCGCGCAGGCAAGCTTTGCCTCCTCGCAGCAGTGCTGCACCGACTCGCACGCGACCGTTTGAATCGCGGCATGGGCGCCGGCGCCAAAATTCGCAGCTTGCAAGGGTGCTAGCGAAATTGCCAGCACGAGTGCCGAGCAAACGAGCCCGCGAATTATCCGTATCAGGGTGGCTGTACCCATGGATTGACGCTAACGGCTCGCCGTTTGGCGGTCAAATCACGGATTTGGCACGGGTTTACACAAGTGAGGCATCCATGCGCATCGGCTCGCCCGTCAGTTTGCCGTGAGGGTGATGTCGCCGCCAGCTGCGTAGCACTTGATCTGCTTGAAGCTTGTGCAGGCGGAACCGGTGCAGAACGCGCCGGTGCCGAGCCTGATCGTCTGATCGGCGGCTTTGCGCTGGAAGATGAGGGCTGTTTCGAACCCCTGCTGTTTGCAGAAGGCGTCCGCGGCGGGCTTGCCGCAATCGTGATCGCCCGTGAGGCAGCTGTCGAGCGGCAAGCCCTGTTGTTCTGGAGCAAAATAATTGCGCACGGTGGCGTTAGCGAAACTTCCGGAAGCGATCAGCAGGATGATCGCCAAGGCAAAGGCGCTTTTCATTTTGTCGCCGCCAGCAGGGGCCACGCCTGATTCTTCTCGATCACGGTCAAGTTGTTGCCGGTTGAATCCGTCGCCGGAGCAATCGGGGAATTGCCGGCAAAAGCCCCCGCCGACAGGAACATGATGGTGAGGGCGGCAGTGGCGGCGAGGGTCTTCATGATGTCCTTCCAGAGAGCAAGCGTTGAACTTGGGAGAAGGAATGCCATCCCGCGCTGCAACGTTCCCTGAAGGGCGCGTTCATCTGCCGTTTAGGTTAGTGCCCCCTTCAAAGAAAAAGGCCCCGGCGGAGCGGGGCCTTTAGGTTCGGCGGCGTGTGCAGGGGGATGGGGGGTCGCCGCCGTCGGGGAACATTGGAAGGGTCAGGCTTCGGAACAATCCTCGTATTGGCAGGCCTCCACGACGATCGGTCCCAAGACCGGAAATGCTTGATTCTTCTGTATAACCGTCACGTTGGAGCCAAAGCTCCCGGCCGATAGGACCACGCGGTTGTTGTTTCCGGCAAAGGCACCGGCCGATAAGAACACGACGGTCAGAGCAGCAGTAGCAAGTGTCGTCTTCATCTGAGTTCTCCTGGCAGAAGAACGGCGGGCGGTTGCCAAAGGTTCCATAAAATTGTCAAGATAAAAAAAGACCCCGCTTAGGAAGCGGGGCTTTTGAGTTGCAGGCAGTATTTGCAGGGGATGGGGGGGAAGAACTGCCTGGGGAAGCGTAGATATCGGAACCGGAACGCGGAATTTCAAGCTTCGCGAGAGGGGGCGTTTAGTGGAAACCTTCGATCCCGCGTTCCGGATTGCCTGGCGTGGCCGCCTGACAAATCTGTTAGGATTGAACGTCCGAGCAATCCTCCTTTGCACATTGTTCGACGACGATTGGTCCAATGACCGGGAAAGCGTCGTTCTTGTGAATAACGGTTACACTGGCAGAACGGTTGTCCGCCGATTTGGTTGCAGGCTGGACGGCGGCAATCGCGGTGGCCGCGGTTCCGATGACGGCCAGGATTAAAAACGTGTAACGAACCATGGGGTGTCCCTCTCAGGTATCCTGTTGTTGGGAGAAGCAATAGAGGAATGAAAAGACACAGAGCCTGAATAGCCCGTTCATCTGCCGTTTAGGTGGAGGAGAATTGCTGCAACCGTTGGGCCCCTGTGTTACGTAATTGTGGCATGAACATTGTTTCACAACCTGTTGAGCAGGAGCTGGGGCCTCTGCTGACCCGGATCGCCGCCGGCGACCGCCCGGCCTTCGGCCGCCTCTACGATCTCACCTCCAACCGCCTGTTTGCCGTGGTGCGCCGGGTGCTGCGCCGGCCGGAACTGGCGGAGGAGGCGCTCCAGGAGGCCTTTGTCCGGGTGTGGCAGAAGGCCGGCC
>JBGTJO010000137.1:0-9316 GCA_041745135.1 Aestuariivirga sp. | reverse complement strand
CGCTTACGCGGCGAGAGCGACCGGAGCATAGTTGTCATTGGCAACTATATGTTTAGCCCGATAACGCCGGTACCATCGCGGGCAAAAAGCCATCCTTTACACCCTCGTCGATCCTGTTTCGTCCCCGTATCAGGGATCAGTGGTCAGAAATCGGAGGTCAGGATTTTCCTGATCCCTGACTACTGACCACCGATCCCTGGTGGAGACGCCGGGTACTGCCCCCGGGTCCGAAAGGTTTATTACGAAAGCCGTTTATCGCCATATCCGCCCCTTGCGGGGTGGCAAGGGGGAATATAGGGCTTTCGGGTCACAAGTGAAAGGGTCAGCTTCGACCGCGTCGATTGCAAGGTTTTTAAGCAATTATACCAACGAGGTTCAGGAATTTGTTCGGCGGGCTAAATGTTCATACGTGATTTTCCAAGGGTCGCTCTCGGAAGATCTTTCCTCGCCAATCCAATGAAAGCTGTTGGCAGTGATCTCAGTGAAGCGCCATCGCGTTTTCAGACCGCGTGAGTCACTGCCGAGCTGGACAATGTCCTTACCCTCGGCCCGCCCGATCTGGTGCGAGTGATCTTGGTTGAGCGGGTCGTTCCAGATGATGTGCCAGCCACCGATCCCAGGATCGAAGATGCGCAAAGTCGTGCCATACATCGTGGACGGCGCAGGGCGCTTGGGCCTGATCCAGACGTCCTGAATTGCGCGGCCTTCGAGCACCCAGCCAAAATGGCATTCTCCATTCCATTTCTGAATTGTGCCGTCGTCGAGGTAGTGGACCGAGTCCATTTCCCAGCTTCCAATTAGCCATCCATACAGGGCCATGTCTTTCGCCCGGTCGGTTGGAGGACCTTCGGATCCGAGAGCTGAGAGAAATGGAGAAATCGTCATCGTCAAATCACCTTTCGTTTCTCAGTAGACGATCTGAACTGCCAGTGCGGCCCCGCCGCCCCGCGTCGCGCGCCTGCCATAAGCGCCGCATTGTGGATTTTGCGACACCGATGGAGACGTGGTTGAGCATGGGTGGTTCTCCTCTTTCTCAGGGCTGGAACATGCAGGGGGAAGCGGTTTCCCGGCTTGGGGAAAATTGCTAAACTTGATCGGTGATGGAAGAAGTCATGACCATGAATACGAAGCAGGATTTGCCTCCCGCCGGAGCTCCCGCCGTGCGCCTAATGGCAGCCGGGCGGCAATGGCGCGTCACCGAATACCTTTGCACGGCAGGACCATCCGAGAGGCCGTTCGAAGAGCGGCACGAGGATGTCACGATCGCCGCCGTCATAGAGGGATCCTTCAACTACCGGGCGGATACCGGCCGCGCGGTCCTGCATCCAGGAGCCTTTCTGCTTGGCAACTTCGGCACTTGCTATGAATGCGGCCATGATCACAGCAGAGGAGACGGATGCATCTCATTCCATTTTTCACCGGAATATTTTTCCGAAGTGGCGGCCAGCATCGCCGGTTCGAGCAGGTTTACATTCCCCTCCGCCATGCTCCCGGCCGTTCCGCAAGTATTGCCTTGGCTAGCGCGGATAGAGGCGGGGGCGCTCGGCGATAATCTTGAAACGGAAGAGTTATTGCCCAGTCTCATCGAATCCGTGATCGGAGCCCTATCCAGATTGGCCCCAACACGCGTTCGCGTTTCCCCTCGCGACGAGCGGCGCGTAAGGGAATCACTTCGCTATATCGAATTGTACGCCGGGGAGGTCCTGAACTTGGACATGCTGGCTAGCGTCGCGGCCATGAGCAAGTACCACTTTTTGCGGACCTTCCGCCGCAGCATAGGCATGACGCCTTATCAATTCCTGCTCAGCGTCAGGATGCGCCGTGCGGCGGTGTGCCTGGCAACGTCCTCCGAACCCGTTTCGGCGATCGCGTTTGACTGCGGTTTCGGTGACCTGTCGACCTTCAATGGCCGATTTCGTGAGGCTTTCGGTGTCAGCCCGATGGCTTATCGAAGCCGCGAGCGAACTTCTTGGAAGACCAGACAATGATATCATCAACTGTCCCAGCATTTTGTCTTGGCGCAGGAATCGGTTAGTTAAACCCCATGCGCCAATATCTCGATCTTATGGGCCATGTGCGCCAGCACGGCGTGCGGAAGGATGACCGGACGGGGACGGGTACCCTGTCGGTGTTTGGCCACCAGATGCGGTTTGACCTAACCCAGGGCTTTCCGCTGGTCACCACCAAGAAGCTGCACCTGCGCTCCATCATATATGAGCTGCTCTGGTTCATCCGGGGTGAGACCAACGTCAAGTATTTGCGCGACAACCAAGTCACGATCTGGGACGAATGGGCGGACGCCGAGGGTAATCTCGGACCTGTTTATGGCGAGCAGTGGCGGTCCTGGCCGGCGCCGGATGGCTCGACCATCGACCAGCTTGGCGATGTCATCGCGCGCATCAAGAAGCGTCCCGACTCACGCCGTCTCATCGTCACGGCGTGGAACCCGGCGGATGTGGATAAATCGGCCTTGCCCCCCTGCCATTGCCTGTTCCAGTTCTATGTGGCGGGCGGTAAACTCTCCTGCCAGCTCTACCAGCGCTCGGCCGACATCTTCATCGGTGTGCCCTTCAACATCGCTTCCTATGCGATGCTGACCCACATGGTGGCGGAAGTAACCGGGCTGAAGGTTGGCGAATTCATCCACACGCTGGGGGACGCCCACCTTTATCTCAACCACCTTGAACAGGCCGATGCGCAATTGGCGCGATCCCCGATGCCATTGCCCCGTCTCATCATCAAGCGCGAGGTTAAGTCGATCGACGATTTCCGCTTCGAAGATTTCGAGATCGCGGGCTATCAGTCGCATCCTCACATCGCCGCGCCGGTGGCGGTTTGAGCGCATGAGCCTTGTCATCCGTCCAGCCGAGCGCGGCGACACGGCGCTGGTCTTCAACTTCATTCGCAAGCTCGCGGAATATGAAAAACTGGCCGATGAAGTTGTGGCGACGGAAGCGGACATCTATGAAGCGCTGTTCGGCGCGACGCCCCGTTGCGTCTGCGATCTCGCTTTTTGGGATCGCAAGCCCGCGGGCTTTGCCCTGTGGTTTTATAATTTCTCCACCTTCCGGGGAAAAGCCGGAATCTATCTCGAAGATCTTTTCGTGGAGCCCGCCTTGCGCGGCCACGGCATTGGAAAAGCGCTGCTCAAGCACCTGGCGCAGCGCTGCTTAACCGAGGACTTGCCCCGCCTGCAATGGTGGGTGCTCGACTGGAACAAACCCTCAATCGACTTCTACAAATCACTGGGAGCGGAACCGCAGGATGAGTGGACGGTGTTCCGGGTCTCGGGCGAAGCGCTTGCTAGGCTGGCGCGATGAGCCGGGTTGCCTTCGTGGTGGCGGTTTCGAGAAACGGCGTCATCGGGCGGGATGGCGGCCTGCCGTGGCATATCTCCGCCGACCTCAAGCGCTTCAAGCAGATCACCATGGGCAAGCCCCTGATCATGGGACGCAAGACCTGGGAAAGCCTGCCGAAGAGGCCCTTGCCGGGCCGCACCAATATCGTGATTACCCGGCAGGCGGATTATGATGCGCCCGGCGCACGGCGGGCGGGGGACGTGGATGCCGCACTGAAAATCGCCGAGGCGAAACGGCCGGAAGAAATCGCCGTTATCGGCGGCGGCGAGATCTTTCGCATGTTCATGCCGATGGTGGACCGGGTTTATTTGACGGAAGCCGATCTTTCGGTCGAGGGCGATACCTTCTTTCCCAAGCTGGATCCAGCTGATTGGCGCGAAACCTCCCGCGAGGTCCATGAAAAGGGCTCGAAGGACACCGCCTCCTTTGTGCTCCGCGTGCTTGACCGGAACCGGCGTTAATCTTCTTTAACCCGTTGCGCGATGGACACAGGGGCCTAAGGTTCCTATATCGACGAACAAATCAACACATTGGACAGGTGGGCAAACATGCCGTGGAACAAAGATGGCGGCGGGGGAAACCAGGGTCCGTGGGGGCAGGGCCCCTGGGGCCAAGGACCACGCAAACCGCAAGGTGGCGGCCCGCGGGGCCCGAACCTACCGCCCGATCTCGATGAGCTGCTGCGGCGCGGGCAGGACCGCTTCCGCAACGTCTGGCCCGGCGGCGGCAGAAGTTCGTGGCTGCTGCCCCTGGTGTTTTTGGCGGCGTTTATCCTGTTCAATTCGGTCTATCAGGTGGAAGCCGATGAGCGGGGCGTGGTGCTGAGGCTCGGTGAGCATACGCGCACCGTCGAGCCTGGGCTGCATTTTGCGCTGTGGCCCATTGAGAAAATGGAAAAGCCCAAGGTCGAAGCCGAGAACCAGATCAATTTCGGAGACAATGAGGCGCAAGCCCTGATGCTGGCGGGCGACCAAAATATCGTCGAAATCCAGTTCACCGTGTTGTACCGCATCGCCGATCCCGAGGCCTATCTGTTCAATGTGGCGGAGCAGGAGACAATGGTGACCGCCGTCGCTGAAAGCGCCATGCGCGAGGTCGTGGGCAGAACCAGTGCTGAGGAAATCCGCACCACGGGCCGTCTCGCGGCCCAGGACCAGGTGCGGGCGATCACGCAAGCTAGTCTCGATGCCTATAACGCCGGCATCATCATCACCGCCGTTAACCTGCAAAAGGCCGATCCGCCGAAACAGGTGATCTCCGCCTTCGAAGAAGTGCAGCGCGCCGAACAGAACCAGGCCCAGCTCATCAACGAAGCCGACCAGTACCGCAACCAGCGCGTCCGCCTCGCAGAAGGCGAAGCGGCCAAGCTCGTGGAAGACGCCAAGGCCTACAAGTTCCGCGTGGTGGCGGACGCCCAAGGCGAGGCGGCGCGTTTTATCTCGATCTACAATGAATACAAGAATGCCAAGGGTGTCACCCGCGAGCGGCTGTTCCTCGAGACCATGGAGCAGATATTGGCGCAATCCAACAAGGTCATCATCGAAGGCGGGCAAAACGGATCGGGCGTCGTGCCCTATCTGCCGTTGCCGGAAATCCAGAAGCGAAACGAAACCAACACCACGACCACGGGAGCAACTCAATAATGGGCGGTCTCAGAACAGCCGGCATCGTGGCGTTAGTGGCCGTGCTCATCGTCGCTTACATGTCTTACTTCATCGTGGATGAGCGCAAGAAGGCGCTGGTGCTGCGCTTCGGCGAAATCAATCGCATCGTCGAGGCGCCGGGCCTTTATTTCAAACTTCCCATCGCAGACAATGTGGTGCAGATCGAAGACCGTAAAGTGATCTGGGAAACTCCGGATTATATCGTCCAGGTTGTCGATGGCCGCCGCTACAAGGTGGATACGATAACGGTGGCGCGCATCGCTGACGCGCAGAAGTTCCGCCAAACGGTGAGTGCTGATCTCACGCGGGCGCGCATGCGCATCGAAACGCGCCTCGATTCAGCGCTCCGGCAAACCTACGGCCGCCGCAGCTTCGATGCCGCACTCTCCAAGGACCGCGTCGTCATGATGCAGGAAATCCGCGATCAGGTGCGCGCCGAAGCTGCGACGCTTGGCATCGAAATCATCGACGTCCGCATCCGCCGCACCGATCTTCTCGATGAGGTGCTCGACGACACCTACAACCGCATGGCTTCCGAACGCAAAGCGGAAGCCGCCGATCTTCGTTCGAAGGGCGAGGCCACCAAGACCCGCATGATCGCCGAGGCCGACCGCACCTATACGGAAAGGATCGCGCAAGCCCGCAAACAGTCGGAAATCATCCGCGGCGAGGGCGATGCCGAACGCAACAAGGAGTTTGCCCAGGCCTTCCAGCAGGATCCCGAGTTCTTCTCGTTCTACCGCTCGTTGCAAGCCTATGCCACGAGCCTCGCCGGCAAGGGCACGACCATGGTGCTGAACCCCGACAGCGAGTTCTTCAAGCACTTAGGAGTGGGCGAATCCCGCAGCACCGCGCCAGCGCCGGTGCAATGACGGAATTCCTGATGGCCCTCGGTCTCGTCTTCGTGATCGAGGGTCTTCTTTATGCCTTGGTTCCGGGCCAACTCAAACGCATGCTGCAAACGATGCGGGAATTAAGCGACGATCAGTTGCGCATGGGCGGTCTTTCCGCGGTGGCCTTTGGCGTGGTAATCGTCTGGCTGGTACGCAGCTTCAGCTAACGGAGATTTCGATATGAACGGATGGCCTGCAAAGTTGCGCAATCTTATGGCGGGAACGGCTCTCAGCCTTCTGGCCTTGGGGCTTGCATTGTCTCCGGCGGGCCTGGCCCAGGATGCTCCGGAGATTACCCCGGATGCTCCGGCGATTTCCGATCTCCCGACGGTTTCTGATCTGGCCGAGAGGCTGTTGCCGGCGGTCGTGGAGATCACCGTCGAAACCAAAGGCGGCGGACCTATTCCAAATCTGCAAATTCCCGAGCTTCCCGACAATTCGCCCTTCAAGGATTTCTTCGACGATTTCTTCAAGCGCCAGCAGCAGGGCCAGGGCGAGCAGCCGCGCACCATGACATCCATGGGCTCAGGCTTCATCATCGACGGCACCGGGATTATCGTCACCAACAGCCATGTGGTCGAAGGAGCGGAATCGATCGAGGTCCGCTTCCAGGATTCGAGCGTGCTCAAAGCCGAACTCGTCGGCCGCGATCCCAAGACCGATCTTGCCGTCCTGCGGGTGAAACCACCCAGGCCGCTGTCGGGCGTCACGTTCGGTGACAGCGATACATTGCGCATCGGAGAATGGGTGATGGCCATCGGCAACCCCTTCGGCCTTGGCGGCTCCGTGTCGCTCGGCATCGTCTCGGCCCGCAACCGCGATATCAGCGCTGGACCTTACGACGATTACATCCAGACGGATGCGGCCATCAACAAGGGCAACTCGGGCGGCCCCCTGTTCAATCTCAGGGGCGACGTCATCGGCATCAACACCGCGATCTTTTCCCCATCGGGCGGCTCGGTGGGCATCGGCTTCGCGGTGCCCGCCAACACGGCGAAGGGCGTGGTCTCCCAGCTTCTCGAATTTGGCGAAACAAGGCGCGGCTGGCTTGGTGTGAAGATCCAGTCGGTGACCGAGGACATCGCCGAGAGCATGGGGCTCGATCGTCCACGGGGTGCGCTCATCGCCGACGTGACCAAGACGGGGCCTGCCGAAAAGGCCGGCATCGAGGCGGGCGACGTCGTGATCGAATTCAACGGCCGTCCGGTGAACTCCATGCGCGATCTGCCGCGCATCGTCGCCGAAACCGAGATCGGCAAGAAGGTGACCGTGAAGCTCCTGCGCCAGGGCAAGGAAATGACCGTCACCACCGAAGTGGGACGCCTTGAGGATGGCGAAAAGGTCGTCGCGCAACAGGAGGGTTCAAGTGAACCAGCCCCCGCCGTTGCGACCGTGCTCGGCATGACGGTGACGTCGATGACCGAAGAACTCAAAACGAAATACTCGGTGGACGCCGAAGTGAAAGGCGCCGTTGTCACCGAAGTTGCGAAAGAGGGACCCGCCGCCGACAAGCGCCTCGAGCCCGGCGATGTGATCACCGAAGCCGGCGAGAAACCGGTGACGGGAGCCGGCGATATTTCCGAGCGCGTGGACGAAGCGGAAAAAGCCGGAAAGTCCTCCGTGCTCCTGCTCGTCGCCAAAGGCGGCAAACAATCCGAAATGCGCTTCATCGCGCTGAAGCTGAAGAAGTAGCGCAACTACAGCGCCGCCAATTTTCTATTTTGTCATCGCCGGATTTATTCCGGCGACCCTCCATGCTGACGAATAGCACAGGTTGGGGAATGGGTTCCCGGGACAAGCCCGGGGATGACAAATAGAGGAACTGGCTACCTTTCTCGGCGGCGATTCCGCACAGGCGAATTAGGCCGCTCGTCTCACAGCCTTCGAGCATTTGTACGTTTTCTGACCTTGCCTGACTCCATGGACCCAAGGGTATATGAATGCGACAATTTAACTTTAGTAGGTGGAGTAGTCCAATGGAGAGGTCCCAGCTACAACCTCACTTTCAGCAACAACATCTTCTGCACGCATTTGGTCCAGACGATCTGGCCAGGATGCAAGCCGCGTACGACCAGCTGTGCCGCGATGAGGCGGTTCATCTGTTCAGCGACATGGAGCGCACCAATCTCGCCAAGGCGATCGTGACGGCCTATGATTCAAAAATGGACGCAAAAACCCTGCTGGCGGTCGCCCTCTCGCTCTATACCGATATGAGGCAGAGACGGAGAAGGCCCGCCTGGCGTGTCGCCCAGGAAAGCGCCCAGCTTCAGGCCGCCGGAGCCAAGTAAAACCGCTGCCCGCGACTTATTTTTAGGGCGAAACTGGCTCCCAGTTGCTCAGAAGTGTTGCCGTATCGATCAGCTCGATCTGCTGGTCGAACCGCGGAAACACCGCGCCGATCGCTGCCTGCTGGCCTTCGGTATTCGAGCTCGTGAGAGCGTCGTGGATGAGGATCACGCGGTAGCCATGATCGACGGCGCTAAGCGTTGTGGCTAGAACGCAAACATCGGTTTCGATGCCGGTGATCACCAGCGTGTCGGTGGCGCGATCGAGTAAGTGACTCCGCAGCTTAGGTGAGGCGAAGGCTGAAAATACATGCCGGTCTATCATCGCGGCGGGCGGGCAAAATTTCGAAAGCTCGGGCAATAGCCCAAGCATGGCGGGGTCCATGACGTTGCACAACATGCTGGGCGATTCTGCATAGAAGCGCCGCCATTGCCCGCTCGTCTGCTCAAGATCGGTGGGGCACAGGAACCGGGTGAAGATGGTGTTCGCCGTGAAGCGCGCGCAGATGGTTTCCACGGCAGGCAAGGCATCCCAGATCGCCGATGTTGCCCACTTGGTGCCGACCGCGAACATGAGCTGCATATCCACGCACAGGTGCACAGCGTGAGATCCGACGGGGCCGAATTTCAAACCGGTGATGATTTCAGCGGGCATGGGCTTAAATCAACGTCAGCGCCCTGAAGCTGGCGTGGCCCTTACGGCCGACGATGATGTGATCGTGCACCAGGACACCGAGACGTTGACCCGCGTCGACGATCTTCTTGGTCATGTCGATATCGGCGAGCGAGGGCGTGGGGTCGCCGGAGGGGTGATTGTGCACCAGTACAATAGCTGAAGCGCCCAACTCCAGCGCGCGCTTCACCACCTCGCGCGGATAGACGGGCGTGTGATCCACGGTACCCTGCTGCTGCACCTCATCGGCGATGAGCTGATTTTTCTTGTCGAGAAACAGCACGCGGAACTGTTCGACGTCGGCGAAGGCCATGGCGGCGCGGATATATTCGAGAATGGCATTCCACGAGGCCAGCACCGGCCGGTTGATGACCTGGCCTTTCATCAGGCGCATGGCGGCGGCGTGCACGATCTTGATCTCCGTCGCCACCGCTTCGCCAAC
>JBGTJO010000136.1:0-4111 GCA_041745135.1 Aestuariivirga sp. | reverse complement strand
GAGCTCATGTCGGCGCTCCAGATCATCCAGCGCGGGGATTTGACTGCCGGTGAAATGAAAGGCGCCTGGGCCGGCGAAATCGGCCAGGCCCAGTTCCTGGCCTCAAGCTATCTCAACTATGCCGCCGATGGCGATGGCAATGGCCGGATCAATTTGATCCGCAGCCAGGCCGATGTCATGGCCTCGATCGCCTCCTATCTCCGGGGCTATGGCTGGCGGGCGGGGGCCGGCTATGGGCCGGGGCAGCCCAATTTCCGGGTGATCGCGGAGTGGAACAAGGCCAAGGTCTACCAGAAAACCATCGCCGCCTTCGCCAAACGGCTGGCCAAGGGTTAACCCCCGGCCACGAAACACGGCTGGCGTAACGCACTGATTCGCTCTAACTTATAGCCAAGAAGCCGAAGCCTGCGGGGGGTGGCTGCGATTTCGACACAATCGATCCATAGCTATCAAAACCGCCCGGTTAACTGGTGCAACTCGTGTTGAAGTCCCTGTATACGTCCCTCGCGCGCTATCTCTGGAAGCATGATGCAACCTTCAGCTCCAGCGTTTTCGAAGCGTGGGACTGGCTGAAACGGGCTGGATCGGCCTACTCCTCCTTCGTCTACCGTTTCAGAGTTCGCGGGCTGCCGCGGATTGCCGTTGATATTATTGATGATTTCGCCACCATAGGCACGGTCGCCGCCTTTGGGCTGCTGGCCTATGCGCTGCCCCCCTTCTCCGGCACGGGCGATGTGTGGAACCGGGGGCGCGAATACGCCGTCACCTTCACGGACGCCAATGGCGAGATCATCGGGCGGCGCGGCATAAGGCAGGACGACGCGCTGCCGCTTTCCGATATTCCGCCGCATATGATCAAAGCGGTGCTCGCCACCGAGGATGCGCGCTTCTTCGATCATTTCGGCGTCGACGTGATCGGCACCTTCCGCGCCATCGCGCACAATGCGAAGTCGGACGGCGGCTTGCAGGGCGGCTCTTCTCTCACCCAGCAGGTGGCGAAGAACCTGTTTCTCTCGCCCGAGCAAACGATAAGGCGCAAGGTGCATGAGGCCTTCCTGTCGCTGTGGATCGAAGCGCGGCTCACCAAGCCGGAAATTTTGAAGCTCTATCTCGACCGCTCCTATCTCGGCGGCGGCAACTACGGCGTCGAAGCGGCGGCGCAATATTATTTCGGCAAGTCGGTGCGCGATGTGACGCTCCCGGAAGCAGCGATGCTCACGGGCCTCTTCAAGGCGCCGTCAAGATTGGCGCCCCATGTGGCGATCGAGTCGGCGCGCTCGCGCGCCAACGTCGTGCTCTACCGCATGCTCGATGTGGGCTTCATCACCCAGGGCGAATTGCTGCAGGCGAGGCGCGAGCCCGCATCCGCAATAATCCAGAGCATCACCGACAGCCCCAACTGGTTCCTCGACAAGGCCTATAAGGATACGATCGCGCTCATTGAGGCCAAGGGCCTCACCAGCGAATATGTGATCGAGGTCAAGACCACGATCGACATGAAGCTGCAAACGGAGATGCAGCGGATCATCAATGAGCAGCTAAACCTCGAAGGCCCGAAATATCACGCAACCCAGGCCGCCGCCGTCACCATGACGCCCGAGGGCGCCGTCAAGGCCATCGTTGGCGGGCGCGATTATGAGCAGAGCCAGTTCAACCGCGCCACCGACGCGCTCCGGCAATCGGGCTCCGCGTACAAACCCTTCGTCTATCTCGCAGCGCTTCGCAACGGCTATGAGCCGGACGACATTGTGCACGACGGCCCGGTGTCCGTGGGCGGCTGGTCGCCGCGAAACTATTCCGGCAAATATGGCGGGCGCACGACCCTCAGCACGGCGCTGGCGAAATCGTATAACTCGGTGCCGGTCCGGATCATGAAAGAGATCGGGCGCCCGGCCATCATCGAGACATCGCATCTCGTGGGTATTCGCGGCGAACTGGAAAACTGGGCGCCCATGGTGCTGGGTACCAGCGCCCTCACCCTCCTCGATCTGACGACCGGCTATGGAACTTTCGCCGCCGGCGGCAAGCTCACCACGCCCTATACGATCCTCGAAATGCGCCGCGCCAATGGCGATGTGATTTACCGCCGCTCGGAGGATGTGAAAGAGCCGCCGCAGCAGGTCGTTCCGGAAGAGACGATCGCGGACCTCAATTCCATGCTGAGGGAAGTGGTGAAAGCGGGAACCGGGAAAAGGGCCGATCTCGGCTTCGCGCCACAAGGCGGCAAGACCGGAACCAATCAGGGTTACCGCGACGCGTGGTATGTGGGCTTCACCGCCCATAACGTCACCGGCGTCTGGTTCGGCAATGATGATTTCTCGCCCATGAACGAAATGACGGGCGGCCTCATTCCAGCGCCCACCTGGAAGAGCATCATGCTGGTGGCGGAGGCCGGTCGCATTCCCGAGGGCCTCGCCGGCATTCCCTTGGATGAAACCTATGTGCCGGAGGCCGTTGTCGCCAGTGCTGCGGTGCCGGATGAAACCGATCAGGCGGTGGTTGCCGATACGATGCCGATCGAGCCCGAGGCGGATGACGTGTCGCAAGTCCTGAAAGGTATGTTCAGCGTCTTCGAAGAGAAAAAACCGGTCAAGAAGAAGAAAGCCAAAAAGGCCAAGACCGAGGTGGCGGAGGCCAAGCCCAAGAAGCCCGAAGTGGTTGCGGAAGCCGAAGGGGTGCCGGAACCGGAACCTGAGGCTGCCGCGGAGGAGGATGAAGAATCCCTGCTCGATTCGATCTTCGGCTCCGGCGATTCGGAAAAGCCCAAGAAGAAGCGGAAGAAAAAATCCTTTTTGAATTTTTAGAATGAGCTGCGCTTGAACGGGATCGTCAACGGATTGCTGGCTCTTGTCGCGGGCATCATGGCGGGGCTCGCCAGTGCAGTCGCGGCTATCGAGTTTTACAGTGCGACGCCGGTTGGGCCGGAGAGTCCGTGGCTCAGCTGGGATGTCTCGGCCGACAGCAACGTGCGTCCCTATGCGCTCGACCATTATCTGATGGCGGGGAGGTTTCCCCCGGCGGCCGGCCAGATGCGCGAATTCGCGGCACAGAAGGCAAGCGACGGCAGCGCCCTCAACGGAAGTTGCAGCTATGTACTGACGGCGAACCCTGCTCCCACCCTGTGGTGGACCGTGTCGGTATCTTCGAGCGGCAGTTCCGGCACAGCACCCAATGCCGTCATCACCGCGGACACCGCCATCACCGAGACTGATGGCTCGCTTAGGCTTGCGGTGTCGCGCATGCCGGTGAGCGGAAACTGGATCAGGCCTTCTTCGACGAACGATTTCACGCTGCTCTATACGATCGCCGAGCCCTCCTCAAATTTCTCGCGAGGGCCGCTCCCCATGTTCATCATTGAGCGGAGCGGGTGCTAGGCCATGCAACGGCTCTATTGGTTTGCCGCAACGCTTTTCCTCGCCGCCGGCATTCATGCCGCCTTCGTGCTGGCGATGCCCGCCTTCGTGCTCAAACGCTCCATCGCCAGGATCAGCAGCGAGATCGGCCCCAATGCATTCTTCGTTCTGCCCGCCGATGAGCAGAGCCGCCTGTTCCCGGCCTATCCGCCGCTCAGCGTTGTGGGAGCATGCGCTTTCGATGTCTCGAAAGGCCCCGTCGATTTCATCGCCGATATGCCGGCGGGTTTCTGGACGCTCACGATTTATTCGAGTTCCGGCAATGTCATCTACGCCCTCAACGATACGCAGGCCGGCACGGGCCGCTTCACCGTCAATCTCAAGAAGGCTCCGGGCCTTCTGGAAATGTTGAACCAGGTCTCGCCGGACACGCCTGTCAACATGACGGGCTGGAATGTGAGCACGGCCGAGCCCACGGGCCTTGCGGTTTTATGGCAGCCAGTCGCCGAAGCCGCGCAGCGTCCCGGCACCGTGAGAAGCTTCGGGAAGACGGTTTGCAAGCGAGTGGATGAGGCGATCCAGGTTTCCACAAAGAGCCCTCATCCGGCCTTCGGCCACCTTCTCCCATCCTTCGGACGGGAGAAGGCACTGTTCTGAAAGATTAGCGCCTTCTCCCGTGCCGCAAGGCATGGGAGAAGGTGGCCGAAGGCCGGATGAGGGCCTCTTCGTGAAGTGAAATGAATTACCGCGCCGAGCGG
>JBGTJO010000135.1:0-5420 GCA_041745135.1 Aestuariivirga sp. | reverse complement strand
GGGTCCCCTAAGCCTCGCGCTGTCTAACAAATGGGGGCGGCCGCGACAAAGGGTTTCCGACGCCCCAAAGCCGCCATGCGACAATGCGACGTGGAAAGGAATGGCGCTGACAATTGTATTTCTGTTTTCATGATGATCTGGCCGGTTTTGATCGCGATGACCTTGGCGGTGATGGCGGCACTGCTTGTATCCGTCTACGGACGGCGCGGGGAGGTCCGTGAGAGCGCCGAACATGACCGTGCGGTTTTCCGCGATCAGCTGAACGAGCTTGAGCGCGACAAAGCGCGAGGGGTCATCGGCGCTGTCGAGGCGGAGGCTGCGCGCAATGAAATTTCGCGCAGGCTGCTACGGGCGGTGCCGGGTGGCTTGCCGCGCGCGTCCACGCCGTGGGTAGCGGCACTCAGTGTGCTGATGATTCCGGCGGTGGCCTTGCCGCTTTATCTCCAGCGGGGCAATCCGAAGCTTCCCGATGTGCCGCTGGCGGCCCGCCTCGATGGCGCGATCGAGAACCAGGATTTCGACGCCATGATCGCCAAGGTCGAGCGGCATTTGGCGGGATCCCCCGACGATGTCCAGGGCTGGACCGTCCTCGCGCCCGCCTACCGGCGCTTGCAGCGCTGGAACGACGCGGCTTCCGCCTTCGCCAACATCATGCGCCTTGGCAAGGCGACGCCGGAGACGATTGCGAGCTATGGCGAGATGCTGGTGTTCGCCAATGAAGGCATGGTGTCGGCGGAGGCGAGCCGCGCCTTCAGTGAAGCCTTGAAGCTTGATCCGAAACTGCCGAAGGCCCGCTACTTCCATGCCGTGGCGCTGAAGCAGGAGGGCAAGCGCGAGGAGGCCCGCGCCGTGTTCGAGCACCTCCTGGCGGACTCGCCCGCCGATGCGCCCTGGCGTGCCGCAGTTGAAACCGAACTGATGATTGCCGGAATGGTGGACGGCCTCGAGGCGCGGCTGAAGACGGATGGCAACGATCTCGAAGGCTGGCAGCGGTTGATCCGCTCACGCACCGTTCTGGGCGAGATGGACAAGGCCAAGGGGGCGCTTGCAGAGGCAAGGGAACGGTTCAAGGACAGAGCCGATGCCATAGCCGCCCTTGCGGCCTTGGCGAAGGAAGTGGGGATCGAATGAGGATATGTTTCTCCCTCTCCGCGCGTAGCGCGGGGAGGGTGGACGCCGAAGGCGGACGGGTGGGGTCTCTCAGCGTGGCGGCTATCCCAAACCACTCGCGCGGAGAAACCCCACCCGCCTCGCATGCGCTCGGCACCCTCCCCGCGCTGACGCGCGAGGAGGGAGTGTAATGCGCGATCCGCTTTGGGATATGGCGCGCTCGCTCCGGAAAACGATGACTCCGGAGGAGGTCAAGCTTTGGGTTCGGCTGAGAGATTTCCGCGGGCGCGGGTTTCACTTTCGCCGGCAGGCTTTGATCTGCGGCTACATCGTTGATTTTGTCTGCAAGGCTCAAAAGCTTGTTGTGGAAATTGACGGCAGTCAACATGCCGAGCCGGGTGGCGCGGCTCGAGACCTGATCCGCGATGACATTTTGCGCACTAAAGGTTATCGCGTGCTCAGAATGTGGAACACGGATGTGAACCGTAGTCCCGACGCCGCGGCGGATACGGTTTTAGCGGCACTGAGCGGCGGCGAGACCCCACCCGTCGCGCATTCGCGCGCCTCCCTCCCCGCGCTGACGCGCGAGGAGGGAGAGTAATGACCCGCAAGCAGAAGCGCGTTGCGGTTATACTTGCGGGGCTGGCCGTGTTGGGGCTTGCGGCGGGGCTGGTGCTGGTTGCGCTGAAAGATACGATCGTGTTTTTTTATACGCCGAGCGAGATCGTGGAGAAGGCTGTGAAGCCGGGGCAGCGGTTGCGGCTTGGCGGCTTGGTCGAGAAGGGTAGCTGGACGAACGAAGGCACGGTGAACCATTTCATCGTCACCGACAGGATCAAGACATTGCCAGTTGCCTATAATGGCCAGCTGCCGGATCTTTTTCGCGAAGGGCAGGGCGTGGTTGCGGAAGGTGTGCTCGATGCCGGCGGGACTTTTCTCGCAGATACGGTGCTGGCCAAGCACGATGAAACCTATATGCCCAAGGACCTGGCCGACAAGCTGAAGGAAAAGGGCGTGTGGCAGGAGCCATGATTACCCGATCCACTCTACCCCGTCATTCCGGCGAAAGCCGGAATCCCGCTTTGCTTTGGAAAATCCGTAGCTCGTTCAATCCAAAGCGGGATTCCAGCTTGCGCTGGAATGACGGGATAGAGGATGGTGTTCCTTTTGCGATGCAGCGGCCATGATCGCGGAGATTGGCCATTTCGCTTTGATGCTGGCGCTCGGCGTGGCGCTGTTTCAGTTTGCCGTCCCGCTGATCGGCGCGCAGCGGGGCGATGCGAGCTTGATGAGCGCGGGCGCTCCGGCAGCGCTTCTGCAACTTGGGTTGATCGCCATCGCTTTCGCGGCGCTCACGCATGCCTATGTGATTTCCGATTTTTCCGTCGCCAACGTTTTCGAGAATTCACATTCGGCCAAGCCGCTCCTCTATAAAATCTCCGGCGTGTGGGGAAACCATGAAGGCTCCATGCTGCTCTGGGTGTTGATGCTTGGCCTCTTCGGCGCGGCGGTTGCGGCCTTCGGGAATAATTTACCGCTGGAACTCAAGTCGCGCGTGCTGGCGGTGCAGGGGTCGATCGGCGCGGCGTTTCTCGCCTTTTCGGTTTTGACGTCCAATCCTTTCGCAAGACTCGATCCCGCACCCATTGAAGGCAACGGCTTGAACCCGGTGCTGCAGGATGTGGCGCTCGCCTTTCATCCGCCGTTTCTCTACGCGGGCTATGTGGGGCTTTCGATCGCCTTCTCCTTCGCGGTGGCGGCGTTGATCGGCGGCAAGGTCGATGCGGCGTGGGCGCGCTGGGTCAGGCCGTGGACGCTTGCCGCCTGGATGTTTTTGACGGTCGGCGTCGCCATGGGGTCCTGGTGGGCCTATTACGAATTGGGCTGGGGGGGCTGGTGGTTCTGGGACCCCGTTGAGAATGCGAGCTTCATGCCGTGGCTCGTGGCGACGGCGCTTTTGCATTCGGCCATCGTTGTCGAAAAGCGCAATGCGCTGAAAATCTGGACGGTGCTGCTGTCGATCCTGGCTTTCTCGCTGTCGTTGATCGGTACGTTCCTCGTGCGCTCGGGCGTTTTGACTTCGGTTCATGCCTTCGCCGTCGATCCGGCGCGGGGCGTCTTCGTGCTGGGCATCCTCTGCGTGTTCATCGGCGGCGCGCTGGCGCTGTTTGCCTGGCGGGCGCCTGCGATCAGGGCAGGCGGGGTCTTCGCGCCGGTGAGCCGCGAGGGTTCGCTCGTCGTCAACAACCTACTGCTGTGCGTGGCGGCGCTGTCGGTATTCATCGGCACTCTCTATCCGCTGGCGCTGGAGACGCTCACAGGGGAGAAAATTTCCGTAGGTCCCCCCTATTTCAATCTGACCTTCGGGCTCATCATCCTGCCGCTGTTGTTGCTGGTGCCCGTGGGGCCGATCCTCTCTTGGAAGCGTGGCGATCTTTCCAGCGCGCTTCGACGCTTGTGGCTGGCGCTGGCTGCGGCCGCGTTTGTGGCTCTCCTGCTGTTGATCGCCAAGGTGAGGGGGCCGTGGCTTGCACCTTTGGGAATGGCGCTGGGTGTTTGGCTGATTGTGGGAGCTGCTGTCGATCTTGCCGGGAAGATCGCCCTGTTCAGGGTGCCGCCCCGCGCCAGCCTGTCGCGGCTGACGGGCCTTCCCGGTTCGGCGCTTGGCGTCCTTCTCGCCCATGGCGGACTTGGCGTCATGGTGATCGGCATTATCGCGATCTCATTGTGGAAGACGGAAGTGATCGTCGCCATGAAGCCGGGCGAGACAATCCGTGTGGGTGCGTATGATGTGACCTTTGAAGGCGAAGCGCCGCTGACGGGCCCAAATTATACGGGCCGTGTTGGTCGTTTCCGGGTGACGCGCGATGGCGATGACGTGACGACACTCACCTCCGAGAAGCGCGAGTTCAGGCCGAGCGGCACGCCGACCACGGAAGTGGGCCTGCACCAGACGGTGGCCGGCGATCTCTACGTGGTGATGGGCGATGTCAACAGCGATGGGGCGCGCGCCATGCGCATCTATTTCAATCCGCTGGTGAGCTTCATCTGGCTGGGCGCTACGCTCATGTTCGCGGGCGGCGCCTTCTCGCTCGCCGACCGCCGCTCCCGGGTGGGCGCGCCGAAGCGGGTGGCGAGGGCGGAAACGGTGGCGGCGGAATGAACCCTAACGGCCGTCATCCCAGCGAAAGCCGGGACCCACCCATCCGCGTGACGATTGCGGAGAGTCATCACGCTGAAACGTGGGTCCCGGCTTTCGCCGGGATGACGAAAGTTGTAAGAGGGATGACCGTGGCGGGGTGTTTGTTTTCCGGTCCTGCCTTCGCGGTCGAGCCAGATGAAATCCTGAAAGATCCCGCCCTTGAAGCCCGGGCGCGGGAGCTTTCAGGAAACTTGCGCTGCCTGGTTTGCCAGAACCAGTCGATCGATGATTCCGATGCGCCGCTCGCCAAGGATCTGCGCCTTCTCATTCGCGAGCAGCTGGTGAAGGGCGAGACGGATGCGGAGATCATGGATTATGTTGCCGGCCGCTATGGCGATTTCGTCCTGCTGAAGCCGCGCTTCGACGCCAGCACGCTGCTCCTGTGGCTGACGCCTTTTGTGGTGTTGCTGGCAGGCCTTATCGCGCTGTGGCGCAGGAGGACGGGTTCCGCCGCGCCCGAAGCGCCGCTGAGCGAAGCGGAGAAAAGCGAATTGAACAGGGCACTGGAATAGCGGCATTACCAAACTTTCATGTTTCCGCAAGGTGCACGTAAGGGCCGGGGGTACATATATGCGGCATCCGATTCACCCACATGGAGGTTCATCTCATGTCTAAACTGAAGTCCAGCCCCCGCACCCTTGGCGTGCTTGCCGCGGGTCTTTTGGCGGCGACCACCTTGACCGCCGTCAATATCATGTCTCCCGCTATTCCGGTTCAGGCCGAAACGGCTGCCGCTGTCGAGACAACGCGCGGCGTTGCCGATCTGGTTGACCAGGTCATGCCTGCCGTCATTAGCGTGCAGGTGAAGTTCGCGAATGTCGCCAGCGCCTCGCCCGAGGACGGCGAACAGGCTTTCCCGGGACTTCCCGAAGAGTTCCTCGAGCGCTTTCCGCAATTCCGCCAGAACCAGCCTTTCCAGGGCCAGCCCTTCCAGGGGCCGCAGCGCCGTGACGGCATGGCGCAAGGTTCGGGCTTCATCATTTCCGCCGATGGCTATGCCGTCACCAACAACCATGTGGTGAAGGACGCCAAGGAAGTGAATGTGAAGCTGGAGGATGGCTCCGACTACGACGCGACCGTGATCGGCACCGATCCCATGACCGATCTG
>JBGTJO010000134.1:0-24605 GCA_041745135.1 Aestuariivirga sp. | reverse complement strand
GTGATCGTGACGAGGTCGAAAACGAGAAGCCCGTAGCGGAAGCGCTGGGCTGTCTCCGATTCGCCTTCGTAGAGCGCCCTGACCCGTTCGCGCAATTCGCTCAAGTTTTGGCCAGGAAACGCTCGACCAGGCGGCCCCAGAACGCAGGGCCTTTGGTCAGGAGCGCGTCGTTGAAATCATAGGCCGCGTCGTGAAGCATGGGAGTTTGGCCGTTGCCGAGGCCGAAATAGCAGGAAGGCGTCACTTCCTGCATGTAAGCGAAATCTTCCGCGAACATGAAGGGCCCGCGCATATCGATGCGGGAGGGTTCCTGGCCCATTTCGATGGCGACATCACGGATAAGGGCGGCTTCGGCGTCTGAGTTGAAGCCGGGCGGATAGCGGTGGCCGTGACCGTACACGATCTCCGCCTCGCAGCCGTAGGATTTGGCTTGCGCCCTGATCAGTTCCGGGATGCGCTTTTCCATGAAGTCGCGCACCGGCTTTGTGCAGGTGCGAACGCCGATCTGCAAATGGGCTTCCTGGGGAATGACGGTTGCCATGTTGCCGGCATTGAAGGCGCCGACCGTGATGACGGCCGAGTCATGGGGATCGACATTGCGCGACATCACCGTTTGCAGCGCCAGCACGATGCCGGAAGCGGCGACGACGGGGTCCACGGCCTTGTGCGGAATAGCGCCATGGCCGCCCACCCCGCGGATCACGACATTGACGATGTCGGCCGCTGCGGTGATGGCGCCGGAGCGCACGGTGATCTGGCCCGCTTCCTCGCCCGGAATATTGTGGAGGGCGAAAACGGCATCGCAGGGGAAGCGCTTGAAGAGCCCCTCCTCGATCATCTTCTTCGCACCGCTCACATCTTCTTCGGCGGGCTGGAAGATGAGGTGCACGGTGCCGCTGAAGTTTCTGGTTTCGGCGAGATAGCGGGCGGCACCCAGCAGCATCGTGGTGTGGCCGTCATGGCCGCAGGCGTGCATTTTGCCGGGGCTTCGCGAGGAATAGGGAAGATTGGTCATCTCGTGGATCGGCAGCGCATCCATGTCGGCGCGGATGCCGATGGTGCGTGAGCTTGTGCCACTGGTCAGTGTGCCGATGACGCCCGTGCCGGCGATGCCGGTCGTTACCTTGTATCCGAAGCGGGCCAGTTCCTTGGCCACGATGGCGCTGGTGCGGTGTTCCTCGAACAAAAGCTCGGGATGCATGTGGAGATCGTGGCGGATGGCCACGAGGTCTCCCTTCCAGGACTCAATCCGGTTCTCGATCATCGCTTTTGCGGCACCATTTGCTCGATGCGGTTGAAGAGCCAGACAATAATGAAAGTCATGGTCATATAGATGAGCGCCAGCAACATGAGCGGCTCGAATATGCGGAAGGTGTCCTGGCGGATTTTGGAGGTGACGCCCATGAGATCCATGACGGCGACGGTGAAGGCGAGTGGCGTTGATTTGAGTTGTATCACGGTTTCCCCGGCCAGCGTCGGCAGGACCAGGCGCACGGCGCGCGGGAACCAGACGCGGGTCAAAACCTTGAACGGCGACATGCCGAAAGCGCGCGCCGCCTCAAGCTCGCCGCGGGGCACGCCGAGGAATGCGCCGCGCATCACTTCGCCTTCGTAACCGGCGAAGCTCAGCGTGAAAGCGAGCAGCGCGTAATAAAAACCCTCGCGCAAGAAGGGCCACAGGAAGGTTTGCCGCAGTTCTGGGTAACCGCCCAAGACCTGACCCAAGCCGTAGTAGATAAGATATAACTGAATGAGCAGCGGCGTGCCGCGGATGATGGTGCAGAACCAGCGGGCGAGGAAGGCCAGCCACGGGGGACCTGTCACCTGCACAAGGCCGATGGGGATCGCCAGGACCATGCCGATGGCGCTCGAAACCACGAGCAGTATAATGGTGTAATAGAGACCCCATGCCAGCAGCGGGAGGTATTTTGGCAGCCAGGCCCAGTTCGAGGCAAAAAACAGCCAATAGAGAATAAGCAGAGCAAGAGCGCCGAGCAGCGACAGGATCACCGTTTTGGCAATCAGTTTTGCCATGTCGACCGGACGCATGCGATAGCGGGGCATTCTTGCACTCAGCCCTTTGGGCGTGAGTCTGGCGATTTCGATGGTCATGCGTGCAACCGCTGGCCGCGGCGCACGCGGCTTTCAAGCCAGGTGAACCCTACGCGCGATAGAAGTGTAATCGCCAGGTAGATAGCACCGACGGAAAGGTAAAACTGGACGTACATCTTGGTGTTGCCGGCCGCCTGTTTCGTGGCAAGCGTCAGTTCGGTATAGCCGACGACGGAGATGAGGGCTGTATCCTTGGTGACGATGAGCCAGAGATTGGCGAGGCCCGGAATGGCGAAGGGCAGAAGCGAGGGCAGCGTGATGCGCCGGAATTCGAGCCACGGCGACATGCCGTAGGAGCGGGCCGCTTCGAGTTGGCCAATAGGAATTGCCAGTATGGCGGCGCGGATCACCTCCGTTGAGTACGCGCCCTGGACGAAACCCAGAACGCCGACGGCCGCGGCAAAGCCATTGATGGCGATGGTGCGGATGCCGATTGATTCCAACAACGAGTTCAGCGCGGTCGTTCCGGCGTAGTAAAGCAGCAAAATCAGGATCAATTCGGGGACGGCCCGCACCAGTGTGGTGTAGCCGTTCAGAACGGTTTGAGTGATCCGGCTGCCGTGGAGTTTTCCCAATGCGCCGGCAATGCCGATGAGGAGGCCAAGCGCGTAGGCCAGGACGGCAATCTCGAGGCTGGTCAGGGCGCCCCAGAGAAGCTCATCGGCATAGCCCTTATCGCCAAACGATATTAATTCGAGAAAGCCGGGTTTCTCCGCCATGGCCAGCAGAATGGGGCCCGCGAGTGATTCCCGCGAGCCCCAATTGCACTATGTTTTAGGAAGGAGGATTTGCCCGACGAGTTCGGGGTATTTCTTGGTCATTTCCTCAAGCTTGCCGGATTTGGCGAGTTCGGCGATGGCGGCGCTGAGCTTTTCCTTAAGCGCTGTGTCTTCCTTGCGGACGCCGCCGCCAACACCTTCACCGAGGACTTCGAGATCTTCCGGCACGATGCCCTTGATTTCGCAGCAAGCAGCGCCTTGATCGCTTTTCAGGAAAGCATCGAGCGCGCTTGAATCGGCTTGCACGTAATCAAGCCGGCCGGCGGCGAGATCGTTGTTGGCTTCATCCTGGGTGGCGTAGGTCTTTACCTCCGCCCCGGCGGCCGCGAAATACTTCTGGGCATAGCGTTCGTGGGTCGTGGACACCTGAACGCCGATGATCTTGCCCTTCAGATGCTCCGGCGTGATGTCGAGATCGCCGGTCTTGGCGCCGATCAGCTTCGAGGGCGTGTTGTAGTACATACTCGAAAAATCGATGGTCTGCTTGCGCTCGGCGGTGATCGACATGGACGACCAGATGACGTCGATCTGCTTGGAGGTGAGCGCAGGGATGATGCCATCCCACGCTACTTCGACGAGTTCGCATTTCTCGTTCATCTGGGCGCAGACGGCGTTCATCAGATCGACTTCCCAGCCGACCCAGGTGCCGGAAGCATCCTTCGATGTGAACGGCGGATAGGGTTCGGCGGCGACGCCGAATTTGATGTCGGCCATGGCGGATGTGGCTGTCGCCATCATGGCGGCCGCTGCGGCGGCGAATAAAATGCGGCGAGTGAGCTTCATGGTCTTTCTTCTCCCTTTTGCACGGCGCCTCTTGACGAGCTCCCGCGCGGTTACGAACTTGACTTACTGTTTTTTCGGAACGACGATCTTGCCTACCAACTCCGGGTATTTCTCGGTGATCTGGTCAAACGTGCCTTTCTGCGCCATGGCTACGAGCGCGGCATTGATCTTGTCCCTAAGCGCGGTGTCTTCCTTGCGGAGGCCAACGCCCACGCCTTCACCGAAGAATTCTACATCCATGGGAGCGGAGCTTTTCACTTCGCAGCAGGCCTTGCCCTGATCGGTGGCAAGGAAAGCATCCAGCGCCGAGCTGTTGGCCTGCACATAATCGAGACGTCCTGCAGCGATATCGCTGTTGGCTTCGTCCTGGGTAGCGTAGGTTTTGATCTCCGCCACATCGCCATAATATTTCTGCACCGACTTTTCATGGGCAGTGGAAACCTGGACACCGATTGTTTTGCCTTTGAAATGTTCTGGCGTCACATCCATGTCGCCGTTTTTGGCGCCGATGATGGCGGGCGGCGTCTGATAGTACATATTGGAGAAGTCGATGGTTTCCTTGCGCGCCTCGGTGATCAGCATGGACGCCATGATGGCATCGATCTGCTTGGCGGTGAGTGCGGGGATGATGCCATCCCACGCCACTTCGACGAGCTCGCACTTCTCATTCATTTCGGCGCAGACCGCATTCATCACGTCCATTTCCCAGCCGACCCAGGTGCCCGAGGCATCCTTGGAGGCAAAGGGCGGATAAGGCTCGGCGGCGACGCCGATCTTGACGTCGGCCATGGCGGGCGCGGCAGACACCATTACGGCGGCCGCGGCGGCGAATAAAATCCGGCGCGATAGTTTCATGATTCCTCCCGGATAGATTTCTTAAACCTTTGACCGCAAGCTAAGCATGCCGGAAAACCTTTGCCAAGCTAGTGGATACCGGAGACAAACTGGCGGCAGCGGGGGCTTTTTGGCTTGCCAAACACCTGTTTTGGCGGACCCTCTTCTTCTATCACCCCCTGGTGAAGATAAATCACGTGGCTAGACACGTCGCGGGCGAACTTCATTTCATGGGTGACGAGGATCATGGTGCGGCCCTCCTCCGCCAGATCGCGGATGACCCTTAGAACCTCGCCTACAAGTTCAGGATCAAGGGCTGAGGTTGGCTCGTCGAAGAGCATGACCTTGGGCTCCATGCAAAGCGCCCTGGCGATGGCGGCGCGCTGCTGCTGGCCGCCCGAGAGGAAGGCCGGGTATTGATCGCGCTTGTCGTGGAGGCCTACTTTTTTCAGGATTTTGTCGGCGCGCTCGGTGGCCTCGGCTTTCGGCAGTCCGAGGACATGAACCGGCGCTTCGATAACGTTCTGCAAGACCGTCATGTGCTGCCACAGATTGAAACTCTGGAAGACCATGCCGAGCCGGGTGCGGATGCGCTCTAGCTGCTTCCTGTCCGTGGGGCGGAGATTGCCATCGGCGGCGGGGGCGAGCGCCACGTCCTCGCCCGTCACCTGGATGCGGCCGCGGGTTGGCATTTCGAGGAAATTGATGCAGCGCAGGAAGGTGCTCTTGCCGGAGCCCGAGGCGCCGATCATCGAAACGACATCGCCTTCCCGCGCCGTGAGGGAGACGCCTTTCAGCACCTCCAGCGGGCCGAAACTTTTATGCAGATCGTCAACCCGGACAGCGACGGGCCGGTCTTCGCCCATGGCTTTCTTCGCTGCTGCCACCAGTCCCTCGTCTCTTCGCCCAGCCACTTGCCACCTTAGCAAGAAAACACCACGTTGCAATTCGGCAGTTTCGGGGGAGTTGGTGCGAGAGTCTTATCCTCGCCCCGCGAAGCGGGGAGAGGATAACACCGGAGGTTTGTATGACAGGAGTGCCGAAGCGGGGATTTTCGGTTGCGGAATTCGCGGGGCGGGTGGAGCGGGCGCAGAGGATTATGCGCGAGCATTCGTTTGATGGGCTGCTGCTCACCATGCCGCATAATGTGCGGTACTTCACGGGGTTCGACACGCAGTTTTGGGAAAGCCCGACGCGGCCGTGGTTTGTGGTGGTGCCGGCTGAGGGGGAGCTCATCGCCGTCATCCCGGAGATCGGCGTGCCGGAGATGGCGGCGACTTGGGTGAAAGATATACGGAGTTGGCCCGCACCCAGGCCTTCCGACGATGGGACCTCTTTGCTGGCAAATGCCTTGGTGGAATTGCCGCGCCGGTTCGGCCGCATCGGGATGGAGCTTGGGCGCGAGCACAGCCTGCGGATGCCGGTCATGCAGTTCCGGGATTTGCAAGTCTGCCTGATCAACGTCGAGCTTGCCAACGGATCGCCCTGCATCTGGCAGATCCGCATGGTGAAGACGGACGCCGAGATCGAGCATATCAGGCACATTTGCCATATCGCCAGCGATGCCTATGCGGCTGTTCCTGGCTTGGTAAAGATCGGGGATACTGAGCGCGAGGCCGCTCGAAAGCTCAGGATCGCCATTACCGCGCGGGGAGCGGACTCCACGCCCTTTCTGCCGGCGATCTCAGGCCCGGGTGGTGTTTCCCAGATTGTTTGCGGGCCGCATGATCGCATCTTGCAAGAGGGAGATATTCTGTTCTTCGACACGGGCTCCACCTATGACGGCTATTGGTGCGATTTCGATCGAAACTATGCGGTGGGCCAAGTCTCCGATGCCGCCAAGCGCGCCCACGAAGCCATGTGGCTTGCGACGGAAGCAGGCATTGCCGCTACGGTGGTGGGTGCCCGCACCGATGATGTGTTCAGCGCCATGGCGAAGATTATCGAAGCGGCAGGCTCCATCGGCAACAATGTGGGCCGGCTCGGCCACGGGCTTGGAATGCAGCTGACGGAGCCCCCGTCCAACATGCCGGGGGATGGCACAGTGATCGAGGCCGGCATGGTTTTAACCATCGAACCTGGAATCGAGTATGAGCCAGGCAAGATGATTGTGCATGAGGAAAACATTGTGGTGCGGGCGGAGGGAGCGGAGCTCCTCACCAAACGGGCGCCGCGAGAACTGCCGGTGATCAGTTAGGCGATTCACCAAAGCGAGGGGCTGCCATTGAACCGCCATCCTCGCAGCCTTAATCCTCCCAGCCTCAGGCGGACGGAATCCATGAACCTGGCGAAGCTAGCGTTGTTCAGCGTGTTGATGGTTTTTGGGGCTGCGCCCTCCTCGCAGGCCACGCCTCCGCCTGCCGAAAGCAAGCACGCATCCGCCACTCGGCTCTGCTCGGAGATATTCACGCAAGCGACCGAGAACGGCATTCCGGAAAATTTCTTTGCCAGACTCATCTGGAAGGAGAGCCTGTTCGATCCCAAAGCCGTTAGCCCCAAGGGCGCGGAAGGGATCGCGCAGTTCATGCCCGGAACGGCGAAACTGCGAGGCCTTGCCGATCCTTTCGACTCCAAGCAGGCGCTCGCCGCCTCCGCGCTTTATCTGGCGGACCTCAGGCAGGCGTTCGGCAATCTGGGGCTAGCGGCGGCGGCCTACAATGCGGGCGAAGAGCGTATCCGGCGGTGGATGGCGGGGACCGGCAATTTGCCCTTGGAGACTCAGGACTATGTGCTGTCGATCACGGGGCGCGGCCATGAGGAATGGAAGGGGGCGAAGGAAGAGTTTCCGATTCCTGCCCTTGGCAAATCGGATAATTTTGCTGTCCAGTGCGCCAGCCTTGCCTTGCGTGAAGCGAGTCCGCCGAAGGTTGCCGTGAGCGGGACGGCGAAATGGAAACGCTGGGGCGTGATCCTCTCGGCGGGCTTTTCGGAAACGAGGGCGCTTCGCACCTTTCGCATCATCAAGGGCCGCCATCCCTCGCTTCTCAAGGACGAGGCTCCGCTCGTGCTGCGCAAGAAGGATTTGAGCCGCGGGCGCCGCAAGATCGTGCGCGTGATGATCGGCCGCGACAGCCGCGCGGAGGCGGAGAGCCTGTGTTCAAGGCTGACTTCGCAGGGGGCCGCATGTTTGGTGGAGAAGAATTGAGGATGATCGGCGCATTTTGCGATCTTGGCCGGCAACTGAATTGCCAAAGGAATGAAGCCGGAGTATTTTTCGTTGTTCAAGGCGCCCCGCTAGTTGTGCCTAAATGATTGATATAACAAAAAAGTCAAAAAAGCAGAAAACCGCGGAAACCGAAGTCGAAGGTTTTCGAAAGGACCTTGGCCCGTTCGTCGTCGCGGCAGAGACGACCCGAATGCCGATGCTGTTTACGGACGCGAAGGAACCTGGCCATCCGATAATTTTTGCCAATGACGCCTTTCTTTCTCTTACCGGATACAGCCGGGAAGAGGTGCTCGGAAAAAACTTTAGTTACCTGATGGCGCGGGGCGCCGATTCTGAGTCTATGCCGCATATCGAAGCGGCATTCGCCACCAGTTCTGAAAGCACATCGGAAGTTTGCTACCAGCGCAAAGACGGCAGCCTGTTCTGGTCCGCCATCTTCATCAGCCCGGTTTACGACGACAGCGGCGACGTGGTGCAGCATTTCGCCTCCCTCGTGGATCTCACCGAACACAGGGAGAAGGAAACCCAGTCAAGAATGCTCATCGACGAACTGAATCACCGCGTAAAAAATACTCTTGCAACGGTGCAGTCGATCGTCTGGCAGGCTTTGCGAAATACGACCGATCCCGAAATACTCCGGGAATCCATCGAGTCGCGGTTGTTTGCACTCTCCCGTTCCCATGACCTGTTGACCCGCGAGAATTGGGAAGGTGCTGGGCTTGTTGAACTGATCCATGCGGCCCTGGAGCCCTTTGGGGTCGCAAACGGGCGGTCTGAGCACTTTACCATCAAAGGGGAAAATACCCGCGTTCCCCCGCGAATAGCCCTGGCACTCGGCATTGCCCTTCACGAACTGGCGACAAACGCCGTGAAATACGGGGCGTTTTCCAACCGGGCGGGATCAATCGCAATTACCTGGCAAATCGATCCCGCGCCGGAAGGCGACCGGCTTTTTTTCCGTTGGGAGGAGAAGAACGGTCCGGCCGTGCAGCCCCCTTCCCGCAAAGGATATGGGTCCCGGGTGCTTGAGCGTGGCCTGGCCAGTGAACTGGATGGCGCAGTGCAGCTGGACTACAGGGCGCAAGGCGTGGTCTGCACCATCGATTTTCCCGCGCCCCACAATGCTCGTAATGGATAATTTGCTGGCCGGCCGGCGGGTCCTGGTGGTCGAGGACGAAATGCTGATCCTCATGATGATAGAGGACATGCTGGGCGATCTCGGGTGTGAAGCAATAAGCACTGCCGCCACAGTCGATCAGGCCCTTGCCCTGATTGACGCGGAAGTCTTCGACGCCGCCCTGCTGGACATGAACCTGAATGGCCGGAGAACTCACGCCGTGGCGGATGCGCTGGCCGCGCATGGCGTGCCGTTCTTGTTCTCGACGGGCTATAGCGGCCCCGATGTGAGGAGCAGCTATGGCGACCGGCTCGTCCTCAGGAAACCTTTCAGGGATCACCAACTTGTCGAAGTGCTTACCCGGCTTCTCTCCCTGGGTTCGACTGATAAGGCCGAAAAAACGTAGGGTTAATTTATCTACGACTTCGCCTTGGTCTTCTTTTTCGCCTCTGGCGATTTAGCGCGCCGGCATCTTTTCCCCCACTTCAACGTACCTTGGCCGGTTTGCGACCAGTTTTGATCCAGGGCAATTGAACGGCAGGTTCGGCCAACTATCAGCGACTGGTCCATCCGGGCGGGCGTTTCCCTCTAGTCTATAATGAATCATGAAGTAAATTTGCAGGGAGTTGGAACCTTGATAATGTTGCCGAGTTTAGCTTACAGCGGTCTGCCAAATATCCGCTGCCGCATACCCATTATCGCGTCTTGAAGAACTTCGTTGGGGCGGGATTGGCAATCATTCCAACTTTTCTGGGCGCTTCGCCTCCACAACGGATGAGTAATGACTACCACTAAAATTCTTTCTGCGGCTGTTCTTTTTATCGGCCTCGGCGGTTCAGAAACCTGGGCGGAGTGCAACATTTCGGACTCCAAAATTGAAGAAGCGATTTTGCAGAAACCCGAGTTTCTCGACCCAAATAACCGGCAAATGGTTCGGGATCTGCGCAGCTTGCGGGACTCCGCCTTCGTCCTTTGGTCTTATGGGCGAATTGAAGATTGCGAACGGCTTATGGGTAACATTCGCGAACTCGTGGCCTCACCCTCCATGGGCAGCTTGGGTGGAAGTGACGAAGATGAGGTGGAACAGCAGGACATAGCGCGCGAGCCGCTCGTCCGGCGCGGGGGCGCCACTCTTGGCCGCCGCGGTGACCCGAATGCCGCTCCGCTCATTCGAATTGACGAGATGGCGCCCGGACTGAGGGCGGACGAGATCATCGGCGCAGAAGTCAGAACTTCTGACGACAAGATTGTGGGTGAGGTTCGAAATATTGTTTTTGGGACGAAAGACCGTCGGGACTATGCGATCGTGGCTTCGGGGGGATTTTTCGTACCGGGAAAAGACAGTATAGTGGTCCCTATCCGGTTTCTCCGAGTCTCCCAGGAGCGTGAGACCTTCTACCTTCCCATCACCGAGGGACAGGTGAAAAGTGTCCCCCTGATGCCCGACCGGGAGTACGACTGGTTGTCAGATGAAGCGTGGCGCACCCGAAATGACGCGCTCTTTTCGGCTGCCCCCAAGCCCAAATAGTGATTTGCAGATGCGGACCTTACTAAGAGATCCCTAGGGGGTCGAGAACCCAAGGTATTGAGGGGGTAATCACGTGTCAAAAAAACCAGGCGTCGTCACGACTCCCGTCGGGATCAGCGAGGATTGGCGTGCACACGTTGGCGAACCCGATAATCTCAATTCAAAGGACGTCGCCCGCGCGCGTGAGAAGGGGCGTGGTCGTGAAGCGAACACGCCGGAGGAGATCCCACCTCGCGGGTGGGCCGACATTTTCTGGCGGGTGTTTTGGGCGATCCCGGAAAACCGAATTTTTTCTACCTCCGGTGGGGTAGCGTTTTTCGCACTTCTCGCTGTTTTCCCTGGAATTGCAGCTATCGTGTCGCTTTACGGGCTCTTTGCGGACTCGAGCACGATCGGCGGTCACCTGACACTCCTTGCCGGGATACTGCCTTTCGGGATCCTCGAAGCTGTCGGCGCTCAGATCACGCTGGTGGCCAAGCAGGGAGCAGACACGCTGGGAGCGGCCTTTATTGTGTCGCTGCTTATAGCTTTGGGAAGTGCCAATTCCGGAATAGCCGCACTTTTCGACGCCTTGAACGTTGTTTACAACGAGCGCGAGAAGCGCAGTTTCCTTCGATTTTACGCGATTACTTTTCTGTTCACATTGGCGGGCATTGTTTTCGTGATTATGGCAATTGTCGGCATGCTTGCAGTGCCTGTGGTCCTTGAGTTATTCGGGCTGGCGACCGTAACGGAGCGGCTTGTTGCGATTCTGCGGTGGCCGATCCTTCTTGTAACGGTTGGCGTGAGCCTTGCCTTTATCTACCGGTATGGCCCGAGCCGAAGGGATGCCCGGTGGCGGTGGGTGAGCTGCGGAAGCATCGTCGCAGCCTTGCTTTGGCTCGCGGCCTCCATGTTGTTTTCGTATTATGTCGCGACCTTCGATAGCTACAACCGTGCATACGGCTCTCTCGGGGCCGGCATCGGCTTCATGGTGTGGTTGTGGATCTCCGCTGTAATCGTTTTGCTTGGCGGTCAGTTGAATGCGGAAATGGAGCACCAGACCGCTCGCGATACAACGGAGGGCAAACCCAAGCCCCTAGGCTCACGAGGCGCGATGATGGCGGATCATGTCGGGAAAGCTCATGAGTAGCCAGCAAGAACATTCGGTTAAAAGCGATAATTTTCATTTGAAGGGCCGATCATGGTGGATTTGAACGACACGAAACCTGTAGTGGAGTCCGGTGCGAATGCCGAACCTCTCGAGATAACTCAGCGCACCCTCGAACAGCGCATTCATCAACAAGAGCTGTTGTCCCAGCTCGGGGTCATCGCATTGCAGGGAGCCCCTCTCGATCAATTGCTTGCCGAAACTGTGCGAATGACTGCTGCTGGGCTGCGTACGCAGTTCTGCAAGATTATGGAATATATCCCGGCGGAGAAACGGCTCCTGGTCAAAGCCGGGGTCGGTTGGGACGCCGGTATCGTCGGAGTAGCAAGTGTTGGCGCTGATCTGGCCTCCCCAGCAGGATTTGCGTTGCGAACCGGTAAGCCGGTTATTTCAAATCATTTGGAAAACGAGGAGCGATTCAGAACGCCGGAGCTTCTGGCTAGGCATGGAATCCGCCGGGCAATGAACGTCATTCTCCAGGGTGATGGAAAGCCCTACGGTGTTCTTGAAGTTGATAGCCGATCGGAGGATGAATTTGTTGAGCACGATTTAGCATTTCTCCAAGGTGCGGCCAATATACTCGGCATGGCTATCGAGCGCGAAAGGCGGGAACGCCACCTGAAAAGGGCGCTCGAACGACAGCAGTTTCTCAAGAAAGAAATGAATCATCGGATAAAGAACAGTCTGGCAATCGTCGCGAGCATATTGCGCCTGCAAGCCCGCGAGTTGGATTCTCCGGAACTCACGGAGAAATTGAAGGAAACGTCACTCCGAGTCTCTGCGGTGGCCCGAGCGCATGAAAGACTATATCGCGACGACGTAGAAAGCATTGATTTGGGCATCTACGTCGAAGAACTCTGCAAGGATATGGACACCTCGGTTGCCAACTGCACGATCCATGTCAAGGCTCAGCACGGCATCCATATCCGGAATGACAATGCCGTTTCGGTGGCCATAATTATCCTGGAATTGATCACGAACTGTGCAAAGCATGCGTATCCTAATCATAAGAAAGGGGACATTTGGGTTTGCATTGGGCGCAACCCTGCCGGGGACATCACAATTTCGGTGCGTGATGAAGGGGGCGGCCTTCCCGCAGATTTTAATCCAGCCAAGATGCGTGGGCTTGGCATGCGGATCTTAACTGCCTTCGTCAGCCAGCTCAATGCAAAATTGGTATGCAACAAGCGGTCGCCGGGTTCTGAGTTTGAGATAGTTATCCCGCGGGGTTCTTTCGGCGATAGCTTCGGGAGGGAGCTGGCGCGACCGAGTGATAACTTTGTCGCTTAGCAACGGGTCGTAATATGACTCCGCTTTCTCTCGGGGGCCGACTGTCAGGGCCGAAAAGAAGGTGAGGCACTTCTAAGGTTTTACTTTTGACTTCCTCTTCGTCTCGGGTGTTGCCCTGGCCCTTGGTAGAGCCTTGCGCTCCACAGGCTTAGGCAGGGTTTTTTCCTCGTCGCGGCCTAGGTACTGGAAGTTCAGTGCGTCGTCCTTGAGCAGGATGCGCACGGTGCCGCCCTTGGTGAGCTTGCCAAAGAGCACCTCTTCCGCCAGCGGCTTCTTCACATGCTCCTGGATGACGCGCGCGAGCGGCCGCGCACCCATCTGCTGATCATAGCCCCTGACGGCGAGCCAATCGGCGGCCTCCACCGAGAGTTCGATATTGATTTGGCGCTCGGCGAGCTGGGCTTCGAGCTGCAGCACGAACTTCTCCACGACCTTGCGCACGATGTCCGGCGGCAGATGGGCGAAGCCGATAACCGCGTCGAGGCGGTTGCGGAATTCGGGCGTAAACAACTTCTTGATGGCTTCCTGATCGTCGCCTTCGCGCACGTTCAGGGTGAAGCCCATGGCTTCGCGGGCCATATCCTGGGCGCCGGCGTTGGTGGTCATCACCAGGATGACATTGCGGAAGTCGATGGACTTGCCGTTGTGGTCGGTGAGCTTGCCGTGGTCCATGACCTGCAACAGGATGTTGAACAGGTCGGGATGGGCTTTCTCGATCTCGTCGAGCAGCAGCACGGTATAGGGGTGCTGGTCGATGCCATCGGTCAAAAGACCGCCCTGATCGAAGCCGACATAGCCCGGAGGCGCGCCGATGAGGCGGGAGACCGAGTGGCGCTCCATGTATTCCGACATGTCGAAGCGCAGCATGTTGACACCCATGACCTCGGCGAGGCGCTTGGCGACTTCGGTCTTGCCGACGCCGGTTGGACCGGAAAAGAGATAGCAGCCGATCGGCTTTTCGGGTTCGCGCAAACCCGCGCGCGCCAGCTTGATGGCCGATGCCAACGCTTCGATGGCTTTGTCCTGACCAAACACCAGTCGCTTCAGTTCTTGCACGAGGTTCTTCAATACGGTGGCGTCGTCCTTTGAGACGGTCTTGGCGGGGATGCGCGCCATGGTGGCGATGGTTGCCTCGATCTGGGGGACGTCGATGGTCTTGCGGCGCTTGTCCTCGGCTAGCAGCATCTGGGATGCGCCGGTTTCATCAATCACATCGATGGCCTTGTCGGGCAGTTTACGGTCGTTGATGTAGCGCGCCGAAAGCTGGACGGCACTCTCAATGGCTTCATCGGTGAACTTCAGCTTGTGGAACTCCTCGTAATAGGGCTTGAGGCCCTTGAGGATGGCGATCGAGTCGGGGATCGAAGGCTCGTTCACGTCGATCTTCTGGAAGCGGCGCACCAGCGCCCTGTCCTTCTCAAAATGCTGGCGGTATTCCTTGTAGGTCGTTGAGCCGATGCAACGAAGCGAGCCGCCGGCGAGTGCCGGTTTCAGCAAGTTCGAAGCATCCATGGCGCCGCCCGAGGTGGCCCCCGCCCCGATCTCGGTGTGGATCTCATCGATGAACATGATGGCGCCCGGACGGGCTTCGATTTCCTTGATGACGGCTTTGAGGCGTTCCTCAAAATCGCCGCGATAACGGGTGCCGGCGAGGAGAGCGCCCATGTCGAGCTGATAAACTGTACAATCGGCGAGGACGGCGGGGACTTCGCCCTTAATGATCTTGCGGGCCAGCCCTTCGGCGATAGCGGTCTTGCCGACGCCCGGGTCGCCGACGAACAGCGGATTGTTCTTCTGGCGGCGGCAGAGGATCTGGATGGTGCGGTTGACCTCGGCCTCGCGGCCGATCAGGGGATCGATACGGCCTTCGCCGGCCTTTTTGTTGAGGTTGACGCAATAGGCTTCGAGCGCATCGGCTTCGCCCTTCTTCTTGGGCCCTTCGCGGTCGTCGCCCTCGCCACCGCCGCCGCTTTGGTGCTGATCCTGGTCAACGCCGCGGACGGGGCGCGTATCCGAGAGCCCCGCCCGCTTGGCGATGCCAGGGGCTATGTAATTGACGGCATCGTAGCGCGTCATGTCCTGCTCCTGCAGGAAGAAGGCGGCGTGGCTTTCCCGCTCGGCGAAGATTGCGACCAGAACATTGGCGCCCGTCACCTCCTCGCGGCCGGAGGATTGCACGTGGATGACGGCGCGCTGGATGACGCGCTGGAAACCGGCGGTGGGTTTGGAATCCTCGTGCCCGGCGGAGACCATATTGGCCATTTCGCTGTCGAGATAGTTTTCGAGGCTCCGGCGCAGCGCATCGAGATCGACGCTGCAGGCGCGCATGACGGCGGCGGCATCCTTGTCCTCGATGAGCGCCAGCAAAAGATGCTCCAGCGTCGCAGATTCGTGGCTATGCTCATTGGCGATCGCCAGCGCGCGGTGCAGGGCCTTTTCCAGGCTGCGGGAGAACGTGGGCACGTTTGTTCGCTCCTTGGCTGATTCCTGCGGGCTTGTCCTCTCGCGGCCCGCATGAACCAGGTGATTTGAACTTCACTATATAGGCATTTTTGCGAAACGGGGAGAGGCCGAAAATAAATAGGCGCGATGCCCTTGTGCAAACGGCTTTTCCGCCCATGAACGGCAGATGAATTCGGGGTTCAGGTTCATTTCACGGCGGCTTAACTATAGCGCCGGTCATTGAAACATACATGCAGGAACAAAAACGATGACCTCCGCTACTCTCGCCTTTCGAGCAAACTTCTCGGCCTTCACCTTGCTTCGCGAGTCTGTGACCGGCTTGCGCCACCGCCGGGCCAAGGCCTTGCACCGCCAGCATTTGCTGGGCCTCGACGATCATCTGCTGCGCGATATCGGCTTAAGCCGTCTCGATATCATGGCGGACCGCTTCTGAGGGCGGCCTATTCCTTTTCCATGGTGCACTGGAGGGGATGCTGGTTCTTGCGGGAGAAATCCATAACCTGCGTCACTTTGGTTTCCGCCACCTCGAAAGTGTAGACGCCGCAGATGCCAACACCCTTCTGATGCACATGCAGCATGATGCGCGTTGCCTCCTCGCGCCCCTTGCTGAAGAAGCGCTCGAGCACGTGGATCACGAATTCCATGGGCGTATAGTCGTCGTTCAGCAGCAGCACCTTGTAGAGCGAAGGCTTCTCGGTCTTCGTCTCGGTGCGGGTCAAGACACCGGTCTGATTTCCGTGGCCGGGTTTGTCGGGTTTTGGCATGGCCGCATTATATAATTGCTTGCAGCACAATTGGGAGAGGATTTTGGCGGTGCTGATTATCGAGGCGGTAGTGACCCTCCCTGCCGTCATCCCGGCGAAAGCCGAGACCCATGGTAAAATCAGGTACGGATCCCACCGAGTCCTCACGCTGCAAAATGGGTCCCGGCTTTCGCCGGGATGACGGGTGTGGAACCGTTAACCATGGCTTGGGGCGGGCTCTTGCCCTTGTCGCGGCTCCGGTATTAAGCTTTTGTTAATACTTGGGGGACGCTTCAATGTATGCGCTGCTGGACCGGGTATTCCGGATGGTGGTCAAGACTGGCACGCTTCGGGTTACGGCGCCCTCCGGCCAACCCTATGCCTATGGCGATGGGACCGGTGAGCCGGTGCTCATCAAGATCACCAGCGACGCGGCGGCCCGGCGGATCGCCATGGACCCCGATCTCGCCCTTGGCGAGACCTACATGGAAGGCTCGCTCCAAGTGGAGCAAGGCACGGTCTACGACATGATCGCCTTGCTCATCGCCAATGCAGGGAACATCGCCGATTACCCGCCCCTGTCCCGGTTTCTTTACAAGCTGCGCAAGGGGCTGAAATGGATCGACCAGTATAATCCCGCCGGCAAGGCCAAGGCGAATGTGGCGCGCCACTACGACCTCTCCGGCCAGCTCTACGATCTCTTCCTTGACCGCGACCGGCAATATTCCTGTGCCTATTTCGAAACGCCGACTGCCTCGCTTGAAGAAGCCCAGCTTGCCAAGAAGCGCCACCTCGCCGCCAAGCTCGATATCAAGCCCGGCATGAAAGTGCTCGACATTGGTTCGGGCTGGGGCGGGCTTGGCCTTTATCTGGCTGAGATTTGCGGGGCCAATGTCACGGGCGTCACGCTCTCGGAGGAACAGCACAAGCTGTCGAACGAGCGGGCGCTACAGCGGGGCGTTGCGGATCAGGTGGACTACCGCCTTCTCGATTACCGCGCTCTCAACGAGAAATTCGATCGCATCGTCTCGGTGGGCATGTTCGAGCATGTGGGCGTGGTGCACTACAAGGAATTCTTCACCAAGTGCCATGCTTTGCTGAAGGACGATGGTGTCGCCCTGCTCCACTCAATCAACCGGTCCGATGGGCCGGGCGCCACCAGCGCCTGGATCAAGAAATATATCTTCCCCGGCGGCTATGTGCCGGCGCTGTCGGAGGTCATTCCGCATCTGGAACGGCAGGGGCTTTACATCACCGACATCGAAATCCTCAGGCTGCACTATGCGCAAACCTTGCGGCACTGGCGCAAGCTCTTCGCGGATAACCGCGAGCGGGCCCGGGAAATTTACGATGAGCGTTTCTGCCGCATGTGGGAGTTTTATCTGGCGGCCTCGGAGGCGACCTTCCGCCATGCGGTGCTCAATAATTTCCAGATCCAGTTCTGCAAGAACCAGCACGCCCTGCCCTTCACCCGCGACTATATCGAGGACGCGGAGGCCGCCCTGCGCGCCCTTGAAAGCAAGCGCCCGCGCCTGAAATCGATCCCCGCGGAATAGCTTTTCCCAGAGCTGTGGATAGCGGGTATAAGCGCCGAAACCTCGCGCTCCGCGCGAATCATCCGCTAAGACCGCTCCCATGTCCGCTCAAGCCAATCTCCGGCCCGTCGACTCTGACGATACCTACCGCACCCCGCCCCACAACCTGGAGGCGGAACAGGCCCTGCTTGGCGCCATCTTCGTCAACAACGATGCCTGCGACCGGGTTCAGGGCTTTCTGCTGCCGGATCATTTCTTCGAGCCGGTGCATGCCCGCATTTACGAGGCGGCCTCGACATTGATCCGGGCGGGCAAGCTCGCCAGCCCTGTGACGCTGAAGACTTATTTCGACAATGACGCGACGATGAAGGAGATCGGCGGACCTGCCTATCTTGGCCGTCTCGCCGCCGCCGCCACCACCATCATCAACGCGGAGGAATATGGCCGCACCGTTTATGAGCTGGCCCAGCGCCGCAAGCTGATCGGCATCGGCACCGATCTCGTCAACGAAGCCTTCGACACGGTGGTCGAGGAAACTTCGAAGGACCTGATCGAACGGGCCGAACAAACCCTTTACGAGATGGCCGAGACCGGCAAGTACGGCCAGGGGTTCCAGCCCTTCGGCCGGGCGCTGACGGATGCCGTCGACATGGCCGCCAATGCCTACCAGCGCGACGGTGGGCTTTCCGGCATTTCATCGGGTCTCAAGGATCTCGACGAGAAGATGGGGGGCTTGCAGGCTTCCGATCTCATCATTATTGCCGGCCGCCCCGCCATGGGCAAATCCGCGCTCGGCACTAACATCGCCTATCATGTGGCCAAGGCTTACAAGGCGGAGCACCAGACTGACGGTTCGGTAAAGGTGACGGATGGCGGTGTTGCTGCCCTTTTCTCCCTCGAAATGTCGAGCGAGCAGCTTGCCACCCGCATCATCGCCGAACAGTCGGGCATTCCCTCCGAGCGCATCAGGCGCGGCAAGATCACCGAGGAGGAATTTGGCCGCATCGTCGAGGTGAGCCGCGAATTGCAATCGCTGCCGCTTTATATCGACGCAACCGGCGGCATCACTATCGCGCAGCTGGCGGCGCGCGCCAGGCGCTTGAAACGTCAGCGCGGGCTTGGGCTGTTGGTCGTCGACTATCTCCAGCTTCTCACCGGCTCCTCGCGCCGGGCCGCCGAGGGGCGCGTACAGGAGGTCTCTGAAATCACCGTGGGACTGAAGGCGCTGGCCAAGGAGCTCAACGTGCCGATCCTGGCGCTGTCGCAGCTCTCGCGGCAGGTTGAGAACCGCGACGACAAGCGCCCGCAGCTTTCGGATTTGCGTGAATCCGGTTCGATCGAGCAGGACGCCGACGTGGTGCTCTTTATCTACCGCGAGGAATATTACCTGACGCGCAAGGAGCCCAAGCCCAACACGACGGAACATCAAGCCTGGCAGGATGAAATGGCGCAGGTGCACGGGGTGGCCGAAGTCATCATCGGCAAGCAGCGCCATGGACCTACGGGGATCGTGAAGCTGCAGTTCGAGGCCCAGCTCACAAGGTTCCAGAACCTGGCCCAGGACGACTTCCTGCCAGAGCAGTTCGCATAAACATATATCGGCTGACACACGAATTACGGAACTTCTAAGTGGGTTAAATAACCCCACGCCCCTATCCTTACGCTTCAGGTAATTTTCACCGTCATAACAATCCCGCTGGTGCTTTGGCTATTTGGTGCCATAGGGTAAGGGCGCGGTTCAACTGTGCAGTGAGGCGAAATAGAAACCGTAAAAGGCAAGCCAACACGCGCAATATATTGCGAGCACTGCGTTCTCACTCAGCCATCTTCGCAGCAGGCCAGCGACGACCATCACAATAGTGATCGCCGCCCAAAAACGAAGCAAACGCGCCACGATGGAGGCTGCCATGAAGGGCGCGATGCCAATTCCCATTGCGCCGGCCTCGACGGCATATATCTTGTAGGGCACCCCGCGGAATCCGCCTTCGATAAGCGGCAAGAGGGTTGCTAAATGCAACTCGCGAGCAGCGGCGGCAATCATCTCCGGCGCTATGACCGGAAGCCGGTCAAGAACATTTCGCGCTGCATCCGCGTTTGTACTCCCCCAGGCGAACATGAGCGCGCCACCCAGCAAAGCCCCGCCGCAAGCCGCCAGTGAAGCAATGGCGGCTCGCCGCCAACCGTGACGCAGCCCCACCCAAGTCAGCCACACGTCGGGCACGATGAAAAACAGTGTCGCTTCAGCGAAGCCCCATAGCGCGGCGATGCCGGCGATCATTCCCATGCAGGGAAATGAGCCTCCGCCGCGAGAGCCTCAATGGCGCCGCGCAAATCCGACATGAAGACTTTCGTGTCGCCTTTCCAGGGAACGGGATCGCCTATGAAAATATCGCAGATAAACGGCACGATAAGCCGGGTGCCCTTGGGCAGCGCCTTGCCCAACCCGTGCATGAGCACGGGCACGACGGGCACGCCTGAGTTTTCCTTGACCAACAGTGCCACGCCACGCTTGAACTCGGCCAGCTTTTCAGGTTCGCCGCGTGTTCCTTCGGGATAAAGCACAAGCACCGAACCCTCGGCCAATGCTGCCTTCGATTTCGCCAGGGGATTGCTGCCGCCGCTCCGGTCAACCGGCAGGATGCCGATAATGCGTGTGGCAAACCAGGCCAGCCATTTGTTGCGCATGAAATAGTCGAGCGCCGCGACCGGCCGAACCTTGTGAAGGCTGGAGAGCGGCATGAGAGACAACAGCGTCAGGGTATCGAGATGCGAATTGTGGTTGGCAACGATGATGGCCGGGCCGTCCACGGGAAGCTTGTCGCGGCGCCGGACGTTGAGACCGAGCACCAGGAGCACAAGAAACCGCACCGGCCCCGCAAAGAACAGATATCGTAACGCGTTGTTCATGGATAAAAGAAATAGCGGAAGAAGTGAGTGAAGGCGGGCGCGGCAAAGGTCAGGCTGTCGATGCGGTCGAGAATGCCGCCATGCCCGGGGATGAGGGCGCCTGCATCCTTGACGCCCATGTCGCGCTTAACGGCGGATTCGGCGATGTCGCCGAGAAAGCCGGCGGTGGCGATGATGGCCCCGGCCACCGCCGACCACTGCCAATCCATGGGCGTCAGCCATGGACCAATGAACATCGCCAGCACAATGGTGGTGACAAGCCCGCCGATAAATCCTTCCCATGTCTTCTTCGGACTCACCGTAGGCGTGATCTTGCGTTTGCCGAAGAGCTTGCCCCAGGTAAACTGCGCGACATCGTTGAACTGAGTGAGGAATACGAGGAAGAACAGCAATCCCGCACCGCCCGCCACGACATTCGCGGTATCTCCCGAAAACAAAAGATAGGCCATGTGTGACAGGGTGAAGACGGTCATCATCAAGCCCCAGCTCAATGTGCCCACCGATTTCAGATAGCCCCCTGTCTCCCCGCCTAGCGCCATGATCGTGGGCAACAACAGGAACATCCACACGGGAATGAAAACCGAGAACAGGCCAAACTGCGCGGTATAGGCAAACCAGTATTGCACCGGGATCGACAGATACGCCGCAAACACGGCAAGACGGTCGATCCTGCGCGAAGGGATCATCGAGAAAAATTCCTTGAGCGCCAAATAGGAGATAAACGCCAGGAACACCGCCGACACGGCTTGGTTGATAAATACGGCGACGGCGAACACCGTTACCATCACCCACCAGGATTTCACGCGCGCGGCGAGTTCCGGCTGTCTTTCCCGGCCGAGGGCAAGGACAATCAGGCTTGCCGCAGCTAGAATGACATAGACGCTGGCGACGGCGGCCATGACATCGACGGGAACTTCGAGATAATCCGCAATCCTCTCGATCATTCGGTGTGAGCCTCGGCCAATGCCCGTGCTGCCCGATTGTAGACGGTCAACGCCAGCAGCCCGACGATTGCCCCTTGATAGGCCACGCCCCACCAGGCTGGAAGCGCCGATACCGCAATCAACACCGCGAGCAGGCCAAAGGCAAAAGCCCGATCGCTTTTGCCCATGGGCCCGTCGTAACGCCGCGTGCCGCCAAATATGGAGCCGAGCACGCCGGTCATTTCGGTGAGAACCGCGAGGATTGCAGCCAGAACGGCTGCGGTGGGCGACAAGCCGGGGATGAGGGCAAAGGGAAGATAGAGGGCTGCATCCGATACGGCGTCGCATAGTTCATTGAGAATGGCGCCAAGGCGGCTCTTCTGGGCATGTTCGCGCGCCAGCATCCCGTCGATGGCATTGAGCGCCATCCGCACGAACAGCGTGACCGGCAGCAGCAGAAGCCAGATCGGCCTGCCGGGTTCGAGCCACAGAACGAATCCGTGGGCGATACTCAAGGCCGCCGCCAATAGGGTTATTTGATTGGCGGTAAGTCCCGCCGCCGCAAGACTTCGGCAAAGCGGCCGCAGCACCGCCTGGAATTTTGGTTTGATGTCATAGATCGAAATCAACAGACGCCCTTCCCCCTTGCCCCGATTCTCTCTTCTCCTGCTCAGTAGTGATCTATTCGATCTCGAGAATCCACAGGCAACCTTTAACCCTTGCCGCCTGTGCAAATCCCCCCTACACACCCGGCTTTAATGACATCGCCTCAGCGTCCGCACGCCCTGCTCAAGGCCCAGCATCTTCTGGCGATTGAGGATATTTCTCCCTCGGAAATCGTGAGCCTGCTCGATCTGGCGGAAAAATATGTCGAGATCAGCCGGCAGGTCGACAAGCGTCACGCGATGCTGGCGGGGCGAACCCAGGTCAATCTGTTCTTCGAGGCCTCGACGCGGACGCAAGGGTCCTTTGAGATCGCCGGCAAGCGCCTGGGAGCAGACGTTATGAACATGGCGGTTTCCGCCTCCGCCGTGTCCAAGGGCGAAACATTGCTCGATACGGCGATGACTATCAACGCCATGCATCCGGACTTTCTGGTGGTGCGCCATCCCTCCTCGGGCGGCGTTGAACTGCTGGCGCAGAAGGTCACCTGTGCCGTCATCAATGCGGGCGACGGGCAGCACGAGCATCCGACGCAAGGGCTGCTTGATGCGCTCACGATCCGGCGGCGCAAGGGCCGGATCGAGGGGCTGACGGTGGCGATCTGCGGCGACGTGCTGCATTCGCGGGTGGCGCGTTCGAATATCCACCTGCTCAACAAACTGGGCGCCCGCGTTCGCGTGGTGGCGCCCTCGACACTGCTGCCTACCGGCATCGGCAATCTGGGCGTTGAGGTTCATCGCAACATGGCCGATGGGCTTGCGAATGCCGACATCGTGATGATGCTGCGCTTGCAGCTTGAGCGCATGGCGGGCTCCTTTGTGCCTTCGCCGCGCGAATATTACCGCTTCTTCGGCCTCGACGAGGAAAAGCTCCGCCATGCGAGGAAGGATGCGCTGGTGATGCATCCGGGACCCATGAATCGCGGCGTCGAGATCGACTCGAATGTGGCGGATGGCATGCAATCGGTGATCCGCGAACAGGTGGAGATGGGGGTGGCGGTGCGCATGGCGGTGCTGGATGCGCTGTCGCGAAATTTTCCGGGCGGCGGCAACGGATGATCGCAACCTTACCCGCGACGCGGCGCGCCTATGTCAATGCCAATATCGTGGCACCCGCGCAGGGCCTTAACGGCCGCGGCGGCGTGCTGATCGAGGATGGATGGATTCTCGCCGGAGGGCCGAAGGTGACGCAGGAAAGTGTGGGGACTGGCACCGCGATCGTCGATTGCAAGGGGCTGACGCTCGTTCCCGGCCTCATCGATATGAGGGTGTTCACCGGCGAGCCGGGGACGGAATACCGCGAGACGTTGGCAAGTGCTTCGGAAGCAGCGGCGGCGGGCGGCGTCACAACGATGATTGTGATGCCCAACACGCAGCCCGTGATTGATGACGCGGCCATCGTCGATTTCATTCTGCGCCGCGCCCGCGACACGGCATCGGTGCGCGTTGCGCCCATGGCGGCCATTACCAAGGGGCTAGGCGGCGAGCTGATGACTGAAATCGGCGGCCTCAAGGAAGCGGGCGCGGTGGCGATTACAGATGGTACGCGCGCTGTCGCCAACGCCAACGTGTTTCGCCGGGCGCTTGCCTATGCCAGGGATTTCGACATGCTGGTGGTGCAGCATGTGGAAGAGCCCTCGCTTGCGGCGGGCGTGATGAATTCGAGCGAGATCGCCGGGCGTCTCGGCCTTTCGGGCATTCCCGCCACGGCGGAGGTCATCATGCTGGAGCGGGATTTGCGATTGGTCGAGCTGACGGGTGCGCGTTACCACGCCGCACAGATCTCCTGCCGCCATTCCCTTGAGGTGATCCGCGCCGCCAAAGCCAAGGGCCTGCCGGTCACCTGCGGCGTCTCCATCCATCACCTTAGCCTGAACGAGAATGACATCGGCGCTTACCGAACCTTCTTCAAGCTCTCGCCGCCGCTTCGCACGGAAGACGACCGCCGCGCGCTTGTTGAGGGAGTGGCCGACGGCTTAATCGATGTGATCGTTTCCTCTCACGATCCGCAAAGTGCTGACACCAAGCGGCTCCCCTTCGCGGAAGCGGCCTTCGGCGCTATCGGGCTGGAGACAATGTTGTCGGCTGCGCTCGGGCTTTATCATAGTGGAGCTGTGCCGCTGGCGCGGCTGGTGGAGGCCATGGCATCGAAACCGGCGGAAATCCTCGCGCTTGACACCGGGCGGCTAGAGGCTGGAGCGCCGGCGGATTTTGCGCTTGTCGATCTCAACTTGAGTTGGACGGTGAAGGAAGAACTCCTGCGCTCCCGGGCGAAAAACTCGCCGTTCGAACGCCGCACGCTGGAGGGACGCTGTGTCGAAACGGTCGTTGCGGGCCGCAGCGTTTACACCTACGCTCATCATCATTCTCCTCTCCCCTTTGGGGAGAGGAAGGGGCCCAAGCGCAGCTTGGGAAGGTGAGGGGCTGCAGTGCTTCAATTGAGAGACCGTATCCCCTCATCCTCCCACGCCTTTGGCGTGGGCCCCTCCTTCTCCCTATGGGAGAAGGGAAATTGTTGATCGTAGCCATTGGGATTGGTTATCTCTGCGGTTCGATTCCCTTTGGGCTTATTCTGACGAAGGCGGCGGGACTTGGCGATATCCGCCGCATTGG
>JBGTJO010000133.1:0-19514 GCA_041745135.1 Aestuariivirga sp. | reverse complement strand
CATGAAATAATCCTTCACGATGCGGCGCAGCGGCGACATGGAAAGGCCGATGAGGCTAAGCCGCTCCTCGCGCTCATTCAGCACATCGAGCATCAACCGCCCGTCGGCAGTCGAGAGCTGCAGCCGATACGGACCTTGCGGGTGCGCCGCAAGCGTGAAGCTGTTCTCTTCCACCAGATCATAAATAGCCACGCGCCGCTCATGCTCCGCCTCGGGGCTGGGACCGGGGCCGATGCTGCCGTCCAGATCCACGGCGATCAGGCGATTCTTGGGTTTGGCGGTCATGGGCCGCGACAATAGCCGCGAAGAACTCCCTTGTCCTCGCCCCCGCGAAGCGGAAAGAGGACTCAAAGTTCGTGGGAGGGTTGATGCTCGGTGGCCCAGGCGGGGCCCAGATCCTTGAGGCTGGCTTCGATGCATTCGACCTCGAGACGGATGGTGCCGCCGCCTGCGAAGGTGAGGGTGATGACCCCGGAAGGGGGGTCGCCTTCCTCGAAGGTGATGGCGAGGAGCTCGACAATGGCGTTCCTGTCGCCCTGCCGAATGTTCTGCGCCTTGACGGATGTCACGCGGTCGAAATGGAGGCCGGTGCGGCGGCGCTGGCGCTCGCCGGCATCCCAGGCAAAACGGTTGGCCAGCAAGGCGAACTGCCGGCGGGACTTCACATGGGTAATGTCGCCGAGGCTAAGCACCGCGTCCTGCATCTGGGCCGAGATGACGGCGAGATCGTCGGCGTCGAGGGCTGCGAGTTTCAGCACGGGCTACTGTCCGGCGAGGCGCTCAACATCGGCACCGCAGGCGGAGAGTTTTTCTTCCAGCGTCTCGAAACCGCGGTCGAGGTGATAGACGCGGTTGATCATCGTCTCGCCCTCCGCCGCCAACGCCGCAATCACCAGCGACACCGAGGCACGAAGGTCCGTGGCCATCACGGGAGCGCCGGTGAGCTTGGCCACGCCGCGCACCTCCGCCGTATCGCCATGGAGGTGAATGTCTGCGCCAAGGCGCGCCAGCTCCTGCACATGCATGAAGCGGTTCTCGAAAATCGTTTCGCGGATGATGCTGGTGCCGTTGGCCTTGGTCATCAGCGCCATCAGCTGCGCCTGGCAATCGGTGGGAAATCCGGGATAGGGTTCCGTGTTGGCGCCAACCGCCTCAATCGCCCCGCCATTGCGGCGGATGCGGAGGCCGGCGTTGGTTTCGTCCACGGTGACACCGCTGGCGCGCATCACCTCGATCACCGAGGCGAGATTGGCGGGGCGCGCACCCTTCAGCGTGACATCGCCGCCCGCCATCGCCGCCACCATGGCATAGGTGCCGGTTTCGATCCGGTCGGCGATCACCTCGTGTTCCGCGCCGCCAAGGCTGGTGACGCCCTTTATTCTCAGTGTCGATGAATGGATGCCGTCGATCTTGGCGCCCATCTTGTTGAGGCATTCGGCGACATCGCCGATCTCGGGCTCGCGCGCCGCATTTTCGATTGTGGTATCACCATCGGCCAGCACCGAGGCCATGAGCGCCGCGTGCGTGGCCCCCACAGACACCTTATCGAAGTTGATGTGAGCGCCCTTGAGACCGGTGCGCGTTTTCGCCAGCACATAGCCGCCCTCAATGGCAATCTCCGCGCCCAGCTTCTCCATGGCCATGAGATGCATATCCACAGGCCTTGTGCCGATGGCGCAGCCACCGGGGAGTGAAACCTTCGCTTCACCGCACCGCGCCAGCAGGGGTCCCAGCACCCAGAAGCTCGCCCGCATCTTGGAGACGAGCTCATAGGGCGCTGTCGTATCCGCAATGGTTTTAGCCGAGAGCTGCTTGGTATCGCCGGATTGGTTCTTCTGGCCCGGTCGCTTGCCGGCAATCATGATATCGACGCCGTGGTTCTGCAGGATGCGCTGGAGCATACGCACGTCCGCCAGCCGCGGCACATTGCTGAGTGTCAAGGTTTCGGGCGTGAGCAGGGATACGATCATCAGCGGCAGCGCTGCGTTCTTGGCGCCTGAGATGTTGATGGTGCCGGAAAGCTGGTTGCCGCCGCGGATGCGGATTCGATCCATGGAAGATCATCCCCTTCAATTTGGCGGTATCAAGCACACAAGACTCCAGTGGAGCAACTGCTATTCGGCGCTGCGTTTCACAGGCTTTTTAACGGCCCGCGCCTGCGCCTTGCGCCTGGCCAGATTGGCTTTCAACGCCTTGGCGAGGCGGACTTTGCGGGCATCGGAGGCGGTTGGTTGTTTGGCCATGACAGAATCCTAAGCTGCCGCCGCGCAGCGTCAACCCCCGCCCGGTTGCGCGGGCGGCTCCGCTATGGCATGTCTCCGCACCGTCGCTGCCGTAGCTCAGTGGTAGAGCACTCCCTTGGTAAGGGAGAGGTCGAGAGTTCGATCCTCTCTGGCAGCACCATGTCTCATGGTGTTCCAGCCGCGTCCGTAATGCTTGCGGACTGCTGCACCTCGCCAACCTCGACCAGGCCCCTGGCGCCTCCTGCGGTCAATTCGATGACCTTGAGGGTTGCGCTCTTGCCGTCGCTGCAGGCAAGAGGAATTCGCTGCCCTTTCACGATGCCGGCAGGGCCGCCGATCACTCGCCCGGAACAGAGAGTGCCTGCGGCATCCGTGGCATCATAGCCTTCGGGGGAATGGAAGGCCTGCCACTGGGCCCGGTCATTTATGGGGGGAGCAGCGAAGATCGCTGGCGCGCGTTCGGCGGCGGCTGGTTCCTGCATGCCCGGATCACCACTTGCGAGGCTTGGCGCCGCCACCTGAACCGGCGGCTCGTCCACACCGGAAGCGTCGGATTGGCTGATCGCTGGCGGCGGGCCGATGATGTCCTCAAGCCGCCTTACCGTGCAACCCGCCACCGCGCAGATGATCGACAGGACCAGGATTTGCCGCACAACAGGCAAAATCGCGTGGCCGGACCCGCCGCTCCGTGACAAGCAATTAACCCCTGGTCCCCGCGGCGGTACTCGCCGCCAGATTGCCGGAAATAATTTCGTTCAACTTTTTAGCATAGGATTGCTAATCTGGCGAATATTGGATTTTCGTGAGCAGTGGCGAGCATGGCACGCAACAGGGACGACCTCGACCTGGCATCGGAATATGACGCAGCGCTGCGCCGGGGGGCGCCCCGCGGCGCGGTCGTCGCCGTATTGCTGATCGCCGCCTTGATCGTGTCATTCGTGGCTTGGGCCGGCTGGGCGAAACTGGACGAAGTCACGCGCGGCGAAGGCCGGGTCATCCCCTCAAGCAAGACGCAACTCGTTCAGAGCCTCGAAGGCGGCATCGTCAAGGAGCTTCTAGTGAGGACGGGCGACACGGTGCGCAAAGGCGATGTGCTGGCGCGCATCGACGACACCGGTTTCTCTTCGAACCTTGGAGAGGTCAAGGCCAAACTGCTCACGCTCGAAGCCCGCACCACGCGCCTGCGCCATGAGGCAACCGGCGATCTGCTGACCGATCCGGTGTTTGCCGCCGCCCTGCAGGAGACCTCAGCGGCGCTCACGGGAAATGAAACCAGCCTGTTTCAGGCGCGGCGCAACAGCCTGCAAACCCAGTTGGCGATCCTGAAAGAGCGCGTCGAACAGCGCACCCGCGAACTGGGCGAGGTCAGGGCCGCCATGACGCGCTTTGAAAGCAATCTCCGCCTCGCCAATGAAGAGATGCAATTGAAGCAGCCGCTCGCGGAGCGCGGCATCGTGCCCAAGACTGACATCATCCGCCTGCAGCGCGACATCGCAGATACGGAAGGGCAGATCGCTACCCAGAATGAATCGATCCCCAAGCTCGAAGCCGCCATCCGCGAGGCGCAGGGCCAGGTGAAGGAGCAGGAAGAAAAATTCCGGCAGGAGGCCAGGACCGAGCTTTCCGAGGCGGAAGCGGAGCTTGCCGTCAGCCAGGAGACACTGCGGGGCGCAACGGACCGCGTCGTCAGGGCCGACATCAGGTCGCCTGTTGACGGCGTGGTTAATCAAATCAACAGCAACACGGTGGGGGGCGTCGTGCAGGCGGGCCAGACGCTCATGGAAATCGTGCCGCTCGAGGACGCGCTCTTCGTCGAGGCCAAGATTAAGCCCAGCGATATTGCTTTCGTTCACCCAAAACAGCCGGCGGTGGTCAAGATCACGGCCTATGATTTCTCGATTTATGGCGGGCTTGAAGGGACGGTCGAGCGCATTTCCGCCGACAGCGTCTATGACGAGGAGGCCCGCCAGAGCTTTTATCTGGTGACCATTAAAACTTTAGAGAACCAGTTAAAATCGGAAAAAGAAGAATTGCCTATCATCCCCGGAATGGTCGCGTCGGTCGACATTTTGACGGGGAAGAAGAGTGTTCTGGACTACCTGCTCAAGCCCATCAACAAAGCGCGGGCCGAGGCACTCCGGGAAAGATAAAAATCGAGACGTTTCCCTTCCGCAATCTTTACCGTCTTCCCTACGTCATCAGAATCTCCTGGCCGCAGCCATCCTGGTCTTTTCATTCGGCTGGATGGCTATCGCTTCCTCTGCCGCGACGCCTAAAGCCGCGGATCAAGAGCCGCAAACCGCCTCGGCGCTGCCCTTCGGCGTCTTTGGTTCGCTGGAGTTCCGGACCAACGCCATGAAGGGCCTTGGCGAGTGGCGGCGCGTGCAATCGAAAATGCAGGGCGAGCAGGAAACCTATGATGACTGCGATGCGGGAGGCCAGCACTGCCCCGCGCATCTGCGTGACTGGCGCGGCAAGCTGAAGTCATGGAAGGCGTCCGGCGAGACGGCCCAGCTTCGGCTGGTCAATTCCTGGATCAATCGCAAGATCCGTTATGCCGACGACAGCAAGGCTTTCGGCGTGAAGGATTTTTGGGCGAGTCCCGCAGTCTCGCTCAAGGGGCGCGGAGATTGTGAAGACTACGCCATCGCCAAATACGCCAGCCTGAAAGCCTTGGGCGTGAGCGAAAACAGGATGCGGATCGTCATCGTCAATGACACGCGCAAGAAGATCGGCCACGCGGTTTTATCGGTCAGGACGGCGAAGGGGGTCTATATTCTGGACAACCAGAACGCCGAGCCGGTTCTGCATCAGCGTATTTCTCACTACGCGCCGGTTTATTCGATCAACGCAGGCGGCCGCTGGATCAACATCGCCACCCGCCAGATCAAGTCGCAATATGCCAATGCCTATGAGAAGGGGGGCGATCCGGCGCTCCAGCCGAAGGCCGCGAAACCCGTCAAGCTCGCGTCAAGTTCCGCCGCGCCGCTTGAACTGATCCTCCGCCCATCGACGGCCGCCGGAGAACTTCATAACGCCCGGCCCATCAAGGACCGGACGCAGGATAGGTGATAGCCTAAAGCAGTTTCGCTTTTCATTAAGGCGCGCCGTCACTCCAATTTTGTCCTCGCCGGATTTATTCCGGCGCAATCACGCTAGGCACGCTAGGCTATATTGCCGCTCTGATCCGTTGATGTCTGGTTGTCATCGTAGAGAACGCTGACCGTATTGGTGCCATCGACAAAGCCGGTGAGTGTGGCAATGGTCACGAAGCTGTCCGCGCCGCCATTGACATCGACCTGAAGGGAAGTTCCCGATACGCGAGCATATTCAGCCAACGTATCCCCGCCGGCAGTGTCAACCGTGAACAGTTCCGAAAGATCAATCACATCGCTCGTGGCGCCGGTGCCGAAAAGCATCTGGTTGATCGTGTCCGTGTCGCCTAAGGCAGTGGGATCGAAAATGACCGTGTCTCTTGCAGCATCAACAGAGCCCAGACTAAGGATGTCGTTCCCGTCTCCCCCAATAAGCGTATCGGAGCCGGCATTCCCGTTCAGCGTGTCGCCGCCAAGCCCGCCATACAAGATGTTGGCCGCCGTACTCCCGTTAAGAATGTCGGCAAAGTCGGACCCGATGATGTGGGGATCGGCGGCGGTCGAGGTGTAGGTATGGGGGTCGCCCGCTAGGTCGTTCGAACGGTTTTGAATGCCCTGGCCGGCCTGCGCCAGCGTTACGCCGATAGTGCCCGCCGCGGTGTCGCCATCGCCGTCAACGACCTCGATGGGAAGATTGAAGCTTACCGGACTGGTTGATGGTACGGCAGCGCCAAACTGGCCAACCTGAAAAGCGTCGCCTGAGAAATAAGAATACTCAATGCTATTGTATCCATTGGCTGTGAACGTGGCGATCTGTGTATTAGTAACCACACCGCCAATGTTAATCGAACCATCCCCATTGAGCGCCACGGTATAGACCTGCCCGCCAACCGTGTAGGAAGGAGCTAATGGAACGGTAAGGTCGATGAATTGCTGCCCGCCGTTGAAACTGATGACAAGGCCGGTGAGCGTGTCCGGAGTGCCATCGCCAACAACTTCAATGTCACTGATACTGGCTGTATCATTCGTGTCATCGAATGCCTGTACCTTGACGACCGAACCCGTCGTCGAAGCAAAGACGGCCGATGAACCATTGACCGTGTAGTGGCCATCGAAGACATGATCCCGCTTGCCCACGGTATCGTAGTTTCCAGGGCCGGCTCCCGCCGGATTGCCGCGCAAATCCGTCACAAAATCAACGCGGAATGTTTCCGTAGATCCGATATTGTTGCCGCCGCCGCCGCCCCCGTTCGATACGCCGCCCGCCGTGGCCGTGGTATTTATGCTGCCGGCGTGCAAGCCGTTCGTCTCCGGCGTCAGAAGTATATCCGCGCTGTTGTTGTCTATGACCGTGCCACCGAGTGTCTCGCCAGTGGGAACAAATCCGTTCCACTCCGCATTTCCGCCCGCGAAATTGAAAGCACTGCTGCTGAAGTTGACGGTTGTCGTACTATCCACGATCGCGTTCATGTCCACCGCATAGGTGGCCGCCGCCGGGTTGAGCGTGACGACAAACACGGACGTCGCGCCCGCCATGGCGGTGAGCGTCAGACCGTCGCCGGAAACCGTATAGGTGATGGGAACGCCGCCCGACGTTAATCCGCTCGGCGTCGAGCCTAGCGAGGCGGGGAACCTGACGGTGCCGCCATCGGCTCCGAAATTGTTGGACGTGAGTTCATCGAAGTCGAGATCGAAATTGACAGGCACGCCGGCGCCGTTCGCCACTATCGCCCGGTCCGGAACAACCGCGGCTGGCCCATCGTCATCAAACGTGATCTGGCCCGAAACATCAGCTGTGTTGCTCAGTTTTGTATCGCCATCGCCATCGGTCACCGTGACCGTGACGCCAAGGCTGCCGGCGGCCAGCGCCAAGGTGTCGTCGGGGTTCGGATTGAGGGGATGATCGAGCGAGAGATATTGCTCGACTGTCACCACGCCGGTTCCCGGGCTAATGGAAATCGCGAATGCCGCCTGGCCGTTGAAAGTTCCGCCGGAGACCACGCCCACCACTACCCCGCCAACCAGTTGCAGGTTGATGGCCGAACCATCGGTGACCGTCAGCCCGGACACCGGATTGGTGACGGTCAATGCGTAAACCGTAGCACCCGAGGCCGCCGCTCCATCCGCGCCGAACAGCGCGGTGACATTCACCAGCGCGCCGGCACTGACCGCCGTCGCGATATAACCCGTGCCCGCCACATCCGGATCGTTGCCCTTATTGATGCCCGTTGTTACAATGGCGGCTGCCGTGCTCGACGTTGCACTCTCGTCAAGCGCCGCTTTCACTGCCGCATTGGCAGTTATCGTAACCACCGGCGTGTCATCGTCAACATCGATCATCATGCTGCCGGACGTGGTGTCCCCGTCGCCGTCGGTCACCTGATAGGCTACCGTGAACTGGACGTTCTCCTCGGTTAGCCCAAGGGTCGGATGGTCGATTGGATTAAGCTGGGTCACCGTATAGGCGCCGCCAGTGGCGTTGGAGAGAACCATCTGCACCACAGGAACACCGACACCGCCCTGAACTTGGCTGAGGGTGAGGGTCAGGCCATCGCCCGCCACCGTCTGGAAGAATGAGCCTTCCAGTCCCGGCGTCGTGGAAAGTCCTGCTCCGGTGAGCCGCGTCGTGCTGGCGCCATCGGCACCGTAGGCATGCCCGAGCGTCCCCGTGGTGGCCGGTGGCGGCGTCACGCTGTCGTAATCGCCCGTGCCGCCCAGATTGGCCGCGCCGTAAGTCGTGGCCGCCGTTTCGTCATCCAGATTGACTGTCGCGTTGGCGGAAACCGATGGCCCGTCGTCATTGAACGTGATCTGAGGCGAGACATCGGCTGTGTTGCTCAGTCTTGTATCGCCGTCGCCATCGGTCACTGTAACCGTCACGCCGAGGCTGCCGGATGCGAGCGACAGGGTATCATTTGGGTCAGGGTTGGTCAGGTGATCGAGCGAGAGATATTGTTCGACCGTCACCACCCCAGTACCTGGCGCAATGGAAATTGCGAATGCCGCTTTGCCGTCGAAAGTGCCGCCGGAAACAACGCCCACCACCACGCCGCCAACCAGTTGCAGGTTGATTGGCGAACCGTCGGTCACCGTCAGGCCGGATGAGGCGTTGGTCACCATCAGCGCATAAGCCGTAGCGGAGGAGGCTGCGGCGCCGTCGGCGCCGAAGGACGCGGAGACATTCACAAGCGCCCCTGAGCTTGCCGCACTTGAGATATAACCCGTGCCGGGCACATCCGGATCTTCACCCTTGACGATGATTCCGGTGTTGATTGCCGCCGCCGTGCTTGCGGTCGCGGACTCGTCGAGTGCTGCCGTCACCGCCGCGTTGGCTGTGACACTCACTGTTGGCGTGTCGTCGTCAACATCGATGATCACGCTGCCGGGTATTGCATCGCCATCGCCGTCCGTCACCTCGTAGCTCAGCGTGAACTGCCTGCTTTCCTCGCTCGCGCCTGGCGTTGGATGGTCGATGGGATTGAGTTGCGTCACCGTATAGGCGCCGCCAACGGCATCGCTCAGCGTGACCTGAACCACCGCCACATTGATGCCGCCCTGCACCTGGCTAATCGTAAGGGTGAGCCCGTCACCTGAAACGGTCTGGAAGAAACTGCCTTCCGCACCCGCCGTCGTTGGCAGGCCTGCACCGGTCAGCAGCGTGGTGCCCGGTTCATCCGCGCCATAGCTGTGCGCCAAGGTGCCGGTCGTTGCCGGTGGCGGCGTTACGCCGTCATAGTCGTCCGTGCCGCCGCCGTTGGCCGCGGCGTATGTCGTGCTCGCGGTTTCGTCATCGAGATAGATGGTGGCGTTTGCCGCGACGGTTGGTATGTCGTCCTGCACATTGACCGCGAAAGAGCCGGCGGCAAGAGCGACCGTATCGCCATCGCCATCAACCGCGACGACGAGGCCCGAGAGATCGATCGCCGATGACAGCAGTCCCTCTATGTCGTCCGCCGACGCCGCCGGATGATGGTCAAGCTGGTCGATCAGCGTGAATGTCCAGGAGCCGTTGTCGGCAATGGTGAGCGTAAAGACATCGCGGCCATCGGACGCCTTGGCGGTGACCGTATCGCCAACCACGGTTGCGGAATTGACGGCGTCGCCCTGCGAAAGGAGGCCAAGCCCCGCGATCCAAGCAATGGCGGCTGACTGCGAAACCAGATTGAAACCGCCGCTGCCATCCGCTCCAAAGCTGACGAGCGCATTCAGCGAACCGGCAGGCCCGCTGGCGATATGCTTGTTGACCGAGGCGTCCTCGTTGTTGCCAACCGACTGCGCGTTGTTGAGGTCGTCTTCCTCGACCGTCGCCGTCAGCAGTTGACCTGCAACGACCCTGGGCGTGTCGTCATCAACATCGACCGCCAGGCTGCCCTCGGCTGTATCGCCGTCGCCATCGGTCACCTGATAATTGATGGAGAACGGAACGCTCTCCTCGGTAGCATCCGGTGTTGGATGGTCGATGGGCTTGAGTTGCGTCACCGTATAGGCGCCGCCGGTGGCGTTGGAGAGAACCGCCTGCACCACAGCGACACCAATACCGCCCTGAACCTGGCTGATGGTGAGCGTCAGGCCGTTTGGCGCAACCGTCTCGAAGAAACTGCCTTCCACGCCCGGCGTTGTGGGCAAACCCGCGCCCGTGAGCAATGTCGTGCCAGCGCCGTCGGCGCCATAGGCATGGCCCAGCGTACCCGTGGTCGCAGGCGGAGGTGCGATGCCGTCATAGTCGCCCGCACCGCCGGCATTGGCGGGGGCATAGGTCGTGGTTGCCGTCTCATCGTCGAGATAAACCGTGGCATTGGCCGTAACCGAGGGCACATCGTCGATGATGTCGACGAGAATGGTGCCGGTCGCGGTGTTGCCGTTAGCGTCGGTCACCGTGTAGCTGAAGCTGTCCTTGTCCTCTTCGGTGGTGACGCCGTTGTCGGCGATCACGCCGTCAAAGGGCGTATCCAGCGTATAGGTGTAGGTGCCGTCGGGGTTGAGCACCAGCGTGCCGTAAGCGCCGTTGCCATCCACCGGACTGGTCAGCGCAAAAGTGTAGGGGCCCGTGCCGCCGGAAGGCGCGATCGAGCCCTCGAAAATCTCGCTGTCGCTGCCCGCATCGCTGCCAATCACCGGCAGGCCCGCCTCGTTCACCACTGCATCATCATCAGCCGCCGCGACCGTCACATCGTCGACAGCGATGGTCAGCGTCGTGGTCGAGGTGTCGCCGTCGCCATCCACGATCGTGTAGACAAACACATCCTGCTGGTCGGCCATCACCGCATCGGGGTCGGCTTCATAGGTGTAGCTGCCGTCGGCCGCCAGCGTCAGCGTGCCATACAGGCCGTCAATGTCCAGGCCAACGCCCGTCGTCACTGCCGTCGTCGTATCCACACCCGCAGCGCGCACGCCCACAACAGCATTGGCGCCAAAGCCATCGGCTCCCGATGAGTCGGCTCCCGGAGCGCCGCTGGTGGTGCCAATGCCGGTCAGCACATTGCCCGTCGCATCGGCGCCCTCGACCGCCGAATCCGTATCGGCGCGCGCCGTTGGCCCGTCGTCATCGAAGGTAATCTGGCTTGAGACGTCGGCCGTGTTGCTCAGTGCTGTGTCGCCGTCGCCATCGGTCACGGTCACCGTCACGCCGAGGCTGCCGGTAGCCAGTGGCAGCCTGTCGTCGGCATCCGTTTCAATCGGGTGATCGAGCGTCAGATATTGTTCGACCGTAACAGCGCCGGTCGACGAATCGATGGCGATCGCAAAGGCCGCTTTACCATCGAATGTTCCGCCGGAGACGACGCCGACAACCACGCCGCCAACCAGTTGCAGATTGATCGCCGAACCATCGGTGACCGTGAGGCCCGAGGATGTATTGGTGACCGCAAGCGCGTAGGTGGTGGAGGAGGAAGCCGCAGGTCCATCCGCGCCAAACAGGGCGGTAACGTCCACCAGCGCACCCGAACTGACGGCGCTTGAGATATAGCCTTCACCGTCCACGTCAGGATCGTTGCCCTTGTCAATGGCTCCGGTGTCGATGGTGGCCGCTGTGCTGGCGGTGGCGCTTTCGTCGAGCTCTGCTGTAACCTCGGTGTCGGCTGTGACCGTTACCGTTGGCGTGTCATCGTCGATATCGAGGACCATGCTGCCGCTGGCAGTGTCGCCATCGCCATCGGTCACCTGATAGTTGACGGTGAACTGCTGGCTCTCTTCAGTCGAACCGGGCGTTGGATGGTCGATGGGATTAAGCTGCGTCACCGTATAGGCGCCGCCCGTGTTGTTGGTCAGGACGACCTGCACCACCTGGACATTGGCCCCGCCCTGAACCTGGCTAATGGTGAGAGTGAGGCCATCGCCCGATATCGTCTGGAAGAAAGAGCCTTCCGCTCCAGGTGTCGTAAGCAGGCCAGCGCCCGTGAGCAGCGTCGTGCCAGCCCCATCGGCGCCATAGGCATGGCTTAGCGTTCCTGTCGTCGCGGGTGGCGGGGTAACCCCGTCATAGTCGCCCGTGCCAAGCAGATTGGCCGCCGCATAAGTATTCGTCGCCGTCTCGTCATCGAGATAAACCGTGGCATTCGCGGAGACAACCGGCCCATCATCCTCGAAGGTGATGGCAAGCGCATTAGCGCTGGTGGCTTCGTCATAGTCGCCATCGCCGTCGGTGACGCGCTGCACAACCGAGATGGCAGCCGCCCCATCGAGGGACAGCGCATCGTCATGGGCAGCGCCAGTCCCGTCTGTCCCGTGTTCCAGCGTCGCAGCCTGCGTCACCGTCACTTCGCCCGTCGAACCATTAATGGCAACCGTGAAGGCCAGCGTGCCGCCGAGCCCGCCAGCCAGGCCCTGGTACTCGGTGTCGGACACCTTCACCAAAATGATCTCGTCAGCAGGCGCCGACTCGCCCGTCAGCCACAGGCCCGTCTGCGCGCCGTCGGTCCCCGACAGCGTGTAGGTCGTAGCGCCGGCCCCATCCGCCCCATAGGCGGGAGCATTGAACAAGCCGGCAATCGTTGCCGCCGAAATCGTCGCGGGGTTGATCCCGTCCGTGCCGCTGCCAGTATTATTCGACTCATCCAGAAGTGCCGTGGCCGAAACCTCCGCCTTCGCGGAGGCATCCGGGCCGTCGTCATAGAAGGTGATGGCGCCCCCGATGGCGGCCGATCCGGTGTCGGTGTCGCCATCACTGTCGGTCACGGTGACGACAGCGCTGATCAGGCCGTCAAGGTCGAGCGTATCGTTATGTTCGCCGGCGGTATTGTCGCCGTCTATCAGGTGTTCCAGCGCCACGTGCTGGGTGACGGTCAAGGTGCCGTCGCCGTTGATGACGACGGTGAAGGCGGTCTGGGTGCCGCCATCCTCGTAGCTGCCAGTGATCGTATCAGTGCCGTCGCCAGACAACGTGATGGGGAAGTTCCCCTGGGCCGTGGCGAGGCCGGAAATCGCGCTGGAGATATCGAGGGTGAAGGCCGTGGTGCCGGGATTATCCGCGCCCATGTTGAGCGAAGATGCCGCGATAATGGCCGAAGCGCTGGTGTCGATGATCGGGAAACCGCCGGGCACCGCATCGGTCTCGTCAAGATCGACGGAACTATCGAGGGTAACAGTACCGACCGAGGGTACATCATCGTCGATCCGCACCGAGAGGGTATCGGTATCCATGTCGCCGTTGTCATCGGTCAACTTGACCGAGAAATCCTCGAACAGCGACAGGTCGGTCAGGAACTGGACATGATTTTCATTGTCCAGGAGCTGGTAGGTGTAGGTCACCTGGCCGGTGCCGGCGTTGAACCCGGTGAACGACAGGGTGTTTCCCAAACCCGTGGTGATCGACGGCGCGGTGAACACGCCGTTCACAATGATGTTGGTGGACTCGACCGTGAGGAACTTGATGCCGTCCGGCGCGCTGACAAAGAAAGTGCCGGTTGCCGTAAGCGCGGGCGCGCTGGGCGAGGAGCCATCAGGCAGGTTGGCGTCGGAAACGGCCGCATCGCCGCCCTGGAGCGCCGGGTTGAGACCGGTGATATCGACGGGATCGTCGGCGCCTTCGATATTGATGACGAGGTTCGCCGTGTCCGTGTCCCCATCGCCGTCCTTCAGCGTATAGGTGAAGGTTTCAAAGATGGTTTCGCCTTCGATGAGCGATTGCACCTCCGGATCGCTATTATCGAGGGCGTAACTGTAGGTGCCATCGGCCTGGACGGTCAGCGTTCCATAGAGGCCGGTCGCCACGAATCCGCCCGTTGGGTTCGTATCTTCATCGCCGGTTTCATCGCTCGAAACGCCGGCGATCCCGGCGCCATCGCTTCCAGGCGTGTCGGCGACGCCATCCGTCTCGTTGGCGTCGGTGATATTGTCCGGAACGATCAGGTTGCCGTCCGCGACCGTTCCGCCTTCGGTGACAGAATCGACGTCATCGACGGCAACCGGCCCGTCATCCTGGAACTCGATCTGCAAGGCGACCTTTGAAACGGTCGAAACCTCGTCGCCGTCGAAATCTTCGAGCGTAGCCTTCACATAAAGCAGGTCCGGCAGGATCGCGGCGATATCGTCATAGGCAGCGGGCGAACTGCCCGCCACGCCGTGCTTGATCGGCTCATATTGCGCAATCCACACCTTGCCATCGGCATCGATATGAAGCGCGAATATGTCCGTGCCGCCCGCCGAGCCCACAACCTTGTCGCCCACGGTGCTGAGAAGAATTGGGGTGCCATTCAGGGTTTGCAGCCCGGAGTCGACGGCATCGAGCGGATTGCCGTTCTCGTCGGTGATTTCGAAGGTATAGGCGCCGTCTTCGTCCGCGCCGATTTGCGCGTTGAAGAGGCCCAGCACGCTGCCGGACGACATTGCGTAGCCGATCGCGCTTGCCACCTCGATTGTATCCGGCGGATCGGCGGCGGTGTCGTCGGCCGGATTGGGATCGCCCGCCGTGTTCACGCCCGCCGTTTCGTCGTGGCTGACCTTGAAGGTTTCTGTCACCGTCAGGGTGGTAGTGATTTTCGTTTCAATTCCGAAAATCTTGAACGAATTTCCGCCGGTCAAAGTCGTTTCGCCACCGGCACCGCTGGTGGAATCAAACTCGAAATCATTGTAATTGCCTACACGGAGCTGGTCGAACGGCGTGCCGCCGATAACTTCAATCGTGGCTTCATCCGGCACGCCGGAGAACGCATAGCCGACCTGAACGCTGGACTCGAAAACCGGCGTTCCAGCAACGGTCACGCCATTGATCTTGATGGTGAGCGGCTCGAATGCCCCGCCGTCGGTCGCGCCGATGAAGAGCACCGCTTCCTCAACGCCCATGGCTTCCGCGACATCGATCTGAAAGGAAACCGAATTCACGTCATATGGACCGTCATCCGTAACGATCGGCGGTCCGGGAGGGCCGGGAGGATTGTCGATGCTCAGATTGGTGACGAAAGCCATCGTGAGAATTTCCGGACCTGAGAGGTTCGGGTTCTTTTCGGATCCGCTTTCCTCATAACCGTCAATGCTCTGGGCATCGCCGATGCCGATCTTGCCGCTGGTCGTGTTGACCGAGTTGTCGCCCTCGTTGAGGTCAACTCCCGTCAGTTTGATGTCGCGATTGTTCTGGCCGTCCATGCCGCGCACGTCGGTATTGCCGGCCTGGAGGGTGTAAGTTGTAGTCACGGTGACGGTCATCTCAGTCTCGTCCGGGTCCCGCGCGGTGATCGTCGGGATGTCGTCGAGCACGTCGATCGTGAAAGTGCCGGCCGTCAATGCAATCGAGTCGCCATCGGCATCGGTCGCCACCACGAAGGAGGAAAGATCGATGCCGCCATTCTGGAGAAGATTCTCGGTGTCATCTCCGGCTACGCCGCCATCAAGGCTTGGATGATCGATCTGATCGAGCAGCGTGAAAACATAGGAGCCGTCGCCGCCCACGGTGAGCGTGAAAACGGGGCGGTCGGTGAGGCCAGCTTCGACATATCCCGTCAAAGTCGCGCCGTCGGATACGATGAGGACGTCGCCGCCTTTCGAATCGAACCCGGAATCGGATGGCGCGGTTTGCGTGACGAGGCCGAAAGCCCAGGTGGGGTGCGGGCCATCCGAGCCAAAATCGACGAGCGGCGTCAGTGTGCCGGGTCCACCGGAGGCCGTGGCGGAAGGCGTAAGCGAGCCCGTCTCGCCGGGCCGGCCGGTATCGATATTGCCGTCCGATTGGACTGTAAGAGCGTCTTCGTCGACCGTCGCCGAAACCGGGGAAGCATCGTTGAGCTGCGGGCCGTCATCGTCGAAATCGAACGGTGAGCCCTGATCGGTGATGAGGTCGATCTGCGCCGACTGCGAAACTGAATCACCCTCGGAATCCGTGCGCGTCACATTGTATTGAAGCTGCACGGGTCCGCCGCTCGACAGCATCAACTGCACCGTCTCGTCGAAAAGGTCAGCCGATGCGGCGCCGTCGTCCCCATGATCGAGCGCTTCGTAGAGCGTCGTCTGAAGCTGCTCGGAACCGGGCAGGCCGGTAATCTCAATGGTGAAAACCGTATGGCCATCGGTGTCCTTGCCCTCGAGCAAAGTGCTGCTCGCGGCAAAGAGCGTAATCGCGCCGCCATCAGTGGCGGACAGATTGGTGGCCAGCCCGCCCGTTGGCACGCCGATGAAACTCAAGACCCCGGAGATCGTGCCGGGGCCGTCCGCGCCATAAATGCCGCCGATGGTGAAGAGGCTGCCAAGCCCGCCCACAATGGCGGTCGTCGTCTGGCCGAGCGCTGTAGCTATATCGTCCGCATTGCCATCCGCTGTTTCCGCCGATGCCGCATTCGCGCGATCCGTTCCTACGGTTTCGTCGAGTTCCGTGGCGAGGGATCGCAGCGCGTCCGCATTCGCGTCAACCGTCAGCGTGGGAAGGTCGTCCGAGACCGAGAGGTTCACCGTGCCGGTTGCGGTCAGGCCGCCCGTATCGGTGGCGACAACATCGACCGAGCCCAGGTTCTGAAGATCGTCGGAACTGGTGTCGGGATGGGAATCGTAATTGTCATTGAGGGTCGCCGTCACCGTGGCGGTAGCTCCCACGACTGAAAGATCGAGCGTCACGATTGGAAAGCCGCCCTTGCTGCCCACGATCTGGGTATCCGAAACGCGCTGCCAATCGAGCCCGCCGCCCAACCCCGAAAGATCGGTTGAAAACACGATGCTTGCGATTGGGTTCGTGCCAGCCGTGAAAGCGATGGTGTTGGAGACGAAATCGTCGATGGCCGGCGTTGTGCCGTCCGCCAAATTCTGATCATCGAGCGTCAGTGAGATGGAATCGCCTGGAACCGGCGGGATATCCGGGTCGGCTTGAGGCTCCGCGTCATTCTTTTTTACAAAGCCCTCGTATTTCGGCCGCTCGGTGAAGGCGCGGTCGAAGGCTGTCGGTTTCAGCAAAGCGCGGATATCGAAGGCATCGCCGATAAATCCCGGAGGGCCTGCAAAATTTCCGCCGCTCGACCGTTGTCCGGGGCCGGCTTCCTCGCCAGCGGCGGGCACGGTAATGCCGCCTGCTTCCAGCGAGGCGACCAGGGCATCGGCTGGAATTTCAACCGTCCCGATAATGATGTCCGGAACATTCTTCAGCCCGCCCTTGATCAGGATCAGGTCCCCATCGGCCTCGCGGATGATGAGATCGTTGCCGTTGACCAGGATCGCTTCGATCTGGGTATCGGGCGGCAGAACGATCGGTTCGCCCTTTTTCTTGGCGGTGAATTCAAGTTTCACCGCCGCGGCATTGTAGGAATCGACTTTCTCGACGGCGAAGCCTGCCACCGCATCCGGCTGTTGAGCCGGGGTCTCGACGGCCTGTTGGGCCTCGACGGTCGTGGTGCCTGCGACCTGCTCGCCGGTGCTCCAGGACTCAGCCACTGCGTCATTGGCAATGACTTCGGCTTCCGTGCGCTCAACCATGGGGACATCTCCTGCCAAACCCGGCGTTACGCCCGGGCTTTACGTTTCATTAACCGGAGATTGCCAACTCGGTGGCCAAAATGGGAGGCCTCTTAACCTTGAATAAACCGGATTCTTCGCAAATTTTATATAATATGTTATATATGCCGCAACTTGCCCGGTAATGGAGCAGGAGAGGCTCGCTCGCCGGACGACCGGCAAACCGGAAACTATATAGCAGGATATATATTTCACGTGGCGGCCCGATCCCTTCGCACTCTCACCGATGCCGCCACCGGACGGCTCCGCATCCTGCAGCGCAAGGGCGTAAAAGCCGCCATCAAGCTTGAGGATATCTTCTGGTCGCAGCTCAAGGATTTCGCGCGCGAAGACCGGACGACGGTCTCACACCTCGTATTCGGCGTTTTCGATCAGCATCCCGGAGCCGGAAACCGGACCGCGCTGCTTCGCTGTTATTGCATCGACCGGTCGCGGCGAATGGTGAGCGTGAACCGCCTCAACGCCGAAACATTCGACATGCTGGCTTTGATCGCCGCCTGCCCCACGCCCGTCGCTCTCATCACGCCGCAACGGAAGGTCGTGGCTTTCAATCCGGCCTTCGGCGACCTGCTGAGCTCCATCCGGGGCGATTCGAAGGGCCGGGAAATCCAGTTCTCCTTCAGCGTGCCCTTGCCGAAAATTCAGAAGGGCCTGATCGAACAGCCGCGCCGGATCACCGTCTATCAGATCGGCATTCTGGCCGGCGAGGCGAAGTCGCGTCAATTTCTGGCGCGCTTCGCCATGGCGGATCGCAATAAAGGCGTCGAGTCCCTGCTTGCCGTCTTCTTCGATGACAGGCTGGGTCGCAAGGCTTGAGCCTTAAACTTTCGCCCCCGCCGGCTGCCGCCGCAGGGCCTCCATCACTTGTTCCTTGGGGCCATCGGCGGCGATTTTGCCATTCGCCAGCACGATAAGCCTGTCGACCAGGTCCAGCATGGAATGGCGATGGGTCGAGACGATCACGGTCTGGTCGGGGCGCAACGAACGCTTCAGATGTTCGATGAGCACCTTCTCGCTCGCCATGTCGATGGCGCTCGAGGGCTCGTCGAGGAATATCATTTGCGGTTCGCCGATGAGGAGCCGCGCCAACGCAATCGCCTGACGCTGGCCGCCCGAAAGCGACTGCCCCTTCTCGCCCACGAACATGTCGAAGCCCTTGGGGTGGCGGCGGACAAAATCGTCGACGCCGGCGAGGCGGCAGGCCGTGAGCAGCTTCTCGTCGGTGGCGCGCGGATTGGCCATGAGGATGTTGGAGCGCACCGTCCCATGAAACAGTTCGCAATCCTGCCCCAAGAGCCCGATCACCCGGCGGATCTCGTGGGGATGATATTGCCTCATATCGACACCGTTCACGAGAATGGCGCCTTCCTGGGGCTCATAGAGCTTGGTCAGCAAGCGCCCGATCGTCGTCTTGCCGGAACCGATTTTCCCGATGATGCCAACCTTCTCGCCCGGCTTGATGGTGAAGTTGATGCCGTTCAGCGCAGGCGTGCCGGAACCGGGATAGGCGAACACAACCTTCTGGAACTGGATCAGGCATTTGGTGATGGGCTCGGAAATGAAAACCTTGCCGCGCGGGCGTTCAACCTGCATCTCCATGATCTTGTTGATCGAGCGGAGCGACACCAGCGATTGCTGGGAACGCGCGAGCACGATCGCGAACTGGCCAAGCGGCGCCACCGCCCGGCTCGCCAGCATGACGCTGGCGATGATGGCGCCCGTGGAAATATCGCCGGCGTCGAACAAATAAGCGCCGACGACAAGCACCGCCACGGTCACAAGCTGCTGGATCAGCGAGGACAGGTTTGCCAGCGTGGTATTGAGTTGCCGCACGCGCTCGATGGTCCGCGCCGTCACGCCTACAAGGCTTTCCCAAATTCCCTGCAAATGGCTTTCGCCACGAATGGTTTTCACCGTCTCCAGCGCCGATATGGACTCAACCAGCAAGGAGTGGCGCTGTGCTGTTTCGGCGGAATTCTTCTCCGCGGCGCGGCGCAAGGGCAGCTGGAAGGCCAAGCCCAGCATGATCATCAGCACCGCGGCGGCTGCGGGCACCGCCACGATGACCCCGCCCACCTGATAGATGACGAACAGAAACAGCCCGAAAAACGCCATGTCGGTGAAAGAGGCAATCGTGCTTGAGGTGAAAAACTCGCGCACTTGCTCGAACTCTTTCAAATGGCTGGCGAAGCTGCCCGTGGTTGCGGGCTTGTTGCTCATTTGGATGCCGAGCACATGTTCGTAGATGCGG
>JBGTJO010000132.1:0-5666 GCA_041745135.1 Aestuariivirga sp. | reverse complement strand
CCCCGCCAAGGCCGATCTCAAGATGTGCAACAACACGACAAGCCGGGTGGGCGTTGCCATCGGCTACAAGGACAAGGATGGCTGGGCCAGCGAAGGCTGGTGGACCATCGATGCGCAGAAATGCCTGACGCTGCTCAAGGGGGCGCTGATCGCCCGCTACTATTATGTCTATGCCATCGACTATGAGAAGGGCGGCTCCTGGGGCGGCAACGCCATGATGTGCATGCGCGACAAGGTCTTCACCATCCGCGGCATCGACGATTGCCAGGGCCGCGGCTACCAGCGAATCGGATTTTTCGAAGTCGACACCGCCGAGGAATCCGACTGGACGGTTTCGCTGTCGGGCGAAAAGACGACGCCTGGCCAATAATTTCGTGCGGCGCAACCGGAAGGTCAAGATCGTGGCGACGCTGGGGCCTGCGTCATCGAGTATTGCGATGATCGAGAAGCTGTTCCTGGCGGGTGTTGATGTGTTCCGCATCAATATGAGCCACACGCAGCATGAGCAGCTTCAGGAACTTCACGGTCATATTCGCGAGATTGAAGCGAAGCTGAACCGGCCCATCGGCATCTTGGCCGATCTTCAGGGACCGAAGATCCGCATCGGCGCCTTTGCCGAGAAGCAAGTGAGCCTTGCGGTGGGCGATGAGTTTATTTTCGATGCCAACAGCGCTCCCGGCGATGCCAAGCGGGTACACCTGCCCCATCCCGAAATCTTCGCTGCCGCGAAGCCTGGCGACAATCTGCTGCTGAACGACGGCCGCCTGCGCGTCGAAATCATCAAGGCCGGTGCCGACCGGCTCGATACGCGCGTGATCTTTGGCGGCGTTCTCTCGGACCGCAAGGGTGTCAGCCTTCCCGACACGATCATCCCGATCGCCGCCTTGACCGAGAAGGACCGCGCCGACTTGGAAGCCGCGGCGGAAATGGGCGTCGACTGGATCGCCCTCTCCTTCGTGCAGCGTCCCGATGATGTGGCCGAAGCTCGCAAGTTGATCCGCGGCCGCGCCGGTGTCATGGCCAAGATCGAAAAGCCTGCCGCCCTCAACAGCCTTGAAGAGATTCTTGAAATCGCCGACGCCATCATGGTGGCGCGCGGCGACCTTGGCGTGGAATTGCCGCTTGAAACGGTACCCGCGCGGCAGAAGCAGATCACCCGCGCGGCGCGGAAGGCGGGAAAGCCCGTGGTGGTGGCGACCCAGATGCTGGAATCGATGGTGATCGAGCCCGTGCCCACGCGGGCCGAAGTCTCCGATGTCGCGACCGCCGTTTATGAGGGCGCGGACGCCATCATGCTCTCGGCGGAGAGTGCGGTTGGCGCCTGGCCCGAAGCTGCGGTGGCGACGATGGACCGGATCGCGAAGTCGGTGGAGCGGGACGGTTTCTACCGGGGCATCATCACGGCCCAGCGGAACGATCCGCAGCCAACGAGTGCCGATGCTATTTCAGCGGCGGCGCGCACCATTTCGGAAACGCTCAATCTCGCGGCTATCGTCTGTTACACGGGTTCGGGTTCCACCGGCTTGCGCGTGGCGCGCGAACGGCCCGATACGCCGGTCATAGCGCTAACCCCCATTGCCGCCACGGCTCGCCGCCTCGCCATCGGCTGGGGCCTTCACTGCGTTTTGACCGAAGATGCCCAGGATCTCGACGACATGGTGGCAAGGGCGGCCCGCATTGCCCTCACTGAGGGTTTCGCGGAGGCGGGACAGCGCATCATCATTACCGCGGGCATGCCGCTGGGGACCCCCGGAGCCACCAATATGCTGCGCATCGCCTATGTAGGCGGGAACGGCATCGCAGACAAATAAAGTCTGTGTGCAGAGGAATTCCCCAACCTCGCTTCCATCCCGCAAAGCTCGACGAATTTGACCACCGTTTGAAACAGGAATAGCCTGTCTCCGGCTCGGGGGAGGCAACGAATATGCGCGCATTTCATTTGTTCCAATCACATTTCAACGGCTTTCAAGAAAAAACCGGTTTCTGGCTCAGTATCTTGCTGGGCGCGGCAGCGCTGGTTGGCCTCACGTTGCTGGAATTTCCTGCACCGGCGCACGCCCAAAACGCGGCGCCGACTGCAAGGGCAAGCGCCGACGCGCAGGAATTGGCTGCCCAGGCCGCTGGCCTGAAAAAGAAAATGGACGAGCTCACCGCGCAGAATGAGCAGACCAAAAAGGAGTATGACGGGAAATTCGAGGAGTTGCGCAGCTATGACGTGCCCTTGGCCGACTACAAACGCGATCTCGCCGCCTATGAGGGGGAGCTGGCCCAATATGAAGCCGCCAACAACAGCTACAAGGCGCGGCTGGCGGACTATCAATCGCGCTGCACCCAGCCGGCCGACGATGCGAGCTACAACGCCTGCGTTGGCGAGTATGGAAACCTGAACGCCGAGCACGGAGGGCTAAATGCGACGTTCTCCGGGCTTGACGGCCGGTTTTCGGCCTTGAACGGCCGCAGCGCGGAGTTGAACGAGACAACTACGGCGCTCAGCGCCGAACTGGACAACTACGCCAACACCATGAAGGCCAATTTCGCCGAATGGAATGTCCACAAGGATGCATTCGACAAGCTGTCGCGCGAGCTGGCCGGCCTATCGGGCGCCAAGGCCGAGGAGTGTTACACAGCGAATACGCAAGTATACTCCTGCAATGATCCGGCTTTCCCCAAATGCTCGCTCAATCCGGCCCGCAGCGAGTGGGTATGCCTTGCCCAAAACGCCACGCCGTGCGGGACCACCGCGGCCACTTGGTCGTGTCCGGCTGGCCAGCTTTGCACCGGGGATGGCACGACGACGCCGCAGTGCCGCTGAGTGCGGTGCCGTTGAGGGACTTGCTCTTGCCTACTCACGCTTCACCACCCGAAACGCGTTCATCTGCTCGACGTAAGTTGCGAGTTCAGCAGCAGTGAAGGCGGGGCGGGAGCAGATTTGGTTGGAGCAGGCGAAGGCGGCGGCTTCTTCCATTTCGGGATATTGCACGTCGGGATTGAGCATGGGTCCTTCGCGCGTGTCCCACCAATCGATCCTTTTGTAGAGAGCTGGAAAGGCGCGCGCCGCTTGGTGCAAGGCTTGCGCCTGCGGGTCGTCGCGGCGGCCGACGATGGTGATGTGGGTCGGCTCCATCGCCAGTTCCTCATCCGCCATCACCGTGCCGATCATGAAACGGGGTTTCGCCGTAATCTGCTGGGAGGCGAGATAACGCATGGCATGGCCGGCAAGATCGCGGAATTTTTCCTGGCCCGAGTAGCGCTGCAGGAGATTGTAGAAGCGCGCCAGTTGAATGTGCTCGTCGATGTCTCGCACCGGCTGGAGCAGCGGGTTGCCGGCTTCGCCTTTGGCCGCAACAAAGCCGACCGCATCCTTGAATTGCGCGGCCAGGAAATCGCCGGCGGCAATGGCGGCAACAAGCCAGCGCCGTTCGCCTGTTGAAGCATAGAGCGCAAGCTGCGCCTGGCCCATGGCCAGCGTGTCGCTGAGATAGGGCCCCGCGCGGTCCTTGTCGCCGTGAGAAAATCCGCCACCGGCGAGCGAGCGGTGCGCTGTGATCCATTCGGCGGCGGCGATGGCGCGGGCGAGCGCTGCCGTATCGCCCGTCACATCGGCATAGGCGGCAAGGGCCGCGATGGCCCAGCCGTTTTCACGCGCATAGATATTCTTGTCGATGGGCGGCGTGCCGAGCTTCAGCCGCTCGGCGGCGCTGAGCTTGTAGTAGGTCTTGCCATCCGTGTTTCGGTCGAGGTCCGCATCCTGACTGACATAAAAGGCGCCTTCCGGCGACATGAGCGGGCCTGTGAGATAGCGCAGCATATCGTCCGCCGCCTTGCGGTATTTGGGATCGCCGAACAGCCCGTACGCTTTGCCATATTGGCGGAGCGCCTGCGCCTGGTACCACATGATCTTCTCATAGTGCGGCGAGCTCCAGTCGGCTTTGTCCGAGTACTGATAAATGCCGCCCCATTCGGAATCGATCAGCGCCAGCGCGCGGTCGAGCGTCTGGCGCGCCATGGCGGCGGCTTCCGCATCGCCCGCCTCGGCGCGCGAGAGGGCATAGTCCATACCGTCCGTGTGGATGAATTTGTGGACATCGCCCCAGCCGCCATTCGTTCTGTCGTAGGTTTCGCGGTAGGTGCCGAGCAAGGCTTCGCGTTGCTGCGGCGACAGGAACATGGCGGCGGAAGGGACAATGGCTTGCGCCCCCTCGACCGAAGGGCCGGGTGTAGGATCCTTGATGAAGGCGTTGAGGATGTTTGCCATCTGCTCGGGGCTTTGATAGCCGCGAATCTTGGCGATCTCGCTGCCATCAGGGGCATAGAGGATGGTGGCAGGCCATCCCCAATCCCCATAGCGCGCCGAAAGTTCGGGGTCCGCATCCTGATCGGCGTGAATGAGAATGAAGTGATTGTTAAGGAGAGCGGTGACGGTTGCGTCCTTATAAGTCGTGTCTTCCATCACATGGCACCAGTGGCACCAGACAGCACCCAGATCGAGCAGGATGAGTTTCCCCTGCTCTTTCGCCTCGGCGAAGGGCTTGGCGGACCAGGGTTGCCAGTTCAGGCTGGATTGAGCGTGAGCTGGAAGGGCCAGAAGCACAAGGATGAAAAGGGACAATATAGTTCGCGGAACACGCATCTTGCTCTCCGGTTACATCCATGACGTTACGGACCGTGTCGAAGCTTGGTTGCGCGAGTCTACAACTGCAAATCACCGTGGCGAGAGCATGTCCTAGCACCCGTCATTCCAGCGAAAGCTGGAATCCCGCTTTCACCTAACCAAATGTCAAACGTTATGGAGTTTTACCGCGGCTAGCGGGATTCCAGCTTTCGCTGGAATGACGGGATAGGGAGGGCGAGGAAATCTTGAGGCTCAAATCCCCCGCTCGATCTTCTCGATTTCCTTCACCGCATCCTTGACGGAGGGCATGTTGGGGTTGATGGCAAGCGCCTCCTCATAGGCGGTGACGGCGGCGCTGTAGTTTTTCTGGCGCTGATGGATCATGCCCCGGCCGGAGAGCGCGCCGAAGTGGCGGGGCTCGAGGTCGAGCACCTTGTCGATGTCGGCGAGGGACGCCTGATAGTTGCCCATCATGAAATGCAAGGTGGCGCGCTTGTTCCAAGCTTCGGGGAAATCGGGATATGCGCCGGTCAGCCGGTTGAGGATCAAGAGTGCCGCTTCGGGAGCGCCGCTGTGCATGGCGCGGGTGGCCTGTTGCAGCAGAACCTCGGCCGTGGGCGAATCGGAGGCCATCCACAGTTCCCAGATATCGCGCTCGGCCGATAGCGCATCGCCTCTTTCGGTTTCCCGGTGCAGTTTGGCGAGCAGCGCATCGAGCCGGTCGGAGCGGGCTTCGGCGGGAGATTTTTGCTGAACGGGCGCCTCAGGCTCAGCCTGGCCGAGCGCCGGAGCGGCGCTCAACAGGCTGAGAGCGAGCGAAAGGGCAAGGCCACGCATGGGTGCATCTTACACCATGGCTTGTGGCAATAAAAAGAGCGTGAAGCGTTAACCCTGTCTCGCCTTGAAGCGGGGGTTGGTCTTGTTGATCACATAGACCCGGCCCTTGCGGCGGACCACCTTGTTGTCGCGGTGACGCTTGATCAGCGACTTGAGGGAATTGCGGACTTTCATGGGAACTCACCTGAATTTTCAGGCTGGTCTATAGTGGCGGCGG
>JBGTJO010000131.1:0-26143 GCA_041745135.1 Aestuariivirga sp. | reverse complement strand
GCGTAGCGGTCGGTCATGCCGGCGATGAAATCGCAGACTTGCCGGGCGAAGCGGCTGCGGTCGTCGGTGAATGAGTCCTCGCGCCAGTTCGGCGGCATCAGCTTGGGATCGCCCAAATAGGCCTCGAAGAGATCGCGCACGACGCGACGCGCCCTTGCCATGATATCGCCGACGCGCGGGTGCTGGTACATGCGTTCCGCCAGAAAGGATTGCAGGATTCGATTTTTCTCGCTCATCTGTGCACTGAAGGAAACCAGGGGTTCGCTCAATCGGCGTATGTCCTGGGCGGATTTGGGCTGAAGCTTCTTTGCTCGCCGCTCGGTTTCGTGGAGCACGTCCGCCACCATCGCGCCCAGCACGCGACGGACTGTCTCATGGACTGTGCGAGGCATGTCGATTTCGGGATGGAGCTTGAGAACCGTCGAAAGGGCCTCGCCGGCGAGCGGCACATCCCCCAAGTCGATGAGATTGAACAGCCCCGCGCGGAGGCCATCGTCGATGTCGTGCGCGTTGTAGGCGATGTCGTCGGCAATGGCGGCGGCCTGCGCTTCGGCGGAGGCGAAGGAGGAAAGTTCGAGATCATGGGCCTCGGCATATTCGATGATGGCGTCGGGAAGGCCGCGCTCGCGATAGGGACCGAGCGCGTGTCCCTCCGCATCGATTAGGGGGCCATTGTGCTTCACCAATCCCTCGAGTGTTTCCCAGGTGAGATTGAGGCCGTCGAACTGGGCATAGCGGCGCTCAAGCCGCGTCACGATGCGGAGCGACTGGGCATTGTGATCGAAGCCGCCATGGGGCTGCATGAGCGCATCGAGTTCGCGCTCGCCCGCATGGCCGAAAGGCGTGTGGCCAAGATCGTGGGCGAGCGCCAGCGCCTCGGCCAGGTCCTCATCGACACCTAACGCCCGCGCGATAGAACGGGCGATCTGGGCAACCTCGATCGAGTGCGTGAGACGCGTCCGGTAGTGATCGCCATCATGGTAAACGAACACCTGTGTCTTGTGCTTGAGGCGGCGGAAGGCGGAGGAGTGGATGATACGGTCCCGGTCGCGGGCAAAGGGGCTGCGCTGTTGGCTTTCGGGCTCTGGCACCAGGCGGCCACGGCTTTCGGCCTCACGCGAACAGTAGGCGGCTGTGTGACGGCGCATGGCCCGGAATCCATTGACAAGCACGGCGTTCCGCCCAACATACACGATCACCATGGTTGCAATAACCCTCACCGACCGCGCCGCCCGCCGCATCAAGGAAATCGTGCGTGCCGATCCCGCCAAGCGCGCCCTCCGGGTCGCGGTGAACGGCGGCGGCTGCTCGGGTTTTCAGTATGAGTTCGATCTGGTGGACAAGCCCAATGAGGATGATCTGGTGCTCGAACACGATGGCGCCATGGCGCTCATCGACTCAGTTTCGCAGGCCTATCTCGCGGGTTCGGAAATCGATTTCGTTGACGATCTCATCGGCCAGTCCTTCCGCGTGAAGAACCCCAACGCCACCTCGTCCTGCGGGTGTGGGACAAGCTTTTCCATCTGAAAGTGTTCTCGCCCTAGTAGAACCATGACCAAGGACGGCCGCCCCTCCCGGATCACGGATATCCGATATTTTTTTGGCCACCCTCACGCGAATGTATACTTGGAGGGACAGGAGGAAGCAGTGGCATTCGGGCGCCGCCTCGCGTGGTTCTTGAATGGAGAAGGATTAAGCCTGGGTCCATACCCAGCACTGTATCTACTTTTCACGCCATCACTGGAGCCAGGAAGTGTCCAGGTCACAGACTATGGCGGCGATTGGTGGCAACGCTACACGCATGTGGGTGTCTCGTCTGACTTCCCGAAGGTTGGCAATGCCCAAGAGTGCGTAATGGCCGGCACTGTAGCCGCGCTCTTGGCAATAAGGCCGGATCAGTCGGATTTGATACGAAATGCCGATCAACGAGTGCGCCAAACCGGCGCACAGCTGCGCTTCCTGCTAAAGCGGAAGGAAACGAAAAAACAAATCGTCGAAGTCTCTTTTAGCATAGGTGTGTGGCCGTCTTACCCATCCCAACTGTTTGTATCGAGAACTGACAAACTGACCGGTGCTTATTTAGAAGCTGAGCCGGTGACGTTGCGTTTCTATGATGAGGCATTTGATCTCGCCGGCGGTATCAAGATCACAGATGCTGTGACGACCGTGGAGCCGAACGCATCCGTTCGCGCGCGCCTAATGGCCGCGGAGCACCGCGGTCCGCTCGCGATCGACGCTGCGGCCTTCGCAGCAAAGCCTTCCAGGCCGCCCATGTCTCAGATGGTCAGACGGCGTGGCTGAACTTCTGCAATCGGCGACCAGCGGACGGCCATTAGATCTGTTAGGATGACACGAGGAGGAAGCGAATGGCCAACGGCGGTTGGTACGGGACTAAAGAAGAGTGGCAGCACATTGAAGCGCCCATTAAATCACTTGACCCGGAATTGGAGCATTTTGCCGCTCTTCATTCCCTGTCGATCAGCCGGAACTATAAGGATTGGCCAGATCGGTCTATCATCTGGGGTAGTGACGTGCGCTGCCTAGTCCAACTTTATTTAGACGACGCTGAAACGCTCGGGATCAATCTCTGGATTTGCGCTTCGCAGGACCGAGGCCACGACCGTTATTGGAAGCAAGAGTTCCTGTGCAAAGGCGCATCCATCGCCGATATCGCGCCGCGCCTTCCGGGATTTCTCGACACTGCGAAGGCCAAGCTGGACTATCGGAGTTCACATCCAGAGCAACTGGAGTCCACGAATTAGATCGCAAAGGTGCGGCTGTGGCACCCGCTTTTCGATCTGATTTCTACGACAGCAAGAGCAAATCCCTGCGGAGCCCATCGGCGCTGGAATTCCGCAGCAAGGCTTCAACTTCCCTGTGTTCCTTCTTCCAGATAGGAACGGCTTTCGCCAGCAAGGTGCGCCCTGCCCCGGTGAGTTCCATCAAACGGACGCGTTTATCCTTGGGGCTGGCTCTGACCTTCACCAGTTTGCGGCGCTGCAGCGGTTTGAGCGCGGCGGTCAGCGTCGTGCGGTCCATGGCAAGCACCGCGGCGACCGCGCCCATGCTCGCCGGGCCTGGACGGTTGAGCGACATCAGCAGTGAGAACTGGAAGTTTGTGAGGTCCAACGGCCGGAACGCCTCATCGAAATGGCGCGCCAGCGCCCTTGCCGCCCGTTGAGCGTGCAGACAGAGGCAAGTGTCGCGCACCATGATGGTGGTTTCGAAGGGAACGGAATCAGCAATTGACACGTTTCTATTATGTTGATATCAACGTAATTGTCAAGCAGCAACTCAGGAGTTCGAAATGATCACATTGACCGGTTATCGCTGGGTGCCGCCCTTTGCCCAGGGAATTTCGCGCGACATGCGGGTGCGCTGGGCCCTGGAAGAGTCGGGCCTTGCCTACCAGGAACAGCCGATCGGATTCGAAGAGCGGACGGCGGAAAGCCATCGCCGTCGGCAGCCGTTCGGGCAAATCCCAGTTTTCCAGGAAGATGGGCTCACAATGTTCGAGTCAGGCGCCATCGTGTTGCATATCGCCGAGCGCTCGACCGCCCTCATGCCATCCGATCCGAAAGCGCGGGCGCGCGTGAAGACGTGGATGTTCGCGGCATTGAACTCGGTTGAGCCGGATATCGAAAATCTTGCCGCAATCGACTTATTTCACGCCGAGGAGGAATGGGCAAAGCAGCGCCGGCCTGCGGCAGTCGAGGCGGCGAAGAAGCGGCTGCGGGATCTGACCGCCTGGCTCGACGGGCGCGATTATCTTGAGGATCGTTTCAGCGCGGGCGATCTCCTCATGACGACAGTGCTGCGCTTCGTCAGGCATACGGATTTGGTCGCGGAGATACCAGCGCTCGACGCCTACCGCTTGCGCTGTGAGGCAAGGCCCGCGTTCCGCAAGGCTTTGGCGGATCATATGGCGCTCATCTCGGCGCATGCGCCCGCCGGAACAAACCAGGCGGCGTGACGTTCACCGCTCGCTGAAGAGCATCAAACAAAGGAGTGAAGCAATGACTTATGTTGAAGGATTTGTCGCCGCGGTTCCCGCCGCCAACAAGGAAGCGTTTCGCAAACATGCGAGCAGCATGGCGCCGCTGTTCAAGGAATTTGGCGCCACGCGCGTGGTGGATGCCTGGGGCGATGATGTTCCCGATGGCAAGGTCACCGACTTCAAGGGCGCGGTGAAAGCCAAGGACGATGAGGTCGTTGTGTTCGGGTGGATGGAATATCCCTCGAAAGCGGCGCGCGATGCGGCCAATGAGAAAATGAGGAGCGATCCGCGCATGAAGGACATGGGGTCCATGCCCTTCGACGGCCAGCGCCTGATCTATGGCGGCTTCGCGCCGTTCGTGGACGAGAAAGCTGGCAAGAAGAGCGGCTATTTCGATGGCTATCTTGTGCCGGTGCCAACAAGCAACAAAGATGCCTATACCGAGATGGCGAGAAAGGCCGCGGCCGCGCTCAAGGGCTATGGCGCAACCCGCATTGTCGAGGCCTGGGGCGACGATGTCCCCGATGGCAAGGTCACCGATTATAAGGGCGCGGTGAAGGCCACGAGCGATGAGAAGGTCGTCTATTCCTGGGTCGAATGGCCCGACAAGGCGACCCGCGTCGAGGGCTGGAAGAAGATGATGGACGATCCCAGCATGCCGTCCGGCAAGGATATGCCCTTCGACGGCAAGCGGATGATCTATGGCGGCTTCTTGCCGCTGCTGGACGCCTGACCAGGAGAAGATCATGGCCGCGCAGCAAAAGCTCAAGCCCGCAATCGAACTGGCAAAGAAGAACGGCGTTCGCTTTCCGAACGAGAGCGCGGAATACCGCAAGGCGCGTGATCTGCTTCTTGCCGAGGAGATCGAACTCAGGCGTCACATGGAACGTGTAGCAGAGCAGCGCCGCGCTCTGCCGCCGGGCGGCAAGGTGACCGAGGACTATGTTTTCGATGCCATCAACTCCAGTGGCTTGCCGGGCAAGGTGAAACTCTCGGAGTTGTTTGCACCGGGCAAGGACTCGCTGATTGCCTACAGCTTCATGTTTCCCCGCGATCCGGAGGATGAGCGGCCGCCGCCCCGCGAGGGCGCAACGGCGCGCCTGAAGCGCGAGGAAGGCCCCTGCCCCTCATGCACGGCTTTCCTCGATCAATTGGATGGTGCTGCGGAGCACGTTGGGCAACATGTCAACTTCGTGGTGATCGGCAAGGCGCCGCTCGAGCGGCTGGCCGCCTTCGCGAAGGAGCGCGGCTGGCGCAAGCTGCGTTTGGTGTCATCGGCGGGCAATCGCTTCAAGCGCGATTATCATGCTGAAACGCCGGAGGGATTCCAGAGGCCCCTAATGATCGTCTTCCACCGCAACGGGAGCGAAATCCGGCATTTCTGGAGTTCAGAGATGTTCTACGTCCCTACGGACTCGGAGCAAGATCCGCGGCATGTCGGCGTGCTCGAGCCGCTTTGGAACCTCTTTGACCTCACACCTGAGGGGCGTCCGAATGACTGGAACGAACAGCTGCATTATCCGCAGTGCCTCGCACGTACGGTTCGGAAATGAAAATAGCGGCATCGGGCCGCAATGAAGGAGAGCGTTATGCAGAAAAACATCGCGAGCAACAAGGACGCCCACGGGCCGATGAACTCTGCGCCAGCCTGGAGGACTTTTATCGTTGCCACTGTGGCTCTTGTGCTGCTGTCGGTGCCCGGCCTCGCCGCCGGCCAAAAGGTATGCAAACCCGAGACGATTCCCGCCGGTTTTGCTTCCGCGACAGCGCCGGTGAATGGCACGAACCTGCACTATGTCGCTGGCGGTAAAGGACCAGCGCTGATTCTCATCCACGGGTTTCCCGAGAACTGGTCGGCCTACGCCGACATCATGCCGCGACTTGCCAAACGATTCCGGGTTGTGGCCGTCGACCTGCGCGGCATTGGCGGATCGAAGCCCATGCCCAACGGTTATGATGCGGCGACCATGGCGGAAGATGTACACCAGCTCGCCAAGACGCTTGGACTCGAACGGCCCTATGTCGTCGGCCATGACGTCGGCGGCGGCGTCGCCTATGCGCTGGCACGCCTCCATCCCCAGGACGTGCGCGGTGTGATGATCCTCGATGTGCCGATCCCCGGGGTCGATCCTTGGGATGAGATCAAGGTCAATCCGGGGCTATGGCATTTCGGCTTTCATGCCGCGCCGGGTCTCGCCGAGCAACTCCTCGCTGGGCGGGAGGCAATCTATCTCGATTACTTCCTGCGCTCATCGGTCGCCGATCCGAAATCGATCAGCGACGAGGACGTGGAACGCTATGCCTGCGCCTATTCGCGCCCCGGCCGGATGGCTGCTGCCATGGGCATGTACCGGGTGTTCGAGGAAGATGAGCGGTTCGGTGAGGAACAACGCGGTCCACTGGACGTGCCGATCGCGCTTGTCGGAGGAGCCGCGCCGGACAAAGGCTTTGGACCTCTTCTCCCAGCAGTCGAAAAGGGACTTGAAGCCGCCGGCGGGCGTTCAGTGGCGGTTGAGACAATCGACGGCAGCGGCCACTATGTCGTTGACGAGAAGCCTGGAGAAGTCGCTGCATTGATCGAGCGCTATGCGTCGGTTAAGCCGTAGCAGCTATTCCAGTTACCCATGAATGTGAAAGATAACGCACGAAAAGAGGTTAAGCCCATGTCCAGCAATTCTGATCCGATCCTTCGCACCCTTGCTCACGCATGGTTAGCATTCGCTTTTCTGTCCATCGGCGCGCAGGCCGAAACTGCGACGGTGGACGGACACGACATATATTACGAAACGCATGGCGATCTCGCATCCAACGAGACGCCGGTGCTCTTGCTGCACGGCGGCATGAATTCGATCGACCTGAGTTTTTCCGATCTCATTCCGAAGCTGGCCTCAAAGAGGCCGGTGATCGCGATCGAGCAGCAGGGGCACGGCCACACCGCCGACCGCAACGGGCCGGTCACGCTGGACTCCATGCGGCGCGACACGCTTGGAGTGCTCGATCATCTCCGTATCGGCGAAGTGCATGTCGTCGGCTTTTCGATGGGGGGCATGCTGGGGCTGGATTTGGCGATTAACGCACCCGACCGCGTGGCTTCGCTGTCGGCCATATCCGCCGCCTCCAATCTGCAGGGAATGATTCCTGAGATCACGCAGATGAACCGCGATCCGGCTTTCAAGCCATCTCCCGAGGTGGCCCAACTCCTGCCGACTGAAGCGGATTTCAAAGAGATGCGCACGGCCTTTGCGGAGAATCCTTCTGGTCCGGAACATTTCCAGGTGATGATGGAAAAACTTGAAAAATGGGTCACCAGCGACTGGGACTTAGGCGATGATAAATTGTCCAGCATCAAGGTGCCCGTGCTGCTCGCCATCGGTGACCGCGATTTCATCTTGCCCGGGCACGCACTTGCTATGGCTGACACCATTCCGGATGCGCGGCTCGCAATGCTGCCCGAAACCACGCACATGAACATCATGAAGCGAACAGAGCTGCTCCTGCCAATGATCGAAAGCCTCATCGTCTTCGCGGAGAAAAACTAAGCGCAAGAAGAAGGCGACGGGCGGCTCTTGAATGGAATGGCTCGGGCGGTCATCATGGCCGCATGATCATCGCCACGTGGAACATCAATTCGATACGCGCGCGCATCGACACGGCCGTCGCGTGGGTCAAGGAAGCCAATCCCGATGTCGTGTGCTTGCAGGAAATCAAATGCGAGACGGCGAGCTTTCCTGCGGCCGCCTTCGAGGACTTGGGTTACAATGTGTGCGTTCATGGCCAGAAATCATACAATGGCGTGGCAATTCTGTCGAAGGCGAAGCCGGAAGATATCCGTTGCGGCCTCCCCGGCGATGATCGCGAGTCCCCTGCCCGCTATATCGAAGCGCTGATCCCTGGATGTTCCGGCATGGTGCGGGTTGCTTCCATCTATTTGCCGAATGGCAATCCGGCGGGGACGGAGAAATATACCTACAAGCTGGAGTGGATGGAACGCCTCACCTCACACGCGCGCGAATTGATGGCGCTTGAGGAGCCCTTGGTGCTGGCGGGAGATTACAATGTGATACCAACCCTGCTTGATGCGAAACATCCGGAGAACTGGACGAGGGATGCCCTCTTCCTGCCGGAGACTCGGGCGAGGTTTCGCATCATGCTGAACCTTGGGCTCACCGATGCGGTCCGCGCCCTCATGCCGGAGAAAGATGTCTATACCTTCTGGGATTATCAGGCGGGTGCGTGGCAGCGGAACAATGGGCTGCGCATCGACCACCTTCTGCTATCGCCTCAAGGGGCGGACCGGCTCGAAACGGCGCGGATCGACAGCCATGTGCGCGGCTGGGACAAGCCCTCGGACCACGTGCCGGTGATCATCGGAATGGCGGACTAAAAAAAGCCCGCCGTGCGGGTGCACGACGGGCCCTTATCGGCATTAAACGCTGCTTACTGCTTGGCCTTGGCGCCGAAGGCCTGGAAGCTCGCCTCCAGGGGCTTGTAGGCCTCCCGGGCGGTGGCGAGGTAAAGCTCGCCGAACTTGCTCATCTGGCCCACGAATGCGTCGTAGGCTTCCTTGGCATAGCGCTGCTGGACTTCAAGCACGCTCTCGATGGACTTGGCGGCAGCAGTGTGCTCGACGGCGGCGGTCGTGGTTTCGAAGGACTTCCGCGAGAATTCGGCGGCATCCTGCGCCATGGCGTGGAAACCCTTGGTCAGGGCGGTGGCCGAGGCGGCATAGGCCTGCAGACCGTCTTTGCTCAGGGACTGCAACTCTTCGAAGGACTTGATCATGTTTGTGGCTCTCCAGGGGATAAGGGTGGTTTTTGAACTCGATAGCCGCGATATATGCACTGCACCATTTTTGTCAAGATTATTTTGCATTGCAACATAGGGAATTTGAGCTAAAGTGAGAATCGCGCCGTTTACCACTCCGTAATGGCCGCGAAGGTTAGATGGCTGGGGCGGCCTGGACGTCTTTTTACATGGGAATGCCGGCTGATGCCGGGCAGTGGAGTCATCATGATTTTAGCCGGTGGGGCGCTGCGGCGGGTCATCTTTTCCCTGGTGCTGTTCCTGGGCGCTTTGGCCATGGCGCAACCGGGGATTGCGAAAGTTCAATTCTCGGCCATTTCAGTGGATGCCCGCACCGGCAAGATCATATCATCCGTTGACCCGGACGGACGGCGCTACCCGGCCTCGCTCACCAAGATGATGACGCTTTATGTGGTCTTCGAAGACCTCGAAGCAGGCAAAATCAAACTTACGTCGCCTGTCACCATGTCCCCACGGGCGGCGCGCATGCAGCCTTCCAAGCTGGGGGTGAAACCGGGGACACAAATCACCGTCGAGCTGGCGATCAAGGCGCTGGTGGTGAAATCGGCCAATGATGTGGCCTCCGCGGTGGCCGAAACGCTGGGCGGCACGGAGTCGGCCTTTGCCGAGCGCATGACCAGGACGGCCAAGCGCCTCGGCATGAGCCGCACAGTCTACCGCAATGCCTCGGGCCTTCCAAACCCAGCGCAGGTGACGACGGCGCGGGATCAAGCCACGCTGGGGCTTCGCCTGCAGCGCGACTTCCCGCAATATTATCCCTATTTCCGCACCATGGCCTTCACCTATGGCGGGCGGACCACGCATACGCACAACCGCCTGCTTGGCAAATATGCGGGAACCGACGGGATCAAGACCGGCTACATTCACGCTTCGGGCTTCAACCTCACGACCTCCGCCAGACGGGGTGAAAAGCGGATCGTCGGCGTGGTGATGGGCGGGAAGTCGGGCGGCTCGCGCAATGCTTACATGAGGAAGATGCTGGACAAGGCATTTCCCAAATGCGTGAACGGCAAGACCATCGCGGCCTTGGCCGGCTCATCACTCGGCGCCATGGATCCCTTGGCCGCCGCAATGGCGGATGCCGCCGAGTCGGCGCCGAGCGGAGAGCAGCCCGCGGACGCATCAGCCGCATCGAAGGTTATCGCCATCCCCAGGGATAAGCCGTCGGCGCCCAAAATCCTCGAAGCAACACTTGCACCTGCCACCCTGCCGGAGAACCTTCCTTTCGAGGTGAAACCCGAAGCCAAGGAAGCGGGGAGCGCCGATTCACCCGAGTTGGCCGCCGTGCCGGAAGCGGTCTGGAATATCCAGATCGGCGCTTACGCGAGCAAGAAGGATGCAACCACGCGCCTGTCCAAACTCCGCGCCGAAGGCCCAACGGAGCTTCGCGGCAAGCCCGCCTTCACGGTGACGGTGCAGAAGGGCGACAAGACGACCTACCGGGCGCGTTTCTCCGGTTTTACCGAGAAGGCGGCGCGGGAGGCCTGCCGGCAGCTGGCGCGGACGAATACCAGTTGCTACGTGGTAGCGCCCAACTCCTGAGACAGCAGCTCCTTCGCCTGATTGATCTTGATGGCGAGATAATTGCTGCCGCCGTGGTCGGGGTGGAAGTCCTTCATCAGGCGGCGGTGCGCATCGCGGACATCGGCCACCGTCGCACCGGGTTTGAGGCCAAGAATTTCATAGGCCTCAGCGCGCGTCATTGGACCTTGTGAAGCGCGGGCGGGCGGTTGCGGAGCGGTGTTTGCTCCGGGCCAGCGCAGGCCATTGGGGAACAGCGCCGTCTCGCCCACGAGGCCCGCACCCAGGGCAAAAAGCGGAAGCGCAATGTTGTAAGCGCCCCGCAGCATCAGGAAACCCGCAACAGCGATGATGGCCCCGCCCATGAGCTTGCGCGTAAGCCCGCGCACTTGAGCGGGCTGTGACGCGCCAAGCTTGCGGAGCAGCCACCAGCCGCCGAAGACAATCGCGATTGCGAGGATAAAGTTGGACATACCCTACTTTACCTCTCCCCTTCGGGGAGAGGGAGGGGCCCAAGCGAAGCTTGGGAGGGTGAGGGCCGGTGTTTCAATTGCGAGACCTGAGATCCCCTCATCCTCCCACGCCTGACGGCGTGGGCCCCTCCTTCTCCCCGAAGGGGAGAAGGGAAGTTTAGACCATCGCCGGCTTCAGTTGCACGCTTTCGCCGCAGCCGCAGGCGGAGGTTTGGTTGGGGTTGTTGAAGACGAAGCCGGATTTGAGCGTGCTCGCCTGAAAATCCATCTCGGTGCCGAGCAGGAACATGATGGCCTTGGGATCAATGAGGACCTTGACGCCCTTGTCCTCGATGACTTCGTCGAAGGGCTTCTGCTCGGCGGCCCATTCCATCGTGTATTCCATGCCCGCGCAGCCGCCGTTCTTGACGCCGATGCGGAGACCGGCGACGGGCTTTTCCGATTTCGCCATGATCTCGCGGACGCGCAAGGCGGCGGCATCGGTGAGCTTCATGGCCTGCGGGCGGGGACGTGGGTTTGCTGTCGCCATGTTCACGATCCTACCACATATTGAGCGCGACGCGCGCTTCATCGGACATGCGGCTATGATCCCACGGCGGATCGAAAACAATGGTTACTTTCACGCTGGCCACACCGGCGACCGTTGAAACAGCATTCTCGACCCACACCGGCATTTCGCCGGCCACGGGGCAGCCGGGGGCAGTCAGCGTCATCTCGATTGCCACATTGCGGTCGTCGTCGATATCGACCTTGTAGATGAGGCCGAGCTCATAGATGTCGACTGGGATTTCAGGATCGTAGACGGTCTTGAGCGCCGCCACGATATCGTCCGTCATCCGCGCGAGGTCATCGGGCGGAATGGCGCTCGGCTGGGGCAGCACTTCGGCCGCTGTCTGTTCAAGAGCTTCGGTCACAAGAAAATCCTTTGTGCAGAGATAAGCGCTTCCGCCAGCACGTCAACCTCCTCGTGGGTGTTGTACATGCCGAAAGAGGCGCGGCAGGTGGCGGTGACGCCGAAGCGGGCCAGCAGCGGCTGGGTACAATGGGTGCCGGCGCGCACGGCGACGCCGGAACGGTCAATCACAGTCGCTACATCATGGGCATGGGCGCCGGCCATGTTGAAGGCGACGATGGCGCCCTTATTTTTGGCGCGGCCATAAATGTGCAGCGAATTGATCTGCGAGAGGCGCTGCATGGCATAATCGCGCAAGGCCGCTTCGTGGGCGGCGATATTGGCGAGGCCGACGCCGCGCATGTAGTCAAGTGCCGCGCCGAGGCCGATAGCTTGGACAATAGCGGGTGTTCCCGCCTCAAAGCGATGCGGCGGATCGTTATAAGTGATGCCTTCGGTCGTCACTTCATTGATCATCTCGCCGCCACCCTGATAGGGCGGCATGCGCTTCAAATGTTCGGCCTTGCCATAGAGAACGCCAATGCCGGTGGGGCCATAGGTCTTGTGGCCGGTGAAGACGTAGAAATCCGCATCGAGTGCCGTGACATCCACAGGCATATGCACCGCGGCCTGGCTGCCATCGACGAGCACCGGAATGCCGCGCGCATGGGCAAGCTTGATGGCCTCGGCCATCGGCACGATGGTGCCGAGCGCATTCGACATATGGGTGATGGCGACGATTTTGGTTTTCGGCGTCAGCAGCTTTTCGAATTCATCGAGGAGGAAATTGCCGTCATCATCGATAGGCGCCCATTTGATCACAGCGCCGCGGCGCTCGCGATGGAAATGCCAGGGCACAATGTTGGAATGGTGCTCCATGATCGACAGCACGATCTCATCGCCCTCGCCGATGACGAGGCCGCCGAAGCTCTGGGCCACGAGGTTGATAGCTTCCGTGGCATTGCGGGTGAAGATAATTTGCTCCTTGGACGGAGCATTTATGAAGCGGCGGACACTTTCCCGCGCATCCTCGAAGGATTGCGTCGCCGTATTCGACAGGAAATGCAGACCGCGATGTACGTTGGCGTATTCACCGGTGTAGCTCTTCGTCATCGCATCGAGCACGACCTGCGGCTTCTGGGCTGAGGCGGCGTTGTCCAGATAAACGAGCGGCTTCCCATAGATCTGGCGCGACAGAATCGGGAAATCCCGGCGGATTGCAGCGACGTCGTACCCTCCCCTCTCCCCTTGCGGGAGAGGATGGCGCGTCAGCGCCGGGTGAGGGGAAGCGTTCACTTCGACCTCCGGTGGTCGGTGAGCCAGGTTGCGGCATAGGTGGTGAGCGCCTCGCGGATGCCCTCGTGCTCGACAGTTTCGAAGGCCTCGCCGACAAAGGCTGCGATCAGCAGGGACTTGGCTTCGTCTTCCGGCACGCCGCGCGAGCGCAGGTAAAAGAGGTGATCCTCGTTGAGATCGCCGGAAGTTGCGCCATGGCCACACACGACATCATCGGCGAAGATTTCGAGCTCGGGCTTGGCATTGAATTCGGCCGTATCGGAAAGAAGAAGCGCGTGGCTCGATTGCTTGCCGTCGGTTTTCTGGGCATCGCGGCGGACGATCACCTTGCCCTGGAAAATGCCGCGCGCATTCTCGTCCATCACGCATTTGAACAGTTCGCGGCTGGTGCAATGGGGCACGGCATGGTCGACAATGAGGCGCGTATCCGCATGCTGCTTGCCTGCCAGAAGATAGGCGCCGGAAACCTTGGCATCGCCACCCTCGCCTTCGAACCGATAGGTGCCGTTCTGGCGGTTGACGCGGGCGCCCGAGGTGAGCGTGAAATCGCGGAGGGTGGCGTTCTTTCCCAAGGTTACGTGGGTATGGGCGAGATGCACTGCGGAAGGCGACTCGCATTCGGCCTTGATGCGATCCAGTCTCGCGCCATCGCCCAGTACGATCTCGGTAACGCTGTTGACGAGATAGTCGCCCTCGCCCGCATGGGTTTCGACAAGCGTGACGGAAGCCCCGGGGGCTATCTCGATCACGTTGCGAAGTGCTATGGTGCGGGGCTCCGCATAGGTGGCAAGGAATAGAAGCTCGACCGGCGTATCGGCGGATCCAGATAGTTTGAGTTTCGCACCATCGGTGGCGAAGGCTTGATTGAGCTGCAGCACCGGCTCATCGGCCACCACCCGCGAAACAACCTCCTCATTGGCCAACTTCGAACGGGCCGCATCGTAATGGCCGTTAACAAAAACCATGCGCCCCGCCGCCACGCGGCCGAAACATGCCGCCTTGATCAGCCGTTCCACTTGGGCCGCTTTGGCCTCAAACTGGATGCGGGGCGGGTAAGGCCTGTCGATCAGTGTACGGAGGTTCGTCCACTTCCAGTCCTCCATGCGAGGATGGGGCAGCAGCTCGCCGCCATAGGCCATCTCTGCAGCCGTTCTGGTCAGCGCCACATTCATGCGGCGTCCTTCTCGAATTCAGCGTAGCCTTTCTCTTCCAGTTCGAGCGCCAGCGTTCTGTCGCCTGATTTCACGATGCGGCCCTGGGACAGCACATGCACCTTGTCCGGCACAATGTAATCGAGCAGGCGCTGGTAATGGGTGATGACGATCATGGCGCGGTTCGGGGAGCGCAATGCATTGACGCCATCGGCCACGATGCGGAGCGCATCGATGTCGAGGCCGGAATCGGTTTCATCGAGAACGCACAGCGATGGCTCGAGCACCGCCATTTGCAGAATTTCGGCGCGCTTCTTCTCGCCTCCGGAAAAGCCGACATTCACCGGGCGCTTCAGCATATCTGTGCCGATGTGAAGCCTGGCGGCGCGGTCCTTGACCAGACGCATGAAATCGGGCGTCGAAAGCTCCTTTTCGCCGCGCGCCTTCTTCTGGGCGTTCAAGGCAACCTTTAGAAATTGCATGGTGGCGACGCCCGGGATCTCGATAGGGTACTGAAAGGCGAGGAACAAACCTTTCGCCGCCCGCTGGTCCGGCTCCATCGCGAGCAGGTCCTCGCCCTTGTAGGTGACGGAGCCTTCGGTCACGTCGTAGCCCGCGCGCCCCGCCAGCACATAGGAGAGCGTCGTTTTACCGGAACCGTTCGGCCCCATGATGGCGTGCACTTCGCCCGGCTTCACGCTGAGCGACAAGCCGTTAACGATGGCGCGATCTTCATCGGCCAGCTTGACGTGAAGGTTTTTGATTTCGAGCATGATTCCTCAAAAAGTTGTCATCTTGGTATACGGAGCAAGTTTGTTAATGTTCCGGTGACACCATCAGAGCCCTGAGTTGGCGGGTCGCGACTCATGGATTCCCGACCAGAGCTTTGGACGATGTTGTCTGCCGGGGAACTTCAGTCCACGTCGCTTCTTTCATTTCACTTGTGATTGTTTCTGCAAACCTGTCGATTTGAACCAGGTGATGCATTCCGCCCAACTTAATTGTGCGATCATTAATTTGAAAGAACTGCAACGATTGCGAAATACTGTTGGGCGCTACGATAACAAATCTGTAGCCGCCCGGTTTATTCGGACTCTCGTCGCCAGGCCGGTAGGCAATTCCATTGGTGTAGTCTTCAATGATGAAGTCCGTGCCATTTATCACGCGTCCCTGTATGCGCCAATTTGGTAAAGCCAACTGGTCCGCATACGATTTTGCAACCCGCAGCGCGATTTCGGGAAGGTTTTCCATATACTTTTGAAACTTAGATAGATCATCATCCAGATTGTGTGCGCGTTGCTGAATTACGGATCCGAGAAACGCTGTCTCATTTTCTTTGGAGTAGTCAACCATTTTGTTCCGCACGAGCATCGAACGGCGCACTTCAAAATCGTCAAGATGATTGGCAATAAAGAACTCCGACAACGCGCGTTCTTCTCCTAACTTCTTGAAATGCCTTAAGTCTCGTAGGCCCCAAGACCGCCCGATCGCGGTGCAAGCGGCTCCAAAGGCCACAATCGCCAGTGACATTCCAATCCCTGTCAAACCGAAAAGCCAAAACACGAGCCCTCCGGCTGCGACAAAGGCAAAAATCCGAGTAACTTCACGGTCGACTTTCGCCCTAGGTGCGCTCATCCAACGCTTCCTTCCAGAGAAATACCGATGAGCTTCTGGGTTTCCGCCATGAACTCCATGGGCAAATGCTGCAACACATCACGGACGAAGCCGTTGACGATGAGGGCCACCGCCTCTTCTTGAGAGAGTCCGCGAGACATGCAGTAGAACATCTGATCGTCGGAGATTTTCGATGTGGTGGCCTCATGCTCAAACTGGGCAGTTGAAGTCTTGGCCTCGATATAGGGCACCGTGTGCGCGCCGCATTTGTCGCCGATCAGGAGTGAATCGCATTGGGTGAAGTTGCGGGCGTTTGTCGCCTTGCGGTGCGCTGAGACAAGGCCGCGATAAGTATTGTCGCTTTTCCCCGCGGCGATGCCCTTGGAGATGATGCGGCTTGAGGTGTTCTTGCCCAGGTGGATCATCTTGGTGCCGCTGTCGACCTGCTGGCGGCCGTTGGAGATGGCGATCGAGTAGAATTCGCCGCGCGAGTCGTCGCCGCGCAGGATGCAGCTTGGATATTTCCAGGTGATGGCGGAGCCTGTCTCTACCTGAGTCCAGGAAATCTTGGAGCGGGGCCCGCGGCAATCGCCGCGCTTGGTCACGAAATTATAGATGCCCCCTTTGCCCTCGGCATCGCCGGGATACCAGTTCTGCACTGTGGAATATTTGATCTCGGCATCGTCGAGGGCGATCAGTTCCACCACGGCGGCATGGAGCTGGCTTTCATCGCGGGTGGGCGCGGTGCAGCCTTCGAGATAAGAAACGTAAGAGCCCTTATCGGCGATGATCAGTGTCCGCTCGAACTGCCCCGTATTCTTGGCGTTCATGCGGAAATAGGTGGACAGCTCCATGGGGCAGCGCGTATTGGGCGGCACATAGACAAACGAGCCGTCGGAGAACACCGCCGAGTTCAGCGCCGCGTAGAAATTATCGCCCTGCGGCACGACAGAGAACAGATATTTCTTCACCAGATCGGGGTGTTCGCGTATCGCTTCGGAGATCGAGCAGAAGATGACGCCGGCCTTGGCGAGTTCATCCTTGAATGTGGTGACGACGGAAACCGAGTCGAACACGGCATCGATGGCGACGCGGCCTGTGCCGTATTCACCGCCGCCAACGCTGTCGAGTTCGCTCTTCTCGCCCTGCTTGCGGACACCGGCGAGGATTTCCTGTTCCTTCAGCGGAATGCCGAGCTTGGCATAGGTTTCGAGAAGCTTGGGATCGATTTCGTCGAGGCTTTTGGGCGTCGCCATGCTCTTGGGGGCGGCATAGTAATAGAGGTCCTGAAAATCGATCTTGGGATAATGGACGCGCGCCCATGTGGGCTCCTCCATCTGCACCCAGCGGCGATAGGCTTCGAGACGCCAATCGAGCATCCACGACGGCTCGCCTTTCTTGGCGGAGATGAAACGCACGGTGTCTTCGTTCAGGCCTTTCGGCGCGAAGTCGGATTCGATATCGGTCGTGAAGCCGTATTTGTATTTGTCGACTTCGATATCCTTGACGAGTTCGATGGTGTCGAGATCGGCCATTTGTCTTCCTATGCAGCCTTGTGGCGCGCTTGAAGCTTGCTCCAAACGGCAATGAATTCGTTGATGTCGTCTTGCGAGGTGTCCCAGCCAAGGCTGATGCGGATTGCACCGCGCGCCAATTCAGGCGCCACTCCCATGGCCGCCAACACGTGGGATTTCGCCACCTTGCCGGAGGAGCACGCTGAGCCGGAGGACACCGCGATACCCTCCAGGTCAAAATTCATCAGCAGCGTTTCAGCGCTCATGCCGGGATAGGAGAAGTAGGTGGTGTTGGGAAGCCGTGGAGCGACGCGTCCGAAGATCACAGCGCCTCCAAGCATGGATTCGATTTTGTCTCGCAAGATTTTGACGTCCAGCATACTTTCCCCGGTGATGGCGGCAAACCCGGCGATGCCCGCAAGGTTTTCCGTGCCCGCCCGGCGGCGGAGTTCCTGGCCGCCGCCATGGATCAGCGGTTCAAGGGCCAAACCATCGCGCACCACAAGGGCGCCCACGCCGGGAGGGCCGCCAACCTTGTGGGCGGCTAGCGTCATCATATCCACGCCCAGCAGTGCGAAATTTACCGGGATTTTTCCAAGAGCCTGAACGGCATCAGTATGCACCAGCGCGCCATGAGCGTGCGCCAGGGAAGCAATCTCCCGCACCGGCTGGATAACGCCGGTCTCATTGTTGGCGAGCATGACGCTGACCAGCGACTTTGGGCCCTCAAGCAATTTCGCCAAGGCGCCGAGGTCGACGAGGCCTTCGGCGGTGACGGGAACGGCAAGCGTGTCTTTGCCGCTGGCCTTTGCTGATTCCAAGATGGCGGGATGTTCGATTGCGGAAACCAGGATGCGTTCGACGGGCGCGCTTTTGACGGCGAGGTTATTGGCCTCGGAACCACCGGATGTAAATGAAACCATGGGCGCGATGGCGCCGATGGAGCGGGCGATGGTTTCGCGCGAGTCGTCAAGCAGCTGGCGGGCGGCGCGCCCCTCCCGATGCACGGAGGAGGCGTTGCCGGTTAGCTCCATGGCCGCCAGCATTGCTGTCTTCGCCGAAGGGCGGAGCGGGCTCGTTGCGTTATGGTCGAGATAGGTTCTCAATTCGCCGGCCTCCAATGGCGAGCCTTGGCCTGCTTGATGGAGGCAGCGAGAGCCAGATTGCGCTTGGAGACGACATCATCGAGAGTAATGGAGCCGAGGAACGACATCATCTGGCGTCCGAGCGAGGACCACAGATCATGGGCGCTGCATTTCTCTCCCCTGACGCAGCCTTCGACTGCGTCACCCTCGCAGCGCGTGACCCGCAGGGGTTCATCGACGGCGAGGATAATGTCCGCCATCGGAATCTCACCGGCTTCGCGGGCCAGCCGGTAGCCGCCACCGGGGCCACGGGCGCTTTCAACAAGCCCGGCTTTCCGGAGTTTGCCGAAAAGCTGCTCGAGATATTCCTGGCTGATATCTTGACGTTCGGCGATTTCGGCAAGCGAGATGGGCCGTCCTTGCGAATGCTCACCGATATCGATCATCGCCATGACGGCGTAACGGCCCTTGGTGCTCATTTTCATCGCTGGCGATCCCTCTCCGGCTCACGAAGTGCTTGCTTTTTCACCCCTTACCCATGCTAAAGGCGGGGTTCCTTGGGTTAACGGCCCTTTTGAAGCATTCTAAAGAACGATATAGAAAACCCGAGCGCTGGAGTCAACTATTTACCGGCATTCATACGGGGACGCGGGACTTCCATGCCTGAGGTGATTTTCAACGGCCCGGCCGGCCGGATCGAAGCGCGTTACCACCACAACAAGGCTCCCGGATCGCCTGTCGCCATCCTGCTGCATCCGCATCCGAGCTTCGGCGGCACGATGAACAATCCGATCGTGCACTCGCTCTATCAGATGTTTGTAAGCCGGGGTTTCTCGGCGCTGCGCTTCAATTTCCGCGGCGTCGGCCGCAGCCAGGGCATCTTCGAGAACGGCGCCGGCGAGCTGGCGGATGCGGCTTCCGCGCTTGACTGGCTACAGGCTTTCAACCGCGAGGCCAAGGTGTGCTGGATCGCCGGAGTTTCCTTCGGCGCATGGATTTCCATGCAACTGCTGATGCGCCGCCCGGAGATTTCAGGTTTCATCTCAGTGGCGCCGCTGGCCAAGCATTACGATTTCTCGTTCCTTGCGCCCTGCCCCGCTTCGGGTCTGTTCCTGAATGGTGAAAAGGATACAGTGACGCCGCCCGAGGCGGTCCATAGCCTTGTCTCAAAGCTGAAGACCCAGAAGGGCATCATCATCGAGCATAAGGTGATCCCCGGCGCCAACCACTTCTTCCAGGACAAGATCGAGGAGCTGACCAAGCTCTGCGCCATCTATCTCGACAAGCGCATGGCACGCGAGGGGCAGATTTAGACTGCAACCCTAGCGATTAACTTAAAAGTAGGGACCTCCAACAATACTGTGGTGTTGGAGATTTCGCTTTGGGTTCGATCATACCATTTCCAGCCAGACCAGCGGCGCCGCCGCCGGCGGAGGCACATCCGGTCCGCCTGGAGGCCCAGCACTGGGAACATCAGTATGGGCGCGACGCCTATTCCGCGTTTCTTTTGAAACACGGCCGAAGGCCCGATCCCGGACAGGCCGAGGTCCTGGGAAAAGTGGTGGGGCGGCGCGTCAAGGCATCGGATGGACTCCGCTATCCTAAGATAAACCAAACGGTGCGGCCCAACGATGACCGCAAAAAATGGGAAAAGATCAAACTGCTGCATAAGGCAATGAATCAGTTTGACCCCGAGCGGCCCAAAAGCGCTCCGAGCGCCCGCCCGCCACCGCATCCGCCACTGTAGCAAAAGCGCTATTCGCCCTTCCGTCATTCCAGCCCAAGCTGGAATCCCGCTTGACACCCCGGAGTTTGAATGAAAGCGGGACCCCAGCTTTCGCTGGGTGACGGACAGGGAGATTGGGAGAGTGTGCCCAAGGTTGCCATGCTTGCGGAGCACGCGGGCAAGTCTTATGGGAAGCGGCGCTGGGTTTGCCGGCTTAGCTCAGTTGGTAGAGCACCTGATTTGTAATCAGGGGGTCACAGGTTCGAGTCCTGTAGCCGGCACCAGCAAAATCAATTAGCCGCGCGCCAAGGCACTTTCAACCGATGTTGGCTTTCAGCCTTAGCCATGCCGTATGGACGTTTTCCCTGACTTCTCTCCATTCGCGTTCGGCAACGTCCCAGTTAACGATCATGTCCGCGGTGCTGGCGGTCGTCTCCGTGGCGTCCGCCGGTGCCGCCATTGAATCATGAACGTAAACAGCGGCTATGGTCAGCACGCATCCGAGAATCATCCCTAAAATCGTTCGCATTATCGACTCCTTCCCGCCCAAAACGCTCTCAACCCGGTTGGAGTTCCCTGGGTTCCGGAGTTTAGGATCCCGTTCGCGGGACCGCACCGAGAGATATCTAAAATTTTAGATTTAAGCTCAAGCCGATTTTTATGAATGTTCTTCTAAAATGCCATGATGTTGCAACGAGGTGCCGTCATGACATTGCTGCGTCTGTTCTCCAGAAATAACGTGGGGGGCGTTGCCGTCACCTTCGCTCTCTCAATTACGGGCCTGTTGATTGCAGTGGGGTGTGCGTTGGATTACGTCCGTTGGCAGAGGGCACAGACCGAGCTCCAAACCATCGCGGATGCGGCCGCGCTTTCGGCCGGAGCTTCTCCGGAAACCGACACAAAGAAGCTGGAAAAGATTGCAGCCAACTTCGTTGATAGCAACAAAATGAACGTCACCAGCCAAAACATCAATGCACCCGCGTTCAATTATGATGCCGATGCGCAGACGGTGTCCGTCACCCTGACGGGTGAGCTGCCGACGTCGCTCATGGCGCTTGCCGGAATAATGGAGATGGAAACGGAGGCATCCGCCACGGTAAAACTCCGCGGAACGCCGCCTATTGAAGCTGTCCTGGTCCTCGACACGACCGATTCCATGGCCGGTTCCAAGATCGACGCGCTCGAAGATGCCGCCAAGGATCTCGTTAAGACTGTTCTCAAGAATCCCCAAGCGCGGGTCGGCATCGTTCCCTTTGGGAGCTACGTCAATGTGGGGGTGAGCCGGCGCGACGAGCCGGGCCTCGACGTGCCCGATGACTACTCGACAACCGGTCCATCCTGCTCCACGACTTATCCGGACGCCAAGAATTGCAAGAAGAACACGACCACCTCAACCTGCAGCTCAACCAAGGACGGCGTCACGACGACCTATTCCTGCAAGAAGACGACAACGACCTGCGACAGTTTGGGTGACCCCGTAAAAACTTGCAAGACTGTCACGACACAGCACAAGTTCAACGGCTGTGTCGGCTCGCGTGCCGAAGAGTATCGTCCGGTGCTTAACTTAATCGACAATACATATCCCGGAATGATGGACATCACTTGCGCCGACGAAATCCTTGATCTGACCGATAAGGTTGGGCCCGCCGTCAGCACAATCGAAACTCTTTCGGTGAACGGATCAACATATCTCCCCGCGGGCATTACCTGGGGGTGGAATATGCTCACACCCGATGCTCCTCTAACCTCCGCCCTGCCGCTTGCGGATCTCCAGGCCAAGGATGGCAAGAAGGTTCTCATCATTATGACGGATGGCGCCAATACGCTCGCACCCACCAGCGTTAATGCATCCGGTCACGGGTCCGACAAGAGCGGCCCCTACAAGGATAAGCCGTATGCCAACACCCTGACGACGCAGCTTTGCGAAAACGTCAAGGCCGACAATATCGACATCTACACCGTACTTTACGAGGTCGAAGACGAGGCGGTGGAGAAGATGCTGGCAGATTGCGCCAGCGCTGCAAGCAAAAGCTTCGTTGCAAAGGGTTCGGACGAACTGATCGCGGCGTTCGAGAGCATCGCCAAGCAACTCGCCATGGTCAGGATCGTGAACTGAGCCAATCGCTGCTTTTAAAGACCAGCCTCGAATAGCTATTGATCCGACAGACGCAGGCTATTAGGAATCGGCTTCGGAAATGCCGATGCCGATTTCACGCCGCACATTTCTCACTTCCATGCTCGCCACCGGATTTCTTCCGGTGCGCCAGGCACTGGCGCTTGCGGGCGAGCCGTTTCCGGTTTTCGAATCCGACGCAAAGCAGATTGCCTACAAGTTCCGGCGGCGCGATGTGAAGTATAAGACCCACGAGCCGGTGGGGACCCTTGTCGTCGACGTCAAGCATCGCTTTCTGTACCAAGTGCTCGGCAGCGGCAAGGCGACACGCTACGGCGTGGGCGTTGGCAAGGCCGGCAGGTCGTGGGCTGGCGAAGCCTTGGTCAAGCGCATGGCGAAGTGGCCCGTGTGGGTGCCGACGCCCGAGCATCTTGCCGAGTTTCCGGCCATGGCCAAACACATTCATGGCATGCCCGGGGGTCCCGGCAATCCCATGGGCGCGCGGGCGCTCTATCTCTACCAGGGCGAAGTGGACACGGTGATCCGCATTCACGGCGCCACCGATCCGGCGCTGATCGGGCGAGCCACCACGGCAGGATGCATCAGCCTGCTCAATATCGACGTGATCCACCTCTATGACCGGGTGGAAATCGGAACGCGGGTCGTGGTGTTGCCGCCCCATGGGTGATCGCCGTCAGGCTTGATCGTCCTCCCCGAGCGGGCGTAGACGATTCACATGAGACACCAACTGATTCGCGCCCATATCGCGCCCCTTCCACAACCGCGCTGCGACCATGTCTGGGTCGAAGACGGAGAGAAGTGCCTCACCGGCTGCACCGCGGAGCCCTACCCCGCCATCGACGAATGGGAGCAGCCGGTGTGCTGCGAAACATGCGGCGAGACGGCGTTTTACTGGGTGGGCTTTGAGCTGGACCGGGGCACCGCCGCCCGCTGAAGCGGCACACGCCGGAGCGTCGCGGCGAGGCTGAGGGCCGTCAGGGCGATCGAGGCGCCGACGATGCCGATACCAACGGCGCAATCACCTTTTCCTGGAATGAACTCGGGAACTCTTTGCCCCAGGCCGCATTTAGAAAGATCGCCGGGTGTTAGAGGAGACAGTGATGGACAGGAGATTGTTTGTTACAGGCCTGCTTGGCTTCGGGGCTGCCACTGCCGCCGCCTCTATCTTGCCGCGCCAGGCTGAGGCACTGGTCGGATTCCCGTCAGGTCTTCCCGACGTCACGGCCGATGCCACGGCCCCGGAACCCGAGTGGGACGAGAACATCGAGCCCGCGGGGCATAGGCGCCGGCGTCGCCGGCGGCGGGTGCGCCGCTACCGCCGCGAGTGCCGGCGCTACCGCCATCATGGCCACTGGCGGCGTCGCTGTCGCCGGGTACCCTATTGGGCCTATATCTTTTTCTGGATCTGATGCGCGCCTGACCACTGATCAGGCAGCGGGCCTTAACTTTAGGGCCAGGCTGAGAATGGTCAGGGAGATCGCGGCACCGACAACGCCGGATACCAATGGCGCGAGCACGGGGTTTCCCGGAACAAGCTCTCCCCAGCGCAGGAAAAACATGCCAGCAAGGCACGCGCCGATGGCGCCCCCTAGCCAGTAACCGGCGTCGGGCAAGCGTGCCGCGCCGACCCGCGATTTTTCGAGCCAGCCACAGACAGCGCCGACGGCGAGCCAGATTGCAATCGACAGAAGGGGGACGCCGAGAATTTCCATGAGCAGCTGCCTTAATTCGTTGCCTGTTGGGCGCGTTCGATCCGGTAATTGCGGTTGGCGGCGAAGGGACCCTTGAGGGTATCTTTCTGTCCGGTCGACCATTCCACCTCAATGCGGGAGACTTCCGCATGATCGGCCAGGCCAAAGTGGATGTAAGGAGCGTCGAAGGAACCGTAGCCGCCGCTTAACTGGAATTCGCGCCACTGCATGGCGCTGTCGTTCTCGCCGTAGAAAATCCGAACCTTGCTGCCGATGCCGAAACGGTTTCCGGCTCTGTCCCGAAGCTCGACCTTGATTGAATTTGAGTTCTGATTGTTGTTCCAATAGGCGATGAGCGGGCCGTTCTGGCTGGCCGCGATCATATCGATGTCGCCGTCATTGTCGTAATCGGCGGCCGCAGCGCTGCCGATGATGGCGTAATCCTCAAACCCTGACTCGCGCGTCTGGTTCGCGAATTTCAATCCGCCCTCATTGCGCAAGTATATCTTGGAGGGCGAGACGTCCGCCAGGCCCCAGAAACCGTTAAAGATGACGATGTCCTGCAACTCGGTGTTCGCGGAAGCGATGGCCTTGACGTCCCAGCTCCAGCCGCCGATCTCGAAGCCAGCCGATTTCGCAACGTCGACGAACTTGCCGTCCTTTTCCGTGAGCAGAACATTCCGCCCCTGGATTTGAGGAATATCGTCGGCATAGATCAGGTCCTTCGGCTCCTTCTTGCTTTCGAACATCGTCCGGCAATGAACCTTGGGCCTGATGAACCGGTCGTCTATGCGTTCGCACAGTTCAGGCCGGTTTTGCTTGACGGCAATATCCCTCTTGATGATGGCGTGGCATTCCTTGATTCGATCCTTGGGGAATTCGGCGCATTTCGACGCGTAATGGAGATCGAGGGAGAAAATGCCGAGCTTGTACCAGGAGCGGATATCGATATTCGCTTGGCACGAGGCGCGGTCCTCGGGACGTTCCATGTCGGAACAGAACTCGCCCCAAGGCCGCGTCAGCAGCCGATTGGTCATATTATCCGCCGTACCCGCGATCTGCGACAGAAGCATTTCGGCCTTGCCGTTATTGTCGAGATCCGCCGTCTTGATCGACATCGTGGTGTGCGTCGTCACCGGGATGATGCCATCCTGGCGGGTAATCTTCTTAAGCCCGCCCTTGCCGTCCCCTATGAAGAAGTTGTCGGGCTGGTTGAAATCGTTGGCTTCAGCGTAATCGAGGATACCGTCCATATTGAAATCGCTGAACAAGATGCTGAGCGTGTCTCCGGGCACCGCTGGCACAGTGAGGAAACGATCGCCGCCCAGGCGCCCGCGGTCGTTGAAGACAATACGGTTGATGTCCCTCTCCGTGGGCAACCTGCCCATCCGCGTTCCCTGGTGGTTGCCAAGCGCCAGATCCAGAAAACCATCCCTGTCGAAATCGGCGAAGCCCGCGACCAGCGTTACCAACGCGCCCGGCTGGTTCGCAATGGGATTTAGATTGCCAACATCGAATTCGCCGTTGTTGTTCTTCAGCCAGAAATTGCCGTTGAGATAGGTGGCGACGAAAAGATCGATCCAGCCATCATTGTCGATATCGGCCGGGAGGGCGTTGAAGATGGTTTTCCCGGCAAGGCCCGGCGCTACGAACGGCCGCCTGGCGAACTTCCCAGTGCCGTCGTTCACAAAGACGTAAATCCCCTCCTCGTTATCGATCGAGGAGAGGATGACGTCATCATCACCATCATTATCGATATCGGCGGCGGCGACGCTGCCGGGCGTGAAGTTGAACGGCGTGAACATGCTGTGCATGCTGAACTTGTTGGGCCGGTCAACGCCGCGGTGCCAGGCTTCCATGCGCGTGAACAGCTTCTCGCCCGCCGGCGAGCGGCTGCTGTAGGCCGATGACGACACCTTGACGCCCGTATCCGCGGCATGAGCCTGGGAGACAAGGCTTAAGCCATCGAACGCCCGGCCCAGCGTCTTGAGCACCTGCTCGGCCTTCCAGTTGCTGTAAACCTCAATGCCGAAGCCGCCCACCACGCCCGTCGCCACGATGGCCGCGGCGACGAGCATCGCCGCTTTGGACGAGATCGTCTGGCTCACGATCATGAAGGAATAAATGCTAAAGCTGCCGAGCGTCATCAGCAGCACCATGACGAGGCCTATGGGCAGGCCGCCGTTAAGAAGCACGGCTGCGAGCACCACGTCGAAGGCCATGGG
>JBGTJO010000130.1:0-25203 GCA_041745135.1 Aestuariivirga sp. | reverse complement strand
TATTGAGTTCGTTGTCCTCGACGATCAAAACACGCTTCGGCGTTTCCGGCACGGCCCCGGGGGTTTTCATTTGTCCTACCGAACTTGCGATTGAAAAACTCATACCCGGCCTCTGTTACATGCCAATGCGGCAACCTTGCGAACGGCTGCATGGGCAAGCTCCCTTTGTTATTAACGCGATAATCGGCCCTGCCGGTAACCAACAGCTTAATCCGGGCCGCTCTTGCGAAGCTTCGGGCTTGGGTGGTTAACTACAGGCGAAAATGTTGAGAAAATCTTCCATAAGCCAGGATGAATCGCAGGTCATTGCCTTGAAGGCGTTGGCCTTTTTGGCGAGCGAGCCGGATCGGATCAACCGTTTCATGGGGCTTACCGGAACAACGCCGGAAGCCATTCGCGCGAACGCAACCACACCCGTCTTCCTCGCCGGTGTCCTCGAATATCTGTGCGGCGATCAATCCCTGCTGCTGGCATTCGGCGAATCGGAGGGGTTTGAGCCGGAACTGATCGAAGCCGCCAGCCAGCGCCTGGCGGAAGGCTAGGAAGGCAGCCCCATGGTTTTCGAAATGAGATGGCGCAGGAACGCTTGTCCGGGATTTGCCTGATCCCGCGCGTGCCACATCATTGAGACGGTGAAAGTGGGCGTCACGAAGGGCAGCGGGCCGACGGCCAATTTTGATGTGACGGCGCACAGTTCCGCGTAGCGGCGCGGCAGCGAGGCGATCATAGGCAACTGGTGAAGCAGGTAGCCCGCCAACAGAAAATAAGGCGTGGTGATCGCGACTTTGCGCTTGAGTTTGCTCTTGGCCAGGATGTCGTCGACGAAACCCTTCTCCCCGGCGCGCAATGTGACCAGCACATGCGGATGGGCCAGGTATTCCTTCAGTGTGATCGGTGTGCGCACTTTCAGGAGCTTGGGGTTGTAAACGCAGGCGTGCCCCTCGTCAAAAAGCCGGGCCTTGCGATGCCAGTTCGCGACCTCCGGAAAGAAGCCGACGGCCAGATCAATCTCGCGCGAATCGATGAGCCGCGCGGCATTGCTGCGGTCGGCATTGAGGGCGGCGATGGAGGTGCTGGGCGCTGCTGCGGCCAGCGCTTTCGACAGGGCAGGCAATATGGCGGCGGCGACGAAATCGCTCATGCCGATCGAGAAGCGTTTGTCCGAGTTTGCCGGGTCGAACTCCTGCGGACCCCCAAGTGCCGCCTCGATCTGCGACAGCGCTGCGCGGATCGGGCCGATCAATTCTAATGCACGGAGTGTGGGCACCATGCCGCCCGGCCCACGCACGAACAGCTCATCCCTCATCATTTCACGAAGGCGGGAGAGCGCATGGCTCATCGCCGGCTGCCCGATGCCGAGCTGGTCCGCGCTCTTGGTGATGCTGCGCGATCCTTCAATGGCGACGAAGGCCTTCAGAAGATTGAGGTCGATTTTGCGCAAATCGATTCTGTGCATGGGCTATATAGATTATTGATTTGAATAATGTCCACAGGAACTTATTTTGGGGGATCATTGCTGAGGCAACGAAGGGAGCTCGAATGCAGATCAACGCTATTGGTGGCGCCGTTGCAGCAACGCTGATGCTAATTGCAGCAGCCGTAGCCGCCTTTGCGGATACGCTCGCCGTTACCAAGCATGGCGGAGCGGTGACGGAAATCGAGCGAGCCGAATTCCGGGCCTTCAATGAAAACTGGAACAAGCTGGCAGAGGCCATCAAGCATGGCGGATTCGATGCGTTCGCCGCTCAATACGATAGCGATATTCTTTGGTTGCCGCCAAATGCGCCGCGCGGCGGCAATGATGCCATGCGCGCCCAGTTCGGCTTTTTCGCCGCCAATGCAAAAGCCGCCATCCATCACCGTCTCGACCATGCGTTCCTGGCGCAATCGGGAGAGCTGGCGACCGTTGTTGGCACCTATGAATTTTCCAACGCTTCCGCATCCGACACCGGCAAATTCGTGCTCGTCTTGATCAAGCGCGATGGCGCCTGGAAAATCGCCGCCGATATCTTCAACAGCGACAGGAAGTAGCCCGATATGGCCAGCAGCATCTTGCCACTGTCTATCGGTCTCAAGGGCCGCCATGCCGTCGTTGTCGGAGGATCGAGCGGTATAGGGCGGGCGACTGCCGAAGCGGCATTGCGCCTGGGCGCCCGTGTCACGCTTCTTGCCAGGGACATGGGGAAGCTCGCACTTGCCAAGGGCGAGCTTGCAGCGCTGGGCTCCGTCGCCCATGCGAGCCTCGACATGACCGATCATGCCGCTGTCAAATCCTACTTTGATCCGCTGGAACAAGGATCGGTGGATCATCTTGTCATCACCGCGTCATCGGCAGTCCACGGGCCCTTTGCAACGCTGCCGCTCGACCCCGTCCGCCGCATGTTCGATGCCAAGTTCTTTGGGCCTTACGAGGTGGCGCAAGCATGCCTGCCAAAATTTGCCGACGGCGGTTCGTTGACATTTTTCTCCGGCGTTCTGTCCCGCCGGCCCGGACTCAACTGCTCCGGTCTTGGCGCTGTGAACAGCGCCGTCGAAGGGCTGACCCGGGCGCTCGCGCTTGAACTCGGGCCGAAAATCCGGGTCAATTGCTGCTCGCCGGGAATGACCCGAACCGAGGCCTATGGCGGCATGGCCGCGGACAAGCGCGAAGCCATGTATGAAGCAACGGGCGAAAGCTTGCCGATAGGGCGGGTCGGCACCGCCAGCGAAATCGCCGACGCGGTGCTTTTCCTCATGACCAACACTTATCTCACCGGCCAAATCCTCGATGTCGATGGCGGACACACAATCCGCCAGTATGCGACGCGTTAGTGCAGGAGATGCAATGATTGGGTTGCCATCAAAGAGGATATTGATCGCCGTCTTGCTGGCTGGCGCCGCCCTTACCGGCGTCGCCAAAGCAGAGAATGCCGGGCAACGGTTTGCGCATGTGGTCGACATGACCCATACGCTCGACGCCGCTTTCCCTTATATCCCCATCCCGGACCTCACCTTTCCTTTTGCTTTGGATCCGATCGCGACCCTGGATGCAAACGGTGTGGCGGCTAACAAGTGGACAATTCACGAGCACCTCGGCACGCAGATCGACGCCCCAAACCATTTCGCAGCAGGCGGACGGGCGCTTCACGAACTGCGCGTGGACGAATTGATCGTGCCGCTGGTGGTGATCGATATTCGCAGCCGCGCCGCCGAGGACCCGGACGCCGTACTGACAATCGAAGATATCGCCGCCTGGGAACGGCTCCATGGAAGAATTCCCGACAGAGCATGCGTGATGATGCTCTCCGGCTGGAGCGCATATGTCGGCGATGCGGCGAAATACATTGGTCTCGACAGCCAAAACGTAAAGCATTTCCCGGGATTCTCAGCCGAGGCTGCGACATTTCTCACAAGAGAGCGAAACATCTGGGGCGTGGGCGTGGACACGGTCTCGTTCGATCCCGGCTTCGACAACCAATACCGGACGCACAAGATCATCCTTGGCGCCGATAAATGGGCGGTGGAAGCGGTGGCCAATCTGGACAAGGTTCCCGCCAGCGGCGCGACCCTGATCGTCGGCGCCACCAAAGTCCGCGGCGCCACCGGCGGCCCCGTCCGCCTGATCGCGGTGTGGTGAAGCGTGTTTATACGAATATTCATGGCGCTGCTGGCGGTGCTACTACTGACAGATGGCGCTCCTTCGGCGGATACCGAGCTTTCGGGGCACTGGATCAGTGAACGGCCGGAACCGCTGCGGGGTGCAAGCGGTGACGTAAACTATCTGGTGCGGGAATTCGAGTTCACAAGCGACCGCTGGAGCATCGTCTTCACAATCTTCGACGATGAAGCGCGCACCGAGCCGCTGCTCCACGGCCATAACGCCGGGACTTACACGCTGTCGGCGCCGTTATCGGAAGAACCTCAGGCTGCGGTCTTCACGTTCATGCAGCGGCAATTGGAGCCGGCAACGGACGTCATGGCGCAGGCGTTGACCGCGGCAAAGTGTGGCACGGCCCCGTGGCGGGTGGGAGAAAGGCAATCCGTTTTCGAACAAGGGTGCGCCGCCTTTCGGGTGTTCGCCCGTTCCGAGTGCGCCGCCGAATACGACCTCGTCGCCCTTCGAACGGGTAAGCTGCTTCTCGGCGCGCGGCCCGCCGACGGTTCTCTCTGCTCGCCCGAGCATCGACCGGAAAAACTCGGTCAACCTTTGGTGAGGCGGTGAGGCAATATCTCTTAACGGCTTCCCTTCCGTTTCCCGTCGGCAATCAGGCTGACGATCTCGAACATCATATGAGCGGCGACCATCGCGGTAATGTTGTTGGGGCTGTCCTTGGTGGGCATCAGGCAGACGACGTCGCCGCCGATCACGTTGAGGCCGCGCACCGCGCGCAGCAGGCGGTTGGCTTCGTCGATGTTCCAGCCGGTGACACCCGCCTCGATATTGGAGACGCCCGGAGCCACGGTGGGATCGAGGCAATCGAGATCGAAGGTGATGTAGAGCGGCGTGTCGCCGATCCGTTTGCGTATAATTTCGATTGCGGCATCGGGACCGATCTCGCGGTAGCGGTCCATAGTGATGACTTCGTAGCCGAGGTCATAGGAGGGTTTGAGCCAATCGGGTGTGCGCGGGTTGCCGCGCATGCCGATCTGCACGCTTTTCGTGGCATCCAGATTGCCTTGGCGCACGCAGTAAGCCGCCCAATGGGCTGCCGATTTTATGGCGCCCATCCAGTGCGGGATATTCTCGTAGGAGTCCGTGTGCGCATCGAAATGCAGCAGCGCTGCCTTGCGTCCGCCGGTGAGGCGTGAGTGTTCGCCGGCAATCGCCTGCACGATGGCGCCGGTGATGCCGTGATCGCCGCCGATAGAGACGGGGTTGGCGCCTGCTTCATCGATCTTGCGATAAAATTCGCTGATCCTGGCGACGCAAGCTTCATTGTCCATGGCCTCAGGCAAGGGAACGTCGCCCAGATCGTTGATGCGGCAGGCCTCCCACGGCGAGAAACCGAAATGCTTGTGATAGCGGCGGTTGTGAGCGGAGACATGGCGCACCGCGCGGGGGCCTAGATGCTGATCGCGCTCCGTTGAGCCATTACCGGAACTGTGGGGAACGCCTACGAGCGCTATATCGGTGTTGGCCGGGTTTGGATCGTGCGGACAGCGAAACAGCGTCGGCACGCCCCACCAGTAGAGCGTCTCCATCATCATCCGGTCGGTGGCATCCTCGCTCATCCGTGGTAACCGCCAACTTCCATGACGCCGTGCGCCTCAAGCGCCGCCTTGAGCTTGGGCCGCTGACGTATCGCCTTCGCCAGCTTGGCGATGGCCGGGAATTTTTTATGCAGCGCCGCTTCCGTGGGCTTGCCCCACAGGTTGATCATGAAGGCGTAGGTATCGAGCGCCGAATATGTTTCGCCCATGAGCCATGGCCCCTCGCCTTCCAGCCGTTTCGCAAGGATGGCCCAGAGCCGGTCGCAGTTCGCAACGACATCAGGTGGATACTTATCATCCGGAGTCCTATGCGGAATGGCGGGATAGAGATTGGTGCCCATGAAATGCAGCCAGGAGAGGAATTCGCCAAAATCATCGGAGCCAGCGGCGGGAGCCAGCCCCTTGTCGGGATGGGCCGTCACCAGAAACGATACGATAGCGGCGGACTCGAATAGCGTTCGCCCATCGGCAAGGCCCAGGGCTGGAATGAAGCCAAGGGGGCTCAGCTCAAGGAATTCCGGCGCATCCACCTGCTCGGGCGTCATCCAGATGTTGGTGTAGGGAACGCCCATTTCTTCCAGCAGGAAATGGGCGCTGGCCGAGCCCCAGCCCTTTACATTGTAGAGTTTGTACATCGATAGCCTCCCGCCCGTCCTAAGGCATTGTTTCGCAAAACCTCATTTGGCGCTAGTCTTTCCTGCATGCAGGGCTTCTGCCGCGATTGCCTGACGCCCGCTCAAGACCAGGAGCGGCGCTGCCATTCTTGCGGAAGCCCTCGCCTCATCCGCCATCCCGAACTCGATTTGCTGTCCATCGCCCATCTCGATTGCGACGCGTTCTATGCTTCGGTGGAGAAGCGCGACAATCCTCACCTTGTCGACAAGCCCGTCATCGTGGGCGGCGGCAAGCGGGGCGTTGTGACGACCGCCTGCTATGTGGCGCGCATCCGGGGCGTCAAATCGGCGATGCCCATGTTCAAGGCGCTGAAGCTTTGCCCCGATGCCGTGGTCGTAAAGCCCGACATGGCGAAATATGTCAGCGTAGGCCGCGAAGTGCGCGCGCTGATGCTGGACCAGACGCCGCTTGTCGAACCTCTTTCCATCGACGAGGCCTTTCTCGATCTCACGGGCACGGCGCGCCTTCACGGCATGAGCCCGGCCCTGTCGCTGGCCAAGCTCACCAAAACCATTGAGCAGAAGATCGGCATTACGGCGTCGGTGGGGCTTTCCTACAACAAATACCTGGCGAAGGTTGCGTCCGACCTCGAAAAACCGAGAGGATTCTCGGTGCTCGGGGAGGCGGAGGCAAAAGCCTTCCTCGCGGAGAAACCCGTAGGCCTCATCTGGGGCGCGGGCCGGGCCATGCAGGAGCACCTTGCCCGCGACGGCATCACGATGATCGGCCAACTTCAGTCCATGGAAAAGATCGAGCTAATGAAAAGCTATGGCAGCATGGGGGCTAGACTCTATCATCTCTCGCGCGGAGAGGATGTGCGGCACGTATCATCGGATGACCGCTCGAAGAGCATCAGCGCGGAGACGACGTTCAACGCCGACCTGCGCGATTATGCGGAGCTCGAAGCCATTCTGTGGCGGCTTGCGGAAAAGGTTTCGCGCCGCGCCAAGGGCGAAGGCCTCGCAGGCCACACTGTAGTGCTGAAACTCAAGACCGCGGATTTCCGCATCCGCACCCGCAACGCCTCGCTGGAAGAACCCACGCTGCTGGCTTCGCGGATTTTCGAAATAGCGAAACCGATACTGAAGCGCGAAGCGAGTGGCGCCGCCTTCCGCCTCATTGGCGTCGGCATCACCAATCTCGGCCCGGCGGAAGCGAAGAGCGAAACCGAAACCCTCGACGCCCATGCCGCAACCAGCGCCAAGGCCGAGCTTGCCATGGACAAGCTCCGCAAAAAATTCGGCCGCGACGCGGTCGAACGGGGCATCACGCTGCGTGAAGGAGAGGATGTTTAACTCTCATCCGTCATCCCGGCGAAAGCCGGGACCCACGGTAAATGCGGTACGGATTCTCGCATGGTCTCAGGCTGAGAGATGGGTCCCGGCTTTCGCCGGGATGACGGATAAATAAGGCGTCCCTAAGCAGCGCTCTTGGCGCGGCGGGATTCCACGAGAGGCCTGGCGCGGCTGTGGAAGTAATGGGCGAAGTTCCGGAACACCCCGACGATCCGCTCTTTCTCCCTGGGCCATCGGGCATCTTCGCATTCGATGTTCACGGAGAACATGATGGCCCGGCCTGGGCCGTCGCGGAAAGGATAGGACAAGCCGTGCTTCGCAATACCATATTTCTGAGCGGCCCGGTGAATTGCCCCCAGCGCGGAGTCGTTGGCGCTCGAGGAAACCCAATCGATGAGCCCCTCCATGGCTTCGAAAGCTGGATCACCGACGGGCGTATAATTGCGCATGTAGTGGCTCATATAGGCGGGATCGTAAGTGGCGATCCAGGTGACCTCGTCCGGCAGGTCGCCAACGAGGCTCAAGCTCCAATAGGAAAGATGCCGGACTCCGAAAATCTGGCACATCTTTTCGAGATATTGCGTGGCCTCGTCGAAGGTGACGAAGCTTTCATCATGGGGATTGAAGTTCATCGGCCCTGCGTAGGGTCCAAATGTAAAATAGATTTTACGCGGAAACGGAAAATTGTTCCGAACGGCTCAAGGCCCGATGTCGCCGCGATGCACGACATGCACCTTGTTGCCATCGGGATCGCGGAGATAGGCGCCATAGTAGCCCTCGCCATAGTGGGGCCGCGGACCGGCTGCGCCCTCGTCCCTGCCCTGCGCCGCCAGACTGGCTTCGTAGGCCGCATCCACCGCGGCGGGCGATGGCGCGAGGAACGCGACCATGCTGCCATTGCCGGCGCTTGCCGGTTTTCCATCGAAGGGCTCGTAGACATAGAAGCGCGGCAAGGTGTGCGAGGGGCCAACCCAGCAGGCGGAGGCCGGGCCGCCATCGGGCGTAACGCTGCGCCTGCGAAAACCTAGCGGAATAAGCACCGCGTCGTAGAATGCGGCAGCGCGCTTGAGGTCGGATGTTCCGACTGTCACGTGGCTGAACATCTAGTCCGTCGCCATCGACATCAGCGCCGCGTTGCCGCCGGAGGCGGTGGTGTCGATCGAGGATACGCGCTCCACCGCGAAACGGTGCAGGTAATGCGGGCCACCGGCCTTGGGGCCAGTGCCGGACAAGCCCTCGCCGCCGAAGGGCTGAGCTCCCACCACCGCGCCGATCTGGTTGCGGTTCACGTAGAGATTGCCGACGCGGGCGAGCCGCCGCACCTCTTCGACCGTGATTTCGATCCGCGTGTGGAGGCCGAGCGTCAGGCCAAAGCCCGTGGCATTGAGCGCCGCGCACACATCGGCGATGCGGTCCCCCGCAAAGCGCACCACATGGAGGATGGGACCGAACACTTCCCGGGTGAGCGGTTTTAGGGAATCGAGCTCATAGGCCGCAGGCGCCACGAAAGTGCCATGTGAGCACTCCGGGCCAAGCTTCAGATCGATAATGGTTTTGGCTTTGGACTTCATCCCGGCCTTATGGGCTTCGAGACCCTTCCTGGCGTCCTCGTCGATGACCGGGCCAACATCGGTGGCGTAATCAAGCGGATCGCCGACGCGGAGTTCCGCCATGGCGCCCTTGAGCATGGTGATGACGCGGTCCGCCACATCATCCTGCACGAACATGATGCGCGCCGCCGAACAGCGCTGACCGGCGCTGTCAAACGCGGAGGCCAGCACATCGCGCACCGCCTGTTCGGGCAGCGCCGATGAGTCGACGATCATGGCGTTCATGCCGCCGGTTTCCGCGATGAGCGCGGGGATCGCGCCATCGCGCGCCGCCAATGCCCGATTGATGATCGAAGCGGTTTCGTTGGAGCCGGTGAAGACCACGCCGGAAAGGGCGGGATGCGCCAGCAGCGGCTTGCCGATACGGGCGCCGTCGCCGGGGAGGAACTGCAGGACCGAAGTCGGGATGCCGGCCTGATGCAGAAGCTTCACCGCTGCATGGGCCACCAGAGGCGTCTGTTCTGCGGGCTTGGCGATGACACTATTGCCCGCCGCCAGCGCCGCCGCGACCTGGCCAGTGAAAATTGCGATGGGAAAATTCCATGGCGATATGCAGGCGAAAACGCCGCGTCCATGGAGCGAAAGTTCGTTGCGCTCGCCCGTGGGTCCCGGCAGCGCCAGAGCGCCGTTAAAATCCTTACGCGCCCGCGTCGCGTAATAGCGCAGGAAATCCGCAGCCTCGCGCAGGTCCGCCACCGCATTGTCGAGAGACTTACCTGCCTCGCGCACCAGCAGCGCCATTAGCTGCTCAGTGTGGGTTTCGTAGAGATCGGCGGCACGCTCCAGAATGGCTGCGCGCTTTTCACCGCCATGCAGATCCCAATCGGGTTGCGCGGCGGCGGCCGAGGCCATCGCTTTGGCGACGGCTGCTTCGTCGGCCTCTCGCACTGCGCCGATGATTTGGCGGCGGTCATGGGGAGAGGTAATCTGCCGCTGCGGCCCCTGCCCTTTCGCTTCGCCATCAACCAGCGCGGTCGCTACGATTTTCTCGGATAGCGCTTTGCCCATGGCGCCCGACAGCCGTTCGCGGGTGCCATCGTCCCACAATGCGTAGCCCTTGGAATTGCGGCGTCCCGGGAAAATATCCGAAGGCAAGGGAATGCGCGGATGCGGAATGTCTCTCAGCTCTCGAATTTCGATCACCGGGTCGGCGATGATGTCGGCGATGGGCGCTTCATCATCGGCGAGACGGTTGACGAACGACGTGTTGGCGCCGTTCTCCAACAGGCGACGCACCAGATAGGCCAGCAAATCCTCGTGGCTGCCGACGGGCGCATAGATGCGGCAGGGCTGGTTCATCTTGTCAGCGCCGACCACTTGCTCGTAAAGCGCCTGTCCCATGCCATGCAGGCGCTGGAACTCGAAGCTCCGGTCGTTGCCGGCGATGACCGAGATCGCCGCCAGCGTGTGGGCATTGTGCGTGGCGAATTGCGGGTAGAAAACATCGCGCCGCCCCAGGAGATATTTGGCGCAGGCGAGATAGCTCACATCGGTGGAAACCTTGCGGGTGAACAGCGGATAGCCGGCCAAGCCCGCCTCTTGGGCGCGCTTGATTTCCGTATCCCAATAGGCGCCCTTGACCAGGCGTACCGGCAGCTTGCGGCCAGTCTGCTCCGCAAGCTTCGCCAGCCATTCGAGTGCGGGCTTTGCCCGCTTGCTGTAGGCTTGCACCGCGAGACCAAGGCCGTTCCAGCCTTTCAGTTTTTCGTCGTGTGCCAGCCTGCAGAAAAGCTCCAGCGACAGATCGAGGCGATTTACCTCTTCCGCATCGATGGTGAAGCCGACGTCGAGCTGCTTTGCCAACAATGCCAGTTCCGCAACCTCGGGTAGAAGCTCCGCCATGACGCGGGCTTCCTGCTTTTCCTCGTAGCGCGGATGCAAGGCCGAGAGCTTCACCGAGATCGAGGCGCGGGCGAAAATATCCTTGCCCTTGCTTTTCGTTCCCAGAGTGTTGAGCGCATGGCGATATGACGCGAAATAGCGTTTGGCATCCTCCATGGTGAAAGCGGCCTCGCCCAGCATGTCGTAAGAGAAGCGATAGCCCTCCGCTTCCAGAGGCTTGGCGATGTTGAGTGCTTCCTCGATTGTCCGTCCGAGGACGAATTGCTTGCCCATGATGCGCATGGCCTGTTTCATGGCATTGCGGATGAAGGGCTCCCCCGAGCGGGAGACGAGGCGCTTGAGATAGCCGCCGATATCGGTGCGCGCATCGCGCCCCAGTTCCATGAACCGGCCGGTCAGCATGAGCCCCCAGGCGGAGGCGTTGACAAAGAGCGATTCCGATTGACCGAGATGGCCCTCCCAATCCTTGCCGCCGATCTTGTCCGCGATGAGCCGGTCGGCGGTGCCGCTGTCGGGAATGCGCAGCAACGCTTCCGCGAGGCACATGAGCACCACGCCTTCCTCCGAAGACAGGGAATATTCCTGCATGAAAGCGTCGATGCCGCCCTGCTGGCGGCGGCCTGCGCGCACCGCCGCCACGAGTTGGCGGGCAAGCTCCGCCACGCGCCGCTGATCGTCGGCGGATAGTTCCGCTTCGCCTGCAAGCTCGCGGACAATGGCGGTTTCATCGGCGAAAAGTTTGGCGGCGATGGCGGACCGGCTGGGCAGCGGCGGCATGAAGTCTCCTGGAGTTGGCGCTGTTTGCCACAAGTCGCGGGGCGCTTCTACCGAAACCCAACCCATGCTATGCGGCCTCCACCATGAAAATCTATCTCGCCGGCCCGGAAGTCTTCCTGCCCAATGCCCGCGAAATGCTGGACCGGAAGGCCGCGCTGGCCCGCGCCGCCGGTTTTGTTCCGCTAAGCCCCGGCGATCTGGAACTGCCGCCATCGAAAACGCGACGGGACAAGGCTCTTTCGATCAGCGCTGTCGATGAGCAGATGATGTATGAGGCGGATGGCGTTATCGCCAACCTGACCCCCTATCGCGGCATTTCCGCCGATGTCGGCACAGCCTACGAGGTCGGCTTCATGTGCGGCCTGGGCAAGCCTGCCTATGCCTACACCAACATCGCGCGCGGCCATTTCCAGCGCCAGATGGATTATTATGGGGGACGCTACACCACAGATGCCTCCGGTGAAACGCGGGGACCGGATGGACTCACTGTCGACAATTTCGACATGATGGACAATCTGATGCTCCCCGGCGGCGTCGAGCGCCGGGGCGGGGTGGTGGTGGTCGGCGATGCGCCGCCTGACCGCGTCGACACCGATACCAAGGCTTTCGAAGAATGCCTCCGGCTCATGGCCGAGAAATACCTCCGGTGAAGCCGAAGATCGTTCGCACCGTGGCAGCCCTTCGCCGCGAAACCGCGAAATGGCGCGCCGATGGTTTCACCTGTGCATTGGTGCCGACCATGGGGGCGTTGCACGAAGGCCACCTGGAACTCGTTCGCGAGGGAGGCAAGCGCGCCGACCGCGTCATCACAACGATCTTTGTAAACCCCAAGCAGTTTGCCGCACATGAGGATTTGAGCCGCTATCCGCGCGATGAAGCAGGCGATGTTCAGAAGCTGGTATCGGCGGGCACTCACCTTGTCTACGCGCCGGCTCCGGAGGAGATTTACCCGGAGAATTTTGCAACCACCGTTTCACTCGCGGGGCCAGCCAAGGCCGGACTGGAAGATAAATTTCGCCCAGACTTCCTCGTTGGCGTCACGACCGTCGTGGCCAAGCTCTTCATCCAGACGGGAGCGGATTTCGCCGTGTTCGGCGAGAAGGATTATCAGCAACTGAAGACTGTCGTTCGCATGGCAAAGGACCTGGATATTCCCATCAAGGTAGTGGGTGTGCCGACGGTCCGTGAACCCGATGGCCTCGCCATGTCCTCGCGCAACGCCTATCTCTCGGAAGCGGAGCGTAAACTTGCCCCGGCAATCTTCCGCAGCTTGTCGGAGGCTGCATCTAGCATTCGCAAAGGTTTGAGCCCCGAAAACGCCGCGCGCGCTGCACGTGATGCGCTCGCCGCACAGGGCTTCAAAGTAGATTACGTCGCGGCGCGTGATGCCGAAACGCTGGCTTTCGCTGCTTCTGGCAGCGAGACCCTCCGTCTCCTCGCCGCGGTATGGCTCGGCGACACACGGCTGATCGACAATGTGGCGGGGTAGCTCCACACTTTGTCATCCCGGCGAAAGCCGGGACCCACGGCAACAAACGACGGATTCCCGCAGAGTCTTTACGCTGTAAGATGGGTTCCGGCTTTCGCCGGGATGACAAAAGAGCATTAAGGTGTAACGAGCCTTGGCCGCGGGTTTCACAATAACCCCAGCTCCGACAACTCGCGCCGCATTTTCTGCGTGATGCCTTTGGCAGCGGCGCCCTTCGGCAGGTCGCGCGGCGCATCGGCGGCCTCGAGATAACGCCAGCCCTGGAAGGCCCGCCGCGGCGCAGGAAAGACGGGAATGATCCTCGGCTTGAAATCGATGCGGCAGCGCTCGATGCCGTCCCTGCCCTTCACTGCCGCCATTCCGGCGATGGGTTGCCGGCATAGAATGAGCCCGCGGATCACCCAATAGAGCGATCCTCCTGCAAGTATCTCCTCGCACCGCTTTGGAAACATTCGCGTCGTGTGGTCGAGCGTCTCGCGGCCTGCTTTGGCGTCGCGGATCCACTGCTCGAGTTCTTCGATTTCGCTGACGCCGACGCAGAGCTTGATAAGATTGAGGGCCATGCCCACCATCATATGTTAGCATGGCGCCGAGGAAAACCGTCGCAGGCAAGATTTCAACAGGAGGAACCTAATGTCCAACGCAGTCGCCAAAGTCATCGAGCTCAATGCAGCTTCGCCGGACAGCATCGAGGAGGCCGTGGCCAATGGCATCCGTCGCGCCGATGCGACGCTCGACCAGGTCGAGGGCGCCTGGGTGCAGGACATCAAATGCGTGGTCAAAAACGGCAAAATCGCCGAGTGGCGCGTTAACCTGAAGATTACCTTCCTTTTGAAGGAGTAACCTGGACCTCACGCAGCTGTGAGCGTATCCGAAGCCATTTGATTGGCCCACCCGGGTTATTTCTTGCCATAGTGAGGGCGGCCATTGGCCAAAGCAACAACAAAAGAGGGAATAAACAAATGAAGCATCTTGCCCGTTCCGGCGCCGTCCTTGCCGCCGCAGCACTTTCGTTCGCCGTCACCGGCGCAACCCTGCAAGTGGCGCAGGCCGAAAGCTCGGTCCATTGCTATGGCGCGAATGCCTGCAAGGGTCAGTCTGCCTGCAAGACCGCCAGCTCATCCTGCAAGGGGCTGAACGCCTGCAAGGGCCAGGGGTTCGTGGATGTGTCCTCGGCCGATGAATGCACCGCCCAGGGCGGCAAAACGGAAGGCTAAGAAACAGCCGCGAGCTGGTTTCCGGCTCGCGGCCTCTCTCACCATGAACGGCGCACCAGCACCATATCTCGGTTTCGGACTGGGCCTCAGGCCCCAGCACTACAAGGAGATTCTCGAGGATTCGCCGAACATCGACTGGTTCGAGGTGATCTCGGAGAATTACATGGTGCCCGGCGGCAACCCGCTGCGGATGCTTGATTGCGTTGCCGAGCGCTATCCCGTCGTGATGCACGGCGTGTCGCTGTCGATTGCCTCGACGGCCCCGCTCGATATGGAATATTTGAGCGGCTTGAAGTCGCTTGCGGCCCGCGTCAATCCCAAATGGATTTCCGATCATCTGTGCTGGACCGGCGTCCACGGCGTCAACCTCCACGACCTGTTGCCCGTCCCCTATACCGAGGAAGCGCTTCGCCACGTGGTGGACCGGGTTTCACGCGTGCAGGATTTCCTTGGCCGCCGCATCGCCATCGAGAATGTTTCGAGCTACATGGAATATGCCTGCTCGGAAATGTCCGAGTGGGATTTCGTGGGCGAGCTGGCGCGGCGTGCCGATTGCTGGCTGCTGCTCGATGTCAACAATGTTTTTGTCTCCGGCATCAACCACACCTTCGTTCCCACGGCTTTCATTGACGCCATACCGCAGGAGCGCGTGGTGCAATTTCATCTTGCGGGCCATTCGGAAGGCAATGAATGCCTCATCGACACTCATGATGAGCCCGTGTGCGAGGAAGTCTGGGATCTTTATGGCGCGGCGCTGGAGCGCTTCGGCCCCATCTCCACCATGATTGAGCGCGACGACAAGATACCTCCGCTTGCCGACCTTGTGGCGGAGCTGGAACATGCCCGCGCCATCGCGGCGCGCGTGTTGCCGCAAGCCGCGAAGGCGAGCGCCGCATGACGAAGCTCGCCAATCTCCAGTCGACGATCCAGCAAGCCATTCTCGGCGACAAGCCGGATGCGGTGAAGCTCGTCCGCAAGCCGGTGAAAGGCACGCCCGAAGCCCGGCTCGATGTCTATCGCGATGCCTATGGGTTGCGACTCACGGAGTTCATCGCCAACGATTATCCAAAGCTCAAATGCTATATGGGCGAAGCGAAATTTACAGCACTCGCCCATGCCTATATTTCGCGGCACCGGTCCAACGATCCAAATGCCCGCTGGTATTCGCGGCACCTTGCGGAGTTTCTGCGCGCCTCGCCCGCCTATGTACGCAAGCCCGAGCTCGCCGAATTGGCGGACCTCGAGCGCTGCCTGAGCGAGGCCTTTGACGCGGTCGATGCGCCGGTCACTACCATGGGCGAGCTTGCCGCCCTCGAACCGGAACAGTTCGGAACGGTGGCTTTTGATATTTCGCCCTCGGTGCGGCGCTTCAAGGTGCGCACCAACGTCACCAGCCTGTGGTCGAGTCTGCGGTGCGATGAACATCCGCCGCACCCCATAATGCTTGATGCCGATCAGGAATTGCTAGTCTGGCGCCAGGGCACGGCATCGCGCTTCCGTATGCTGGGAAACGAAGAGGCAATGGCGCTGGATGCCGCGCGGGAGGGCGTTTCCTTCGGCGTCATTTGCGAGATGATCGCCACCATGGACGATCCGGATACGGCCGCGGTCCGCGCCGCCACCTATCTGCGCGGCTGGATCGAGGGTGAAATCATCGCGGGGCTACGCTCCGGCGGAAATAATCCGGATCGACCCGCTTGATCTGATAGGATTGCTGGACGCTCACCCCGATATTGTGGCGGATCATCAACTCGGCGAATTTCACCCCATCCACCAACGCGACGCGGCGCGACACTTGTTGACAGAAGCTCGCCGCCGCCGGGGAGAAATGACTGGTCGCCACGAAGATGCCCTTGCTCGCGCGATGCGCATCCAGGCTGCCGGCGAAATCGCGAACCTCGGACACCGGCACGGCGTTGCCAAGCTTCAGCCGCTTGGCCTGGAGATAGATGAGGTCGAGCCCCAGCTCGTCCACGGAAATGAGACCATCGACGCCGCCATCGCTGCTGCGGCCAAGCCTGCGGGCAAGATCGCGGCGGCGCGTGCCGTACCCCATGGCCAGCATCACATCAATCACGAGGTCCTCGAAAAACACGGGTTCGCGGGCGTGTATCTGGCTTAGGAGCTCGGAAGCCAGGTTTGTCTGGGCGCTCCAGACGGCGAGGGCGATATCGTTGTCTGGACCTTCTGTTTCCGCACAAGGGGGCGGGATTTTGGTCCGGCCATCCGCTGGATGCCCTCGCTGCATTAGGCGCTGATAATCCGCTAGCATCCATCACCCCCCGCTAAGTTGACGCTAAGAGGGATCACGTTAAGTGTGTTTGCGTTAACCGGATGCTAAGGAGATTAAGAGGTTTTTAATGGTATTCGCCTCTTCCACTATCCGTCATCCCGGCGAAAGCCGGGACCCATCTTTCAGCGTGAAGATTCTGTGAGATCCGTCCTGATTTTCCGTGGGCCCCGACTTTCGCCGGGATGACGAACGATGGAACGTTCTTCCCCGGATCAGGAACTCGCCTTGCTGATGTAGCAGCTGACGCCCTTCGACTTCAGCAGGGAGCAGGCATTTTTTGCGTCGGCCTGATTGCCGTAGCCAGTCAGGCGCACGCGGTAGAAGGTGCCTTTCGTGCCGAGATCGGCGCGCATCACCACGGGTTTCTTGCCGGCTAGCGCGCGATGCTTTGCCTGCATCTTTTTCCAGGTAGACCAGGCCGCATCCTCGCTTGCTGCTGAAGCGATCTGCACGCTCCAGCCGTAACTTGGCTTCACCGCAGGCTCGACGGCTTCGCTTTCCTCAGCCGGCGCCGCCGCCGGTTCGATGGCAACGCTGTCTTCGGGTTTTTCTTCGGGAAGGGCTTCGATGGCGAGGATCTTTTCCTCAATCGTAGGGTTGGCGGCCACTTCTTGAGGCACGCGGTCCGTGATGGTTTTCTTCGGCCGCCTGGTTGTGGCCGTTTTAACGGGCACAGTGGCTGCTGAAGCAATAGAGGCCGTGAGAATACCGTCCGCTGTTTTATCCCCGTTCAAAGCCGCGAGGCGCTTCTGGGCCGGGAGAAAATCCGGGCTGGCCGCTATCGACTGGGCGAGCGCGTCGCGCGCGTTCTGCGGCCTGCCCAGGGCGTCGAAGGTGAGCGCCTGGCTGTAATAGACGCGCGCGGGATCGGGATGGCCCGTCTGAATGGCCTTCTCGTAATCCGCAAGGGCGAAGAGATATTGCCCGCTGTCGCGCAACAGATTGGCGCGGGAATAATACGCGTGGGAGAATCCCGCATCGAGGAACAGCGCGCTGGTGAAGTCTTCCATGGCCAGCGCCGTCTGCTCGATCTTCTGATAGGAAACGCCGCGGTTGTAGAGCGCCATGGCCCGAAGCTTGCCCGACATGGCGTCGATCCGCATGGCGGCACCGTAATCATCGATGGCCTGCTCGTGCCGGTTCAGATGCTGATACGCCAGCCCCCGATTCAACAGCGCATTGGCCAGAACCTCCGGCTCAAGCTCCCGCGACTCGATGGCCCTTGAGTAGGAGACGATGGCAGCCGCCGGATCGCCTTTCGACAGGGCCTTGTAGGCCTCGCTGGCGAGTTGCGTGCTGGCATTCGAGGCGGCGGCTGTCGGACCGGATACAGCTACACATGCAGCAAGGAACACGGAACTTACAGACGCAAGTAAGGCTTTACGGACGTTCATGGTGAAGCGATCATCAGCGAATAGGGTTAAAAGACCGTTGCGTCGCTTTTCCCTTGAACCCGTCGCGCCCAGGTTGACGAAGCACCGCGATGCCTGTCAAAAGAGCGAGACGCGGTGCTTCGCGGCCAGACGGCCAAGAGGCCCAACAGGGAACACGGTGTGGACGACCCAATCGGGGCCAAATCCGTGACTGCCCCCGCAACTGTGAGCGGCGAGGTTTTGAACGAAAACGCCACTGGGCAACCGGGAAGGCCGTTTGAAACCACAGACCCGCAAGTCAGGAGACCTGCCGCGTGACGTCCGGGGCTTTCGCGCCCCTCGAACAAACAGGTCGCACGGAGGGTGTCCATGACCACACGTACCAATACCATCCAGGTTTCCGTCTCGCAGCGCATTGCGGCGGGCCTTGTCGTGATTTTCGTCGGCGCCACGTTGCTCTACACGGTCGGCCTGTCGCACATGGCGCTGGCCCACAACGCGGCCCACGACACGCGCCACGCCATCGGCTTTCCCTGCCACTAGCCCGGGTAACATGATCGGGCGGGTTCTGCTCGCAGCCCTCCTTGCGGGGATCGCTGCGGGACTCATCATGGGCGCCATCCAGCATGTGCGGCTGACGCCCTTTATTCTGGCTGCCGAGACTTTCGAGACTGGCGGCGCTATCCATTCCCATGCGCCCAGCACTGCCGAGCACACCCACGAAGCGGATGCCGAATGGGCTCCAGCCAATGGCATCGAGCGCACGGTTTACACAACGGCTGCCACCGCCATGGCCGGCGCGGCCTTTGCTGCGATCCTCGCCGGCATATCGCTGCTTGCCGGCATTCCCATCACGCCGCACAACGGCGCGATCTGGGGCCTGTGCGGTTTCCTTGCCGCAACCCTGGCGCCTGCGGCAGGCTTGCCGCCGGAGCTTCCGGGAATGCCGGCAGGGGATTTGGCCATGCGCCAAGTGTGGTGGATCGGCACCATCGCGGCAACCGGTGCGGGCCTTTATCTCATTGCCACGCGGCGGGAGGTATGGGCGGTTGGCGTCGCAGTCGTGATCATTGCCCTGCCCCATCTGATCGGTGCGCCAATCGCCAGCACCCACGAGACCGCCGTCCCGGCAGGGTTGGCCGCTGCCTTCACGGCAAACTCCATCGCCATGGCAGCGGTATTCTGGTGCCTGATCGGCGTGTTCCTGGGCCTCGCCATCGACCGTTTCGCCGGGGAGATTCACGTCACATGAAAATCCCGGCGACCGTTATCACCGGATTTCTTGGCGCGGGGAAAACCACGCTGATCCGCCATATGCTGCAACACGCCAATGGCCGGCGCATCGCTCTTGTCATCAATGAGTTCGGCAATGTCGGAATTGATGGCGAAATCCTCAAAGGCTGCGGCGACGCCCTGTGCCGCGAGGAGGACGTGATCGAACTGTCCAATGGTTGCATCTGCTGCACCGTGGCCGAGGATTTCGTGCCGACGATGAAGAAGCTTCTCGACCGCAAGAATCCGCCCGAACACATCGTCATTGAAACATCAGGTCTCGCCCTGCCCCAACCCTTGATCCGCGCCTTCAATTGGCCCGAGATCAAGTCGCGCATCACGGTCGATGGCGTCATCACCGTTGTGGATGCGAAAGCCTTGGCCGAAGGCCGCTTCGCCGATGATGAGGATGCCGTCCAGGCGCAGCGCGAGAACGATCCCAATCTCGATCACGAAAACCCCATCGAGGAACTGTTCGAGGACCAGCTCAACTGCGCCGACATGGTGGTCGTCAACAAAACCGATCTTCTGGCCGACGGCGAGTTCAAGACGCTTTCGGAACGTCTCAAGCCGAAGCTGCGCAAAGGCACGCGGCTTGTGCCAACCGAACATGGGGTTATCGCCGTGGCCACGCTGCTGGGCGTTAGCGCCGCGGCGGAGGATGACATGGGCAACCGCCTGTCGCATCACGAAATGGAAGGTGAAACTCAGCACGACCACGACGACTTCGTGACCTTCGTGGTGTCTCTCGGCCAGGCCGCCAGCAAGGGAGACTTGGTGCGCCGCATCGAGACGGTTCTTGCCTCTTACGATATCCTTCGCCTTAAGGGCTTCGCTGATTTATCGGGCTCGGACTCCCGGCTGCTGATTCAGGCCGTGGGGCCAAGGCTCGATTCCTATTTCGACCGGCCGTGGAAACCGGGCGAAACGCGGGCAACGGAACTGGTGGTCATCGGCGCCAAGGGCATGAACCGCGCCGCGATTGAAACGATGTTGCAAGGATGAGAATTTCGGTTCCTCCACTCCGTCATGCCAGCGAAAGCTGGCATCCCGCTTTCCCGGCACTGCATAGGCCGGTAGCGGGACCCCAGCTTTCGCTGGGGTGACGTCAGAAGCTCCGAATGCATCTCCTTGCCACCACATCGGGCGTGATCGATGGCGCGGCCGAGGCGGTGGACCTCAACCAGCCGCCTGGCGATATCGTCGTCCTCACCGCGGCCGATAGCGAGATCGCCTCCCTCGCGCGAGCTTGCGACGTTGGCTCCAGCTCGAGCCTCCGCCTCGCCAATCTCCTGCAGCTTCAGCACAATCTTTCCATCGATCTCTACGTCGAGAAGACATTGAGTCATGCCAAGCTCATCATCCTCCGGCTTTTGGGCGGGGCTTCCTACTGGAGCTATGGGCTCGATCAGGTGGAGACGCTGGCGAAGGCGCGGAACATCAAGCTCGCAGTCGTGTCCGGCGACGCCAATGCCGATCCCCAACTCACGGCGCGCTCGACCTTGTCCGCCGCCCATTGCGGCCGCCTGCATCGTTACCTTGCGGCGGGAGGGGAGCAAAATGCCAAAGCGTTTCTCGCCTATTGCAATCACTTGCTGCTGAGCACGCCAGCGCCCGAACCCGCCGCGGCCCTGCCAAAAGCCGGCATTTATCGCGATACCGCAACATCAGGCCAGCCCAACGCCGCGATCATCTTCTACCGCTCGGTTCTGGAGGGCGCGCAAACGGCACCCATCGATGCCTTGGCTGATGCCTTGATCGCGCGCGGCATCGGCAGTGTCGCGATTTATGTTGGAAGCCTCAAAGACGAAACGAGCTCAACACTGGTTCGCGACACTCTCGGCGCGAGCGTGCCCGACGTGGTCCTCAATGCGACAAGCTTCGCCGTGGCCTCCGGCGGGGGTGACGATACGCTGGCTGATTTCGATTGCCCGGTCCTTCAGGTCGTGCTTGCCGGGTCTTCGAAAGAAAGCTGGCAGGCAAGTTCGCAAGGCTTTGGCCCCCGCGATCTCGCCATGAACGTCGTGCTGCCGGAACTTGACGGCCGCATCATGTCGCGCGCCATTTCCTTCAAGGCCGACACCCATTGGCACGAACCAACCCAGTGCCGCATCGTCACCTACAAGCCGGTTCAGGATCGTATCGATTTCGTCGCCGATCTCGCCGCCAATTGGGTGCGCCTGCGCCGCACGCCGCCGCAGGACCGCAAGGTGGCGATCGTTCTCGCCAATTATCCCAATAAGGACGGCCGCATCGCCAACGGCGTGGGCTACGACACGCCCGCCAGTACGGTGGCGATACTGGACGCGATGAAGGGCAGCGGCTATCGCGTAAATGACTACCCAAAAACTGGTAACGACATCGTCTTTTCTCTTTCGTCATCCCGGCGAAAGCCGGGACCCAGGTTTCATGACGTGACGTTGGAGATGCGGGAGTACCTCGATCATTTCTTCGCCCTCCCCAATAACATCCGTACCCAGATCACTTCCCGTTGGGGCGAGCCGGAGCGCGATTCCTTTTTCATCGATGGCGCCTTCCATCTTCCCGTCAGCATCCATGGCAACACCGCCGTCGCCATCCAGCCGTCGCGGGGCTACGACATCGATCCGAAATCGACCTATCACGATCCGGCCCTCGTGCCGCCCCATGGATATCTCGCATTTTATTTTTGGCTAAGACATGAATTTCATGCGCATGCGCTGATTCACAACGGCAAGCACGGCAATCTCGAATGGCTGCCGGGCAAGGCCAATGCGCTGTCCGCCGAGTGCTATCCTGAGATCGCCCATGGCCCCCTGCCGCAACTTTATCCCTTCATCGTCAATGATCCTGGCGAAGGCACGCAAGCCAAGCGCCGCACCGGCGCTGTGATCATCGACCACCTGACGCCGCCGCTTACCCGCGCTGAGACCTACGGCCCTCTCAAGGACCTCGAAGCCCTGGTCGATGAATATTATCTCGCCTCCGGGCTCGACCGGCGCAGGCTGGCCGCGCTGAAGAAAAACATTCTCGACCTCACCCGCAGCAACAAGCTCGATCTCGATGCCGGCTTCACCGGCGATGAGGATGGCGACTTGCAGAAGCTCGACGCGTTTCTCTGTGATTTGAAGGAAGCGCAAATCCGCGATGGCCTGCATATCCTCGGTTCCTCGCCCGAGGGCCGGCTCGAAACCGATTTGCTGGTGGCGCTCGCCCGCGTGCCGCGGGGCCTCGGCGAAGGCGGCGATCAATCGCTCATCCGCGCCCTCGCCAAGGATTTCGGCTTCGGCGATTTCGATCCGCTCACTTGTGCCATGTCCGAGCCTTGGACGGGGCCAAGGCCGGATGAATTTCAAAACCTTACCAGCGATCCCTGGCGCAGCAATGGCGACACCGTGGAGCGGCTGGAACTGTTCGCCGCTTCCCTCCTTTCGTCATCCCGGCGAAAGCCGGGACCCACGGATCAACGTGAAGACTCTCTGAGAGAATTTTCACGCGGTAAAATGGGTCCCGGCTTTCGCCGGGATGACGAAAAGGGGGCGGCGCTTGTGTTGGAGACAGTTGAAAACACGATCCTTCCCGCCCTTCGCGCCTGCGGGCCAAACGAGATTTCGTCCTTGCTGAAGGGCCTCTCTGGCCGCTTCGTCGCCCCTGGCCCATCCGGCGCGCCGACGCGCGGGCGGCTTGACGTGCTTCCCACGGGGCGCAATTTCTATTCCCTCGACAACCGCACCGTGCCGACGCCAACAGCCTGGACCCTTGGCCGGAAATCCGCCGAAGACTTGCTCACTCGCCACTTTCAGGATTTCGGCCAATATCCCAAGGCGATTGGACTTTCCGCCTGGGGCACATCCAACATGCGGACCGGCGGTGATGATATCGCCCAGGCCCTCGCCTTGATCGGCGTCAAACCGGTCTGGGAGCCGTCAAGCTGGCGCGTTACGGGTTATGAGATCGCGCCCCTGGCGAAGCTCGGCCGGCCGCGCGTTGATGTCACTTTGCGCATCTCCGGTTTCTTCCGCGATGCCTTCCCCGCCCAGATCGAACTTCTCGACAAGGCGATGCGCGCCGTGGGAGCTCTTGACGAGGACGAAGCGGATAATCCCATCGCCGCCCGCATGAAGGCTGAGGCTCATGCTCTTACTGCCGCCGGACTCTCGCTCACGGAAGCAAATCATATCGCCGGCCACCGCATTTTTGGCGCGAAGCCCGGCGCCTATGGCGCGGGTTTGCAAGCCTTGATCGACGGAAAGATTTGGAACAGCAGGGCCGATCTTTCGGCGGCCTATGTCACCTGGGGCGCCTATGCCTATGGCGCGAAAGCCCAGGGCGTCAACGACGAGCGCGCCTTCACCGCGCGGCTTTCCCGCATCGAGGCGGTGATCCACAACCAGGATAACCGCGAGCACGATCTTCTGGACTCGGACGATTATTACCAGTTCGAAGGCGGCATGAGCGCCGCGGTGGAGCAGGCATCCGGGAAAAGTCCCCGCGTTTATCACAACGACCATTCGCGGCCGGAGCGTCCGGTGATCCGCACGCTGGAAGAAGAGGTAGGCCGCGTCATGCGCTCGCGCGTCGTCAATCCGAAATGGATCACGGGCGTCAAGCGCCATGGTTATAAAGGCGCCTTCGAAATCGCCGCCACTGTGGATTATATGTTTGCCTTCGCCGCCACGACCGGCGCGGTCAAGACGCATCATTTCGACCTGGCTTACGATGCCTTTCTCGCCGATGATGCAACGCGAGGCTTCATCGCGCTGAATAACCCTGCGGCGCTCAAGGAAATCGCCGAGCGCTTCGAGGAGGCCGCAACGCGGGGACTTTGGACGCCGCGGCTCAATTCGGCCTATGACCTTCTCAAGGAGCTTTCGCAATGACCGATCAGGGCCATGACAATGTCCGCCACCACGAGAAGATGGCGAAGAAGAAAGCCGCCCGCGACAAGATCATGGCGAACAAGACCATCGAGAAGGGTTTGCTCATCGTCCACACCGGCAAGGGCAAGGGCAAATCGACGGCAGCCTTCGGCATGGTGTTCCGCGCCATCGGCCACGGCATGAAAGCGGGCGTTATCCAGTTCGTCAAGGGCGCCTGGGGCACGGGCGAGCGCACAATCCTCGAAAAATTTCCCGATCTCGTCACCATCAAGGCCATGGGCGAAGGCTTCACCTGGGAGACGCAGGACCGTGAGCGCGATGTCGCCCACGCCCGCGCCGGCTGGGAGGAGGCCAAGAAACTGATCGCCGATCCGGAATACAAACTGGTGATGCTCGATGAGCTCAACATTGTGTTGCGCTACGATTATCTCCCGCTCGGCGAGGTGCTCGAAGTTTTGAAGAACAAGCCCCAAGACAAACACGTGGTCGTCACCGGCCGCAATGCCAAAGAAGAGCTGATCGAGCTGGCCGACCTCGTCACCGAGATGGAGCTCGTGAAGCATCCCTTCCGTTCCGGGGTTAAGGCCCAGGCGGGGATCGAGTTCTGATGGCCATTGAAACGCTTCTGCTGTTCGCCTTGACGATCGTGCCGCTCGTGTTCACGCCCGGGCCCGATATCCTGCTGGTGGTGGCGCAAGCGCTTTCCCGCGGCAAAGCAGCCGCGTTGCGCTCCAATGCCGGCATCCTGCTAGGCTATGTCGCCCATGGCGTGTTGGCGACGCTTGGCGTCACCGCGGTGGTCGCCGCAACGCCCTGGCTCTTCGAACTCATGCGTTGGGCAGGCGTTGCCTATCTTGCCTGGCTGGCTGCCCGGATGCTCTATTCCGCCACCCAAACCAGAACCGAAGCCAAGCAAAATATCTCGGGATCGAACTTGCTCGCGCAAGGTTTCCTCACGGCCTTTCTGAACCCCAAGGGATTGCTGGTGTTCTTCGCGATCCTGCCGCCGTTCATGGATCCACAGGCCAACATCCCGTTGCAGGCGGCCATGCTGTCGGCGCTGTTCATCGCCCTCTGCGGCCTGGGATATACGCTGGTCATTTTCCTCGCCGCAAAAACCGCGCGCGCCGGTTCATTCTCCGATCTTCGCCGCCGCTGGCTGGAGGCAATCGCCGGCACATTGCTTGGCTATGCCGCAGTGAGGTTGGCGACGGCCGCCCGTTAAAGGGTCCTGCGCCGGGCTGCCTCTGCTTCGTCGCTGAGCGCTATCCTGGCACCTTTGTTGATAACGGCGGGATCGTAAGCCTTGCG
>JBGTJO010000129.1:0-13802 GCA_041745135.1 Aestuariivirga sp. | reverse complement strand
CTCTTACCATCAGACCCCGTGCAGGTGTTGGGCACGGCTGCCGATACCCTGATCGGCGCAAGCACGCGCTCGGATATCACGCGCGGCCGCGCCGGTGATCTGCCGGATGCCGCGAACTTCGGGCGCCGCGGCCTCGAACTTCCGGACACGGGCGCGATGCCCGTTCCCCTGTATCTCCGGGCACCCGACGCCAAGCCGCAAAAGGCCACGGCCATTCGGGCCGCGGGAACTCCCGAAGCGGAAATTTTCGCGCGCCTCCATGCCAAATGCTTCAACACGGGCTGGTGCGTCGAAGATTTCACCCAACTGCTGGCGATGCCCGGTGCTGCGGCAGCTCTGGCACTCCATGCAGGCGAGCCCGTCGGCTTTATCGTGACGCGCGCCGCCGCCGATGAAGCTGAAATCATCACGATTGGGACGCATCCTTTGGCGCAACGGCGCGGCGTGGCCCGTGCACTGATCGATCATCAGTTTACCAGCTGCTTTAACAACATCCAATCATGCTTCATCGAGGTTGCGGTGTCCAACGCAGCCGCCCGCGCCCTCTACGCCTCTTGCGGATTTATCGAAGCCGGGACGCGGCGCGGTTATTATGAAAAAACAGGCGAAGACGCCGTCGTCATGCGGAAGACTCTCGCCCCATGAGCCGTCTACGCGCGGCGGCGACCGCCATCGCATTCTCGCTGGTGACGCTTCCGCTCATGCCGGTGCAGCAGCTTTTCGTGTGGTTCTGGCCTGCCATGGCGAGGTCGTTCCCCATGTATTACCACCGGCTGGTGCTGCGCATTCTGGGCGTCCAACTGAAGATCGTGGGCAATCCCGTCAGTCGTGGGCCAGCGTTGATCGCCAGCAATCATTCAAGCTGGCTTGATATCCCGGTGTTGAGCGCGGTGACACCCCTGTCCTTCATCGCCAAGCGCGAGGTTAATGACTGGCCCTTCTTCGGCTCGCTGGCGAGATTGCAGCGCACGGTTTTCGTGCATCGCGAGCGGCGGCATGCCACCGGCAATTCCCGCGATGAAATGCAGGAGCGCTTGAAAGGCGGCCATACGCTGGTGCTGTTTCCGGAAGGAACGTCCAGCGACGGCCAGCGCGTGCTGCCCTTCAAAAGCGCCTTCTTTGGCGCTGCGGAATTTCCCGGTGTTCTCGTACAGCCCGTCACCATCGCCTATGCCGGCCACCGCAATCTCCCTATGAACCGCAGGCTCAGGCCTTCCTACACCTGGTATGGCGCCATGGACTTGCCGCCGCATCTGTGGGAGGCGCTTATGGCAGGCCCCCTGGATGTGACTGTCATCTGCCATGAGCCCTTGACGCTCGGGACGGAAATGAATCGCAAGGCGCTGGCCCGCCATGCAGAAGAGCTGGTGCGCCGGGGCCTCGCCCAGGCGCTTCACCATGCGGGAGAAATGGGCTAGACCCCGCCCCATGGTACCCGCCACCAAAAAAGTTTTCATCAAGACCTATGGCTGCCAGATGAATGTCTATGACAGCGAGCGCATGCGCGATGTGCTCGAGCCCTTGGGCTATGGCGAGACAGCGGAACTGAAGGATGCCGATCTCGTCATCTTCAACACCTGCCATATCCGTGAGAAGGCGGCCGAGAAGGTTTACTCGGAACTGGGCAAGCTCAGGCGTATGAAGCGCAACCGTCAGGCGGACGGCAAGGAGATGCTGATCGCGGTCGCGGGTTGCGTCGCGCAGGCGGAGGGCGAGGAGATCGTCAGGCGCGAGCCCGCGGTCGATCTCGTGTTCGGGCCGCAAGCCTATCATCGCCTGCCGCAGCTTCTGGCCCGCCATGAGGCGCTGGGCCGCGCCGTGATCGAAGCCGAGTTTCCCGCGGAAGACAAATTCGAAAGCCTGGCGAGCCGGAGCGCGGCCAAAGGCGTCACCGCTTTCTTGACCGTGCAGGAGGGCTGCGACAAGTTCTGCACCTTCTGCGTGGTGCCCTATACGAGGGGCTCGGAGTTTTCCCGTCCGGTGATCCAGATCGAGGCGGAAGCCCGCCGCCTTGCGGAGTCAGGTGTCCGCGAACTCACGCTGCTCGGCCAGAACGTCAACGCCTATCACGGTCTCGATTCCACTGGTCACTCCATATCGCTCGCAGGCCTTGTCGCGAGGCTGTCATCCATCGATGGCATCGAGCGGTTGCGCTACATGACCAGCCATCCCCGCGACATGGACGATGATCTCATTGCCGCCCACGGCGAAAATCCCAAGCTCATGCCTTACTTGCATCTGCCGGTGCAGGCAGGCAGCGACTGGGTCCTCAAGGCCATGAACCGGGGGCATGATGCCAACCAGTATCTCCGCCTTGTCGAGCGTATCCGCAAGGCTCGCCCCGACATCGCCATGTCGGGCGATTTCATCGTGGGCTTTCCCGGCGAAACGGAGGAAGATTTCCGCCACACCTTGGCGATCGTCCGCGAAGTCCGCTACGCCGCTGCCTTCTCCTTCAAATATTCACCGCGCCCCGGCACCCCCGCCGCCGAACGGCTCCAGGTGGCGGAAGACATAAAGCTAGCACGGCTGCACGAACTGCAGGCCCTCATCCACGCCCAGCAGACGGCCTTTAACAGGGCTTGCCTTAACCGCACCCTGCCGGTGTTGGTGGAAAAGCCGGGCCGCGACCCGGGCCAGCTTCTGGGCCGTTCGCCCTACCTCCAGCCCGTCCATCTCGATGGTGGGCCCTCCCTTATCGGGCAGATTATCCATACCCATATAACAGGCCTTGGAACGAACAGCCTGGCGGGTCATTATAGGGAAGCGGCATGACTGATTCTGGAGAAACGTCCCGTTGAATCCACCTGTCACTGGGGCCCGGCTGGCCAGCGCCAAACAGGGCGCTCCGCTTGATGAAACAGATATTCTCACCCTTGCATTCGATGACAACCGTTCGCTCTCCATGGTGTGCGGTGAGCATGATGAGCACTTGGCGCTCATTGAGCATAAGCTTAACGTCGATATCACGCCCCGCGGCAACCGCCTTGCGGTAAGAGGCGAGGCGCAAGCGCGTATCGCCACCCGCGAGCTACTCAACTCCCTCTATGAACGCGCGAGGCGCGGCGCTGAAATTACCAGGGGCGAGATCGAAGGAACAATCCGCATGCGCGAGAGTGCCGATGTGCCAGAGACGGGCGGCAGCGTTCGCACAAGGCGCAAGCTGGTCACCCCGCGCACGCCCATGCAGGGACGCTATGTGGAGGCGATCCGGCGCAATGAACTGGTGCTTGGCATCGGCCCCGCGGGTACTGGTAAAACCTATCTGGCGGTCGCCTGCGCTGCGGAAGCGCTGATGAACGGCGATGTGGACCGGCTTGTACTCTCGCGGCCCGCCGTCGAAGCCGGCGAACGCTTAGGCTTTCTTCCGGGCGATATGAAAGAAAAGGTCGATCCCTATCTCCGTCCTCTCTATGACGCGCTCTACGATGTGATGCCAGCAAGCCTCGTCGCCAAAGGTTTGGCCGAAAACCAGATCGAGATCGCACCCCTTGCCTTCATGCGCGGGCGCACGCTGTCTTCCGCCTTCGTCATTCTCGATGAAGCGCAGAACACCACCCCACAGCAGATGAAGATGTTTTTGACGCGGCTTGGCGAAGGCAGCCGCATGGTGGTGACGGGCGACCCAAGCCAGGTCGATCTGCCCCACGGCATCACCTCAGGTTTGGCGGATGCGGTCTCGACCTTGAAAGGTGTCGAGGGCGTTGCCGTCACCGCCTTCACCAATGCCGACATCGTGCGCCATCCCCTCGTCGGCCGCATCGTCGCCGCCTATGACAAGAAATTGGCCAAACCCAAGAAATGATCGTCTCCATCGCCGTTGAGGATTCCGGCTGGGACCAGATCCCGACCCTCGAGGAGTTGACGCACAAGGCCGCGGATGCAGCCGCCGCGAGAGTCGACGCCGCTGACCAACATCTCGAGACGGCGTTTCTCTTCACAGATGACGCGACAGTTGCGACCCTGAACGGCACGTGGCGGGGGAAGCCCCACGCCACCAATGTCCTGTCATTTCCGGCCAAAAACGTGAAACCGCCGGAAGGAGAGCCGCGGCCCTTGGGCGACATCGTGCTGGCCTCCGGCGTTGTTTCTCGCGAAGCCGCCGAGCAGGGCAAGACATTGCCGCACCATGCCACGCATCTTATCGTGCACGGGCTCCTCCATCTTCTGGGCTATGACCATGAAACGGACAAGGAAGCCGCCGCGATGCAAAATCTGGAGACGCAGATCGTGAAAGGACTTGGGTATCCCGATCCCTATGAGCGACAGTAACGGCAAATCTCCCGAGGCGCCCTCTCCGCGCAGAAACAATTTCTGGCGCCTGCTGAAGGCCCGCCTTGCCGGCAACTCGGACAAAGGCCTGCGCGAAAGCCTCGAAGGCGCCATCAAAATTCACGCTGCGCAAAATCCCGATGAAGCCTTCGGCCAGGAAGCCAAATCGATGATGCTCAACATCATCGAATTCTCCGATCTCAGAGTGGACGACGCCATGGTGCCCCGCGTCGATATTGTGGCGATCGAAGACCGCGCCACCATGCGCGAGCTCATGCAGCGTTTCATCGAGGCCGGCCATTCACGCCTGCCGGTCTATCGCGACTCCCTCGATGAAATCACCGGCATGGTGCACGTCAAGGATTTCATGGCCTGGCTGATGGCCAAAGGAGGCAAGCGCAAGAATACCAAATCCGGCAGTTCCGGCCTTTCCATTCCCGCTGCTGAACTTTCCGGAACGGTCCGGCAATCCGGTCTGCACCGCGAAGTTCTTTTCGTGCCACCTTCGATGCCCGCCCCCGATCTTCTCGTGAAGATGCAAGCAAGCCACATCCATCTCGCCATCGTCATCGACGAATATGGCGGCACCGACGGCTTGATCTCCATCGAAGACCTCATGGAGGAAATCGTCGGCGATATTTCGGACGAACACGACACCGACGACGAAAGTCTGATCAAGCCCGCGGGCGAGGGCGTTTACGTGGCCGATGGCCGCGTCGATATCGCGCGCGTCGAGGAATTGCTCGGCGTCGACCTCCTGCCGGACGAGGATGAGGAATCCGCCGACACGCTCGCGGGCCTCGTCTTCAAGATGGCCGGCCGCGTCCCCGCCCGCGGCGAAATCATCCGTCATAGCAGCGGCCTTGAATTCGAAGTCATGGAATCCGATCCGCGCCGCGTCAAACGCCTGCGCATCACGGCGAGGAAACCGGAAAGGGAAACAGCACCAGTTTAAATTCAGTATGCAGAGGTCGGCCTGCCAAGCACTACCTACAAATCGTTCGAACAAGCCATGCGCAAGAAGAAGCAAATCTTCTGCGAGTACGGTGGTTACCGCCGCGAACTCTGTCCCATCATTCTCGGCCATTCCGAGGGCCAAGAAAAGGCGCTGACTTATCAAGTAGGCGGCGACAGCAGGTCGGGCTTGCCGCCCGGAGGCGAGTGGCGCTGTCTCTGGTTATCAAAGGTCAGCGACGCGCGCCTGCGGGATGGACCATGGCGTGTCGGTTCCAGCCATGCCCAGCCGCAGGGCTGTGTCCAGGATGTCGACCTCGACGTTAATCCATCCAGCCCGTATGGCCCGAAACGTAGGGTTCGGCGCTCTTAGATAACTCCCTGCTGCTGGATTGGCGCACCCGACAGGATTCGAACCTGTGACCTCTGCCTTCGGAGGGCAGCACTCTATCCAGCTGAGCTACGGGTGCAGTCGCTCTCCCTATAATCATGGGCGGCGAGGGAGGCAATGGCTAGCGAATTGCAGGTTGACCGGCAGACGTCCCACGACGGGACGGCGAGGAGTTAACCATGCCGGAGCCCGCCAATCCCGCCGCCCGCATCGAGTGGGTGGATTATGCCAAAGGCATCTGCATCATTCTGGTGGTCATGATGCATTCGACGCTTGGGGTCGAAAAGGCGGCGGGCGAGGTTTCCTGGCTCAATGGCTTTATCGAATGGGCACGGCCGTTCCGCATGCCAGACTTCTTCCTGATCTCCGGCCTGTTTCTTAGCTCCCGCATCGCGCGGCCGTGGCGCAGCTATCTCGACACCAAGGTTTTGCATTTCCTCTATTTCTATCTTTTGTGGATGACGATCCAGTTCGCCTTCAAGAGCTATGGCATTTACCAGAACGAGGGTTTTGCGGGCGCGCTACACGCCTATGCCCTGGGATTCGTCGAACCCTTCGGCACCTTGTGGTTCATCTACGTGCTGGCCATTTTCTTCTTCACCGTGAAAGCCTTGCGCAATGTGCCGCCGATTCTCGTCTTCGCCGCCGCCGCTGTCCTCGAAATGGCGCATATCGAAACGGGGTTTCTGTTGGCTGACGAATTCGCGTCGCGCTTTGTTTATTTCTTCGCCGGCTATTGGCTTTCAACCCATGTCTTTGGCTTCGCGGCGGCCGTCGAGCGCACAACCGTGCTGGTGACGGTCGCGGGCCTCGTGCTCTGGGCTCTTGCGAACGATACCCTGGTTGGCGGCGGCTGGGTGACGCTCCCGGTGTTAAGCCTGCTCCTCGGATTCGTGGGCGCGGCGGCGGTGGTGAGCCTCGCAGTCCTGTTGTCAAAGACCAGGTTTGCGGCGCCCATCCGTTACTGCGGCGAGAACTCGATCGTGATCTACCTCGCCTTCTTTCTGTTCATGGCAGCGGCGCGAACCGTTCTGCTGAAGACCGGCCTGGTCGCCGATCTGGGACTTGTCTCGCTGCTTGTTACGGCGGCGGGCGTGATCGGCCCCCTGTTCCTGTTCTGGATCGTGCGCGACAGCCGGGCGTCGTTTCTGTTCCGCAGGCCGCACTGGGCAAGGCTGGCATCGCCAGGCCACGGATGGCATAGTGCCGCCGATGTCGAAATCGCAAGCCCTCAAGCCCGGTGATCATGTCTATCTGATCGACGGTTCCGGCTACATCTTCCGTGCCTATCACGCGCTCCCGCCGCTCACGCGGAAATCCGATGGCCTCCCCATCGGCGCGGTGCAGGGCTTCTGCAACATGCTGTGGAAGCTCCTCCGGGAAATGGATGCCGGCCAGAAGCCCACTCATCTCGCAGTCATATTCGACAAGTCGGCGAAAACCTTTCGCACCGAGTTTTACCCGGATTACAAACTGCATCGCGCGGAGCCGCCGGCGGATTTACTACCCCAGTTCGGCCTGATCCGGCAGGCAACGCGGGCCTTCAATGTCTCCTGTATCGAGCAGGACAATTACGAGGCTGACGATCTCATTGCGACCTACGCCCGTCAGGCGGCGGAAGCCGGCGCCACCTGCCGCATCGTCTCCTCGGATAAGGATTTGATGCAGCTGATCCGCCCCGGCGTCACCCTCTACGATACGATGAAGGACAAGGAGATCGGCGAAGCGGAAGTGCTGGAGAAGTTCGGCGTGAAGCCGGAAAAAGTGATCGACGTGCAGGCGCTGGCGGGCGACTCGATCGACAATATTCCGGGCGTTCCCGGCAGCGGCGTCAAGACGGGCGCCAAGCTCATCACCGAATATGGCGATCTTGAAACTCTTTTGGCCCGGGCAGGCGAAATCAAGCAGCAAAAATGCCGTGAGAGCCTCATCAAATTCGCCGAACAGGCGCGCATTTCCAAGAGACTCGTAACGCTCGACGCGGACGTGCAGGTCGAACACGATGTCGGCGGCTTCGCCGTCGACCAGCCCAAGGTCTCCCAGCTCATCGGCTTCCTGCTCACCCTGGAATTCACGGCGATGACGAGGCGTGTGGCGGCTGAGTTGAAAGCAGATATTTCGGCTATCGAACCCATTCCGGTTGAAATCAAATTCTGGCCTCCCGAAGGCGAAGATCCGTCATCCCGGCGAAAGCCGGGATCAACTTCCCAACCTGACGGAACAGCTAAGGATAGGGCACCGTCCAGCGGCACGGTGGGTCCCGGCTTCCGCCGGGATGACGAAAAAGGGGCAGGTGCTTCCGTTGCTCTCCTCGCTGTTCCGTTCGCTCATGGGGACTATGAGACGGTTCTTTCTCTCGACCGACTCGATCGATGGGTCGCGACAGCTTACGAGGAGGGCTATATCGCCATTGGCGTCGAGACCGATGGCGCCGATGCGATGCAGTCGAATCTCGTGGGCATCTCGCTGGCGACAGCACCGGGCAGGGCCTGTTACATTCCGCTGGCACATCGAGGTGAAGGCAGCGGCCTTTTCGGCGGCGAGCCCGTTGCGGGGCAGATCGGGCGCGACGATGCTTTAGCCAAGCTCAGGGTGCCGCTTGAGGATTCCTCCATCCTCAAGGTCGGGCACGATTTCAAAGGAAGCGTCGAGGTGCTGACACGGCACGGCATCGATGTCCGGCCTATCGACGATACCATGCTCATCTCCTATGTGCTCGAGTCGGGCGACACCGGCCATGCACTCCAGCAGTTGTCGGAGCGCCATCTCAACCATAAACCGCTTGCCGTGAAGGATGTGTCGGGTTCGGGCCGCTCCTCCATAACGTTTGATCGCGTGGCGCTCGACCGCGCTATCCATTACGCGGCCGAGAAGACCGATGTGACGCTCAGGCTGTGGAAGCTTCTCAAGCCGCGTTTGATGCAGAAGGGCAAGCTCAGCGTTTACGAGACCTTGGAACGGCCACTGGTGCCGGTGCTTGCGAGAATGGAAGCGGAGGGCATTCTCGTCGACCCGCAGGTGCTGAACAAGCTCTCCAACGAATTCGCCACGGCCGCTGCCCTGCTTGAAGCGGAGATTTACGGGTTGGCCGGCGAAAATTTCAATATCGGCAGCCCGAAGCAATTGGGCGATATCCTGTTTGGCCGCATGGGCTATCCCGGCGGACGCAAGACGGCAACGGGTGCATGGAGCACCGATTCGGATATGCTTGAGGAACTCGCATCGCGGGGCGTTGACCTCGCGCGGCGCGTGCTTGATTGGCGGCAGCTGGCCAAGCTCCGCTCGAATTATACGGATGCGCTGCCGGGATATATCAAGGCGCAGTCGGGCCGCGTTCATACCTGCTATTCCATGGCCGCCACCTCGACGGGGCGCCTCGCATCGACTGAACCCAATCTGCAGAATATTCCGATCCGCACCGAAGAGGGCCGAAAAATCAGGGCTGCCTTCATCGCGCCCCCTGGATCGAAGCTGGTCAGCGCGGACTACACGCAAATTGAGTTGCGTGTGTTGGCTCATGTGGCCGACATTCCGCAATTGAAGAAGGCCTTTGCCGACGGCCTCGACATTCATGCAACGACGGCGAGCGAGATGTTCGGCGTGCCCGTCAAGGGCATGGACCCTTCCGTGCGGCGGAGAGCCAAGGCCATCAATTTCGGCATCGTCTACGGCATCTCGGCCTTCGGTCTCGCCAACCAATTGTCGATCGGGCGGGAGGAAGCGGGCGAATATATCAAGACTTATTTCGCCCGTTTCCCCGGCATCCGGGACTATATGGAGGCAACCAAGAAGGCGGCGCGGGCGCAGGGTTATGTGGAGACGATCTTCGGCCGCCGCTGCCACTTCCCGCGCATCAATTCACCCAATGCCTCCGAGCGCGCCAATATTGAACGCGCCGCCATCAACGCGCCTATTCAGGGCGCTGCCGCCGACATCATTCGCCGCGCCATGGCGCGCATGCATGAAGCGCTGGCGGAAGCCAAGCTTTCAGCGCGGATGCTGCTGCAGGTCCACGATGAATTGATTTTCGAAGTGGTCGATGAGGAAGCCGAACGCACCATGGCCTTGGTCAAGCATGTGATGGAGAAGGCGCCGGAACCTGCGGTGAAGCTCACCGTGCCGCTGCATGTCGATGCCCGCGCTGCCCGCAACTGGGAGGAGGCGCATTGAGCGGAGAGCTTTCAGTGCGAGCGGCGGCGCGTGAAGATGTCCCCGCGATACTCACGCTTCTGATGGACGATGACTTGGGCGAACTCCATGAAGGCGGACTTACCTCTGCGCACGGCGCGGCCTTTACAGCCATTGCAGAGGACGAGAATCAAATTCTGGCCGTTGCCCTACTGGAAAACGAGGTCGTGGGATGTCTGCAGATAACATTTATTCCCGGACTCTCCCGTCAAGGTATGTGGCGGGGCCAGATTGAATCCGTAAGAATCGCGCGGTCCTTGCGAAATTCAGGATATGGAACCGCATTCTTGCGTTGGGCTATCGCGCGATGTATCGAACGAAATTGCGGCCTCGTTCAGCTGTTCATGAATAAATCGCGCCACGAGTCACATCGTTTCTACGATTCGCTTGGATTTAGAGCCAGCCACGAAGGGTTCAGGCTTTATCTCTAAGCTCAGTCGACAGGCTCACCCGGATAGACGCCCCAGAGCATGGCCTGCTCGATCCAGCCGCCGTAACCTCCGGCGTTGATCGCGCACCATTCGCCGGTGCAGGAGGAGACTTCGCTCACCACGCCGGCACTCACCTTGGCGATGAGAGGGCTGTCGCCGGAGGCTTTGCTGTAGAGCGGCATGGCCTGGCCCCGCCGCCAGGGCGCCACGACGGCGGTGCGTTTGCCCGTGAGCATGTTCTGGAGGATCCAGCCTTCTTCGCCATCGCTGTCGCGGACGCGCCGCCAGTTTTCGAATTCGGCCACGATTTCAACCGGCATGCCCTTGCGCTGAAAGACCCAGGCGACCGCGTGATCGCTGGAGGGGCCCCGCCTCACATTAACCTTCTCGGCCTTGAGCGACACGAAGCGTGGGATGGGAAGGCCCGTGGCGCCGGTAATTCTCTGGCGCTGGATGGTTTCGCCAACTGCGGCGGTGGCGGTGTTGGCCTGGGATTCGACGCGCTTGCCGAACAGGGACCAGCCGGTCGCAACCGCAACCGAAGCGCATGCGAGCGCTAGAAAAATTGATCCTATGCGACGGTTCTTCGCCCGATTGCTGGCCATGATTTCGCGTTTATTCCCCTTGCACGCGACTCGCCCCGTGCGACGCAGTTTACACGACTGGACCGCCCGTGCAACGATGGATGGCACGATTGTCTTTGCCGGGTTAACATTGCGTCAACAGCGGTTATCGGAATCAGGGACCCGGAATGAGCAAGCGCAGGCCCATCGTCATCGTCACGCGGAAGCTGCCGGATGCGGTTGAGACGCGGATGATGGAGTTGTTCAACACCCGCCTCAGCGCCTCCGACGAGCCCATGGGCAAGGGGCAACTGGTGGAGGCCGTGAAGCAGGCGGAAGTCCTGGTGCCAACCGTCACGGACAGGATCGACAAGGCGATCCTCATGCAGGCGGGCGAGCAGCTGAAGCTCATCGCCAATTTCGGCACGGGTGTCGACAACATCGATGTGGAGACCGCGGTGGCGCGGGGCATCACCGTCACCAATACGCCGGGCGTTCTGACCGAGGATACCGCCGACATGACCATGGCGCTGATCATGGCGGTGTCGCGGCGGCTGATCGAAGGGGCCAAGGTAATTGGGCTCGACAATAGCTGGCAGGGCTGGTCGCCCACCTGGATGCTGGGGAGCCGCATCTGGGGAAAGCGTCTTGGCATCATCGGCAAGGGGCGGATCGGCACCGCGGTCGCAAGGCGCGCCAAGGCGTTCGGCTTGCAGATCCACTATCATAACCGGAAGCCCGTTCACGCCAAGATCGAGGAGGAGCTTGAGGCCACCTATTGGGAGAGTCTCGATCAGATGCTGGCCCGCATGGATATCGTTTCGGTGAACTGCCCGCATACGCCCGCGACCTTTCATCTGCTGTCGGCGAGGCGGCTCAAACTCATGAAGCGCGAGGCGATCATCGTCAACACGGCGCGGGGCGAAGTGATCGACGAGAATGCGCTGGCGCGCATGCTGGAGGCGGGCGAGCTTGGCGGTGCCGGGCTCGATGTGTTCGAGCACGAGCCCGCCGTCAATCCGCGCCTGCTCAAGGCCAAGAAGGCCGTGCTCCTGCCGCATATGGGCTCGGCCACCATGGAGGGCCGCATCGACATGGGGGAGAAGGTCATCATCAACATCAAAACCTGGGTCGATGGCCACAAACCGCCCGACCGCGTGCTGCCGTCGATGTTGTGAGTGGCGATTCATATCTCTCCCTGAACTGTCATCGCCGGATTTATTCCGGCGACCCATCGTGCCGAAGTTGAGATATCTGAACTTGGTTTGCGATGGGTCCCCGGAACAAGTCCGGGGATGACACATGTTGGGAGTGTGTGTGAGCCATAGCTTCGCCGTTGATGGTGCCGGTTATGCCGGCGACCTCGGGAGGAAGTTTTCGTCCCCTTCTATTAAGAAGGGTTGCGTGGACGCGAAGTCCTGCGCAGAAATGCCGGTCGTGTCTTCCGGCTGAGGCGCTGACCCGCGCCCACGCCAAGCGACTTTTGGCTCCGGTTCGCTCTTCGGCCTTGGGAGCTTTGGAACCCTCTCAAAGGAGACCTTCCGCATGCCCTTAACCCTTGGGGTAAGCCTACTGCTTGTTCAGCGCGGGGGTCGTAATGTCCCCGGGTCTTGCCGGAGCCTCCCGGGGATGAAACGTACGTCTCGCTCCACCCGCAGGCGCTTGGTCCACTCCATTCTTGGTCACCGTCGCGAACAGAACCCCTTCGGGAGTGGACGAGGAGACCATCTCACAACTAAAAACCTATATCAAGGAATATTTTGATGACACCCTATATTTCGTCATCGGCGTCGCTAACGGCGTCGTCCTGGCGCTGTTCGGATTGGACCTGCTTGCTGTCCAATCCCCGCTCTTCGGGGTGCATGGCCTTATCGCGGTTGGAGAGGACCATGTTCTCCTCGATCTTGTCCTTGGAAATCTCCGTCATGGCTCCCGTGCCGGTTCCCTTGCCTTGGGCTCCAACTCCGAAATGCTTTCTTGCTGGCATTGGCCATTATGGTCCTCCTAATGTTTTTCCTCGGCGGGGCTGTGGCGCTGCGGCTTGTGGCCCGCCTGGCCCGGGTTGTTGTGCTTGTGGTGGTCGCTTTCCTGGTTCAGGCCGCCGCGGCTTACGGGAAACTCGCTCTGCCGGGCTTCCCGGTCGGGAAGCTGCGCCGCGTCATTCTGTTCCGCCACTCGCTCCTGCCGATGGCCGGGAACATCGGACTTGCGCTCGAAGGTGCGAAGCTGCTGCTCATGGGTTTTCTTGCCTGCCATGATCGGTCTCCAAAGATATGACAATCAACTCGCTGGCGTTTTTTGAGTTCCCCAAAGCGTGGCACTTAACGCTTGCGGAAATGACCGCCATACACATGGTGGCCCGATCCGCCAGCCGGGAAGGTTCCTTCGGATAAAAACCGCTCATGGCAGCGCTTCAGCGCCTTGGGATCGAGTGTTACGCCAAGCCCTGGGCCTTCCGGCACTTTCACGCGGCCCTGTTTCGGTACGAAGGTTCCTTCCGCGATCACATCATCGGCGTACCAGCGGAACAGGGTCTGGCTGGCCTCGCGCACATGCTCCATGGCGGCGGAGACCTGCAGGTAAGCGGCGCTCGCTATGCCGGTTTCGCCGCTGTGGAAGCGGAAGCCCACATCGAACTGCTCGCAGGCGCGGATGAAATCGACGGTGCGGCGGATGCCGCCATGCTCGTTGATGTTGGTGACGATGGCATCGGGCGCGCGCAGCGCTGCGGCTTTGGGCAGATCGATGATGTGGGTGGAGAAAGAGGCGCGGGTGAAGTTGCGAAGCTCGGCCATCTCCTCGTAGGTTTCGACGGGATCCTCGAACCAGTGGATGATGAAGGGTTCGAAGCGGCGCAGCGCCTCGCGGGCCGTGGGCACGGTCCAGGCGCCATTGGCATCGAGCTGCAAGCGGCGCTCGCCGATGGCCGCGCGGATTTCGCGCACCATGGCGGCCTCTTCGTCGAGCGGCACGGTGCCGACCTTGCCCTCGAAAATTTGGCTT
>JBGTJO010000128.1:0-5152 GCA_041745135.1 Aestuariivirga sp. | reverse complement strand
CAAGGTGCGGGCGAGAACACAGTTAATCAACTGAAAAACGAGACCTTTAGTTAGGTATTGGTGGGCCCGCCAGGACTCGAACCTGGAACCAGACGGTTATGAGCCGTCAGCTCTAACCATTGAGCTACGGGCCCCACGCGGCCGCAGTGGCTACAGCAATTTTTCGCGCCATGCTATAGCGCAACCGATGCTGAACAAATCCCCTTCGCCGGAAGCCGCCGTCGAGGCGCTGGTCGCGCTTCACGATACGGCCGTCACCAGTCTCAAGGCGTGCCTCGATCGGTTTTTCGAGACGCGCCAGCCGCCGACGGCGGCCGAGCGGCAAGGGTTCCGCTATCCCGAGCTCATGGTTCATTACGAATCGCACGGCATCCAGCCTTCGATCGCGCGCGCCTATGCGAAGTTTCAGGGGCCGGGCACCTATGTCACCACCATCGCCCACCCCGCTCATTTCCGGCGCTATCTGATCGAGCAGCTCACCCATCTCGTGCGCGACTATGGCGCGAGCCTCGAGGTGGCGCCTTCCGAACAGGAAATCCCCTACCCCTATGTGCTGCAAAGCGGCGACGATCTCGCTGGCGACGGCACGACGGCGGCTGAACTGGCGTTGCATTTTCCGGTGCCGAAGCTCGCACTCGTGGGCGATGAAATCGCCGACGGCCAGTGGGATCACACGCCGGGCCACGCCTTTCCCCTGGCGCTGTTCGATGCGGTGCGCGTCGATTATTCGCTGAAACGCCTGCAGCATTATACCGGCACGCACTGGAGCAACATCCAGCCCTGGATCCTGCTCACCAACTACCATCGCTATGTCGGCCAGTTCATCATGCGCGGCATCGAGCAGATCAACGGCGGGGGACCTTATACAGCGCTACATCTGCCAGGCGGCGGCACCCTGACCCGCGGCATGACGCCGGAGGATATGAACCGGATCGTCGAAGCTTCGCTGTGGCATCGCTTCCAGATGCCCGCCTATCATCTTGCACGGAATGACGGCCATGGCGGCGTAACACTCGTCAATATCGGCGTTGGTCCCTCGAACGCCAAGAACATCACCGATCATCTGGCCGTGCTCCGGCCACACTGCTGGCTGATGATCGGCCATTGCGGCGGGCTCCGGCAATCGCAGCGCATCGGCGATTACGTGCTGGCGCATGCTTACTTGCGGCAGGACCGCATTCTCGACAGCCTGGTGCCGCCGGATATTCCGATTCCAGCGCTGGCCGAAGTGCAGGTTGCCTTGCAGGATGCGGCCGCTTCCGTCACCGGCGAGAGTGGCGAGGCCTTGAAGCAGCGGCTTCGCACCGGAACCGTCGTCACCAACGATGACCGCAACTGGGAGCTGCGCTGGTCGCAGGAGAGGAAGCGCATCAATCTCTCGCGCGCCATCGCCGTCGACATGGAGTCGGGAACCGTCGCCGCGCAAGGGTACCGCCTGCGCGTGCCCTATGGCACTCTGCTGTGCGTCTCCGACAAGCCGCTGCATGGCGAGATCAAATTGCCGGGCGCGGCCAACGCCTTCTACGACCGCGCCGTGGGCGAGCATCTGATGATCGGATTGGCCGCCATCGAAGCCTTGCGCGGCAAGCTCTCGCAGCTCCACTCCCGCAAGCTCAGAAGTTTCGACGAACCCCCGTTCCGCTAGCTTCATTCGCCCAAGCCCGTCATTCCGGCGAAAGCCGGAATCCCGCTTCGATTGACAGGCTCGTGAAGTTTCAAGCAAAGCGGGATGCCAGCTGTCGCTGGCATGACGGGAGCGGGGGAGCTTTAGAGTATATGGGCTTCGTGACGGAACATATTCCTGCCCTATTCACCGCGTATCACGTCCGACGTTCGTTAGCAGGAGCCATCAGATGTTGAGACAAATACTAACCGCGATCTTTCTGACCTTCTTGTTTTTCACCCCTGCCCTGGCCCAAGACATCAAGCCGCCGCGCACGATGACGCTGGCCGGTCATGGCGAAGTCCGCATCGCTCCCGATATGGCGGTGGTGATGATCGGTGTCTTGAGCCAGGGGGACACCGCGGCTGACGCGCTGAAAGCCAATACCGCGGCCATGCAGGCCGTGCTGGCGTCCCTCAGGGAGGCGGAGATCGAGGAGAAGGATATTCAAACCTCGAATTTCACCGTGCAACCCCGCTATGATTACAACACCGGCAACCAGCCGCCGCGCCTTGCGGGCTACGATGTCTCCAACAATGTGACAGTCGCGGTGCGGAAGCTCGACGGGCTTGGCGCCGTTCTCGACAAGGCGATATCCGCAGGGTCAAACCAGATCAACGGTGTCCTCTTCCAGGTTGCCAAACCTGAGACAGCTATAGACGAGGCGCGCAAACTCGCCGTCGCCGACGCCGCGCGCAAGGCCAAGGTCTACGCCGGCGCGGCTGCTGTTGCGTTGGGCGATATCCTGTCGATGTCCGAGAGTTCCGGCATCCAGCCGCCCATCCCGCTCGATAGTCAAATGATGGCCCGCGCCGAGAAATCCGCCGACGTCCCCATCGCTCGAGGCGAACAGGTGATGTCGGTCGATGTGAATATTGTCTGGGAGATCAAATAAAGTTACCTTTGTCCCGGATGATGTGAGGGATATCAATGGCGAGTTGCCGTTAAACGATGTGGCTACGGCTCTCAAACCCGGCGAGATATCTGCTCATAGCAGCCGCGGCGTTGTTGTTCGGAATCTTGATTAGCTCAATGCTAAGGGAGGGTCCAAGCGAGGACGAATTTTTTGGCCCTGGCTTTTGGCTGCTTCTGATGAACTATTCTGCTTTTCACATGATCTCAGCCTCGATTGTGAGGCTTTTTTCGTTTTTCTTTTCTCCTCGTGTGCGGTCGGGTTTCTATTTGGCATTTTCCGTTTTCGGGTTTTTGGCCAGCCTCTATGTATTGCAACCGCGCGACGCTGGAGGCATTCATTTGTTTGTGGTTTGTTGGGGAAGCCTAGTTCTTATCGCTCTGGATCATTTTTGGAGAATCAGCCAGCAGGGTCGATCAAATAAAATTTACCCTCCTGCCATTCCCTGACAGGCTGTCTGTGCTAGTTTTCCGGGATGCCCGTCTGCGAACGCGACCCGTGGCGATTTCAGTTCTTCGAGAATGTTCCGTGTCCGGATGATGTCCTGATTCCGACGGACGATCCCGATTGCTGGAACTGGTATCCGCAACACCGCTGGATCTACGACAAGCTGAAGATCGCCGAAAGCCAGGGCCTGATCAGCGGGCCGCATGGCGTCATGCCGCCGCGTTTTCCGGTCTTCTCGAAGCCCCTGATGAACATGAAGGGCATGGGCATCGGCAGCCGCGTCATCGCCACGGCGGAGGAATTCGAGCATGCCTACCAGCCCGGCCACATGTGGATGGATCTGCTGAATGGCTCGCATGTTTCGACCGACTGCGCCGTGGCCAATGGCCGCGCCGCGTGGGTGCGCCACGCCACCGCCGCGACCTGGACCAACGGCATGTTCAAGCACTGGACCATTCATGCCGCCGGCGCCCTGCCTTCACTTGAAGCCTATGTTACGGATTGGATTGCCGGTCATCTGGCTGGCTATACGGGCATGATCAATTTTGAATCGATTGGCGGCTGCATCATCGAAGCCCATTTACGCTTTGCCGATCAGTGGTGCGACCTCTATGGCCCAGGCTGGGTCGAGGCGCTGGTCCGCCTTTATGAGAAAGGCCAATGGAAGTTCAACGACGCTGCGCGCGCGGAGGCGTTTTCGGTGCCGCTGTTTGCCCGCCATGGCAACGGCTTCACCCATCCCTCGACCAAGCATCAGGCCCGGGTGCGGGCCATGCCCCACGTCACGAGCCTGCAAATCACCTTTCACGAGCGCAAGGAGCCAAGCGACCATCCGATGCCGCCCGGGGGATTTCGGCTTGGTATCGTCAATTGCACCGATCTTGAGGCAGGCTTTGCCGCCAGGCTTGAACTGGCCAAGGCCTTTCCGGCACAATCGATCATTATACCAGATTGACAGGGTATACCCGAGCTTGACTAAAACGAAAAAGCCGGTGGCTATCTGCAAGGAGACTTCAAAATGCAGCGCATGAGATTGGGAATCATTCTGGCAATCGCAATGATCTTTTTAGGCCATCATCAGCCGATCAAAGCCGATACAAACGCCACAACCGCTTTGAAAGGCGAGGAGACTTCTATCTTCGACGATGGAAGGAACTATGGGGTTTACATGAGAAACCCTGAGGCGGGCCGATTTGCTCATCTCAATATCAGGCCCTCCGAAGGCGGTCTCACACTTCGTACCCGCACCATGAAGGGGGTTTATCGCTTGGTGGAAAGTCGATCGTTTTGAATATCGCGAAATCGAGGATGAGATCGGCTACATCGCGGTCAGATTTACACCGGGGACATCCTACTACCGACACTCCAAGTGCATGTCGCTAGGCATCATAAAGATTGATACATGGAAAAAGATTGAGACCCGGCTTCAGGGGCATGTTCAAACCAGCGTGACGAGCGGTCAAGCCGACCTGTGCTCCGAAAGCGATACTTAAGGGCTCATTTTTAGATGCCAGGCGGATAAGGGTGCCAGCGGGAACCGTTCGCGTTCAGAACCGTTATCCCGCTTACGGAGGTTTCCGATGAAACGACTTTCCAACAATACCCGCGTGCTTGTCGCCGATGGCGGCCGGGGCGTTGTGCTGCGCAATGACGGCGATGCAGAGTTCCCTAATCTCAAGGTGGTCAAGTCCTACGGGCAGGACAATCCCGCAACCCATGAGCAAGGTACAGACAAGCCGGGGCGCACCAATGAAAGCATCGGCAATCGCCGCTCTTCCATGGAACCCACGGATTGGCACCAGATCGCCGAGGATCGTTTCGTGCAGAAGATCGCCGCCGATATGGCGAAGGATTTGAGTGCCGGCGAATTCGATGCGCTGGTGGTGGCGGCTCCTCCCGTGGCGCTGGGAGAATTCCGCAAGGCGGTGAGCGATGCGGTCAGCAAATCGATTGTGCTCGAGATGGACAAGGATCTGACCAAGCATCCTCTCCATGAGATCGAGAAGATGGTGGTCAAGGCGCTTGATGAGGCGAGCTTCAACCGCTAATCGGCGCGGATGGCAAAGACGCTGGACCTGTTCGTCACCCGCATCTACCGCGAAGAAATTCCAGACGCCGCAATGCTCAAT
>JBGTJO010000127.1:0-10461 GCA_041745135.1 Aestuariivirga sp. | reverse complement strand
CAGGCGGTGAAGGGCCAGCGCTTTTCCGTCGATACGATCGAGAGCAAGCCAGCCCGCCGCCACCCTTACGCGCCATTCCGCACATCGACACTGCAACAGGAGGCCTCGCGCAAGCTTGGCTTCTCCTCCGCGCGGACCATGCAAATTGCCCAGCGGCTTTATGAGGGCGCCGATATCGGCGGCGAGACTGTGGGGCTCATTACTTATATGCGGACCGACGGCATCGACATGGCGCCCGAGGCGATTGCCGCTACGCGCAATGCCATTCTCAAGACATTCGGCGAGCCCTATCTGCCCTCCTCGCCCCGTCATTACACCAGCAAGGCGAAAAACGCCCAGGAAGCCCATGAGGCGATCCGGCCGACGGAATTGTCTCGTGCGCCTGCAAGCTTGCGAAGGTCGCTCGATCCTGACCAGTTCCGGCTTTACGAATTGATCTGGCAGCGGACCATTGCCAGCCAGATGGAGAGTGCCGAGCTTGAGCGCACCACCGCCGATCTGGGCTGCGACGGGCGGGATGGCAAGCATTATACTTTCCGCGCCACGGGTTCCGTGGTGAAGTTCGATGGCTTCCTCAAGGTTTATCACGAGGATCTCGACGACGAGGAAGACGAGGATGCCCGCCGCCTGCCCCAGATGGCGCGCGGGGATTCAATCGGCGTCAATGCTATCGCCGCCAATCAGCATTTCACGGAACCGCCGCCGCGCTATTCGGAAGCGTCCATCATCAAGAAGCTGGAAGAACTTGGTATTGGGCGGCCCTCTACCTATGTTTCCATTCTCTCGACATTGCGCGACCGGGGCTATGTGCGCCTCGACAAGAAGCGGCTGATCCCGGAAGACAAAGGCCGCGTGGTGACTGCTTTCCTCGAGAGCTTCTTCAAGCGGTATGTCGAGTATGATTTCACCGCCAATCTGGAAGAGCAGCTTGACCGCGTTTCCAATGGCGAGATCGACTGGAAGCAATTGCTTCGCGATTTCTGGAAGGATTTCATCGCCGCGGTCGGCGACATCAAGGAGCTGCGCATCACCAATGTTCTCGATGCGCTGAACGAAATACTGGCGCCACATATCTTTCCGCCGCCCGCTGATGGGGGTGATGCGCGCGCCTGTCCCTCCTGCGGCAATGGGCAGCTCTCGCTCAAGCTTTCAAGGTTCGGCTCCTTCATCGGCTGCTCGAATTATCCCGATTGCAAATTCACCCGGCCAATGACGGCGGGGGGAGACGCGGCATCAGCCGTTCCCGCCGAGGGGATCGAATTGGGGGTCGATCCCGAGACGGGCGAGAAAGTTACCCGCCGCCAGGGGCGCTTCGGCCCCTATCTGCAACTGGGCGAAGCCGTCGATGGCGAGAAGCCACGGCGGTCCTCGATACCCAAGGGCACGGACCCCACCACCATCGATCTTGAAACCGCGCTGAAGCTGCTGTCGCTGCCCCGCGAGATCGGCATTCACCCGGAAACGGGCAAGCCGATCGTCGCCAATTTCGGCCGCTTCGGACCCTTCGTGCTGCATGACGGCAGTTATGCCAATCTCGATTCACCCGATGAGGTGTTCACCGTCGGCATCAACCGCGCAGTCGATATGCTCGCCCAAAAGAAAGCCAGGGGCTTCTCGCGTCCGCGACCCGGCGCATTGAAGGATCTGGGGCCGCATCCCGCCGGTGGCGGCAACATCCAGGTGATGTCCGGCCGCTACGGCCCCTATGTAAAATTCGGGAAAGTGAACGCCACCCTACCCCGCGATATGGACCCGCAGGCCATCACGTTGGATGAGGCTATAGCGCTGATCGCTGCTAGGGCTGGGAAGGAGCCGGGGAAGAAAAAAGCTCCAGCGAAGAAGAAGTTTAAGGCCAGAAAAGTAAAAACCGCAGCTGGCGCTGTCCCCTAGAATTGTCATCGCCGGATTTATTCCGGCGACCCATTGTGCCAAGTGATCGGCTGCGAGCGAGTTGAGAAATGGGTTGCCGGGACAAGCCCGGCAATGACAAAAATAGAGGATGGAGAAAGTCTACGCTGTCTATCTTCTCGCCAGCAAACCCTATGGGACACTCTACATCGGTGTCACCGGAGATCTGATCTCTCGCATTGCCCAGCATAAAGCGCGGGAAATCCCCGGCTTCACACGCCAATATAGTGTCCACGTCCTGGTTTGGTTCGAGAACTTCGGAGAAATTGACGCCGCTATCCAGCGGGAAAAGACCATGAAGAAATGGCCTCGTCGGTGGAAGATCAACTTAATCGAAGGCAATAATCCGGGGTGGATTGATTTGTATCCACAACTTCTCTGAAAGATAGCATGGCGAAATCGAAAAAGACAAAACCCGGCATCCCCTCAGAAACGGCGATCCTCGAATTCATCCAGTCCTCCCCCGGCACCGTGGGCAAGCGGGAGATTGCGCGGGCGTTTGCGGTCAAGGGTGGGGACAAGATTGAGCTGAAGGCGTTGCTGAAGCGGATGGCCGAGGACGGCAAGCTGGCCAAGCGGCAGAAAAAGCTGGTCGATACGTCCACGCTACCTCCGGTCACCGTGCTGGAGGTGACAGGAATTGACAAGGATGGTGAAGCTTACGGCGAGCCCATTGAGTGGGATGAGCGGGCCCAGGGGAAGCCGCCGCGCGTAGTGATCGAAGGGGGAGACGCGCCGCGCAAGGGCGACAGGGTTCTGGCCAAGATCCAACCCAGCCGCGATGGCCGTTATCGCTTCAAGGCCCGCATTATCCGCAAGCTTTCCGAGCAATCGAAACGCGTTCTCGGCGTCTATCGCGTGGTGAAAGGCCAAGGGGCGCGCGTGGTTCCCGTCGACAAGAAGGCGCGCAATGAATTGCAGGTGCTCTCGGGCGATGAAAACGGCGCGCAGGATGGTGAACTCGTCGAGGTGGAGATTTCGAAGGCACGGGCGCACGGCTTGCCGCAGGCGCGGGTGCGCGAACGCCTTGGCGACCTTGGCAATCAGCGCAACATTTCGCTGATCGCCATTCATCAGCACGGCATTCCTAATGAATTTCCCGAGCGCGTGATTACGGAATCGGAAGCGCTGAAAACGTTCTCGCCTGCCCGCCGGACTGATTTGCGCAAGGTGCCACTGATCACCATCGATCCGCCCGACGCGCGCGACCATGACGATGCCGTGTGGGCGGAGATCGATGAGGCGACGGGCAGCGTCGATGTGATCGTGGCCATTGCCGATGTCGCGGCCTATGTGCGCCCGGGCACGGCGCTGGACCGCGAAGCGCGCATTCGCGGCAATTCCGTGTATTTCCCGGACCGCGTCGTGCCGATGCTGCCGGAGCGCATTTCCAATGATCTCTGCTCCTTGCGCGAGAAGGAGGACCGGCCGGCGCTTGCCTGTTTCATGAGCTTCGACAAAACGGGGCGCAAGACGAAACACCGCTTCGAGCGGATCGTCATGCGCTCCGCCGCCAAGCTTTCCTACGAGGAAGCCCAGGCCGCCATCGATGGTCGCACCAATGTCAAAACCGATGTGCTGCTGGAACCGGTGCTAAAACCCCTGTGGCGGACCTACGCAATTCTGATGAAGGGGCGCCACGCCCGCGAGCCGCTGGAACTCGACCTTCCGGAGCGCAAGCTGCTACTTGACGCGCACGGTCTGATCGAACGCGTGGTGACGCCGCTGCGGCTCGATGCTCACAAGCTCATCGAAGAGTTCATGATCCAGGCGAATGTCGCCGCAGCGGAGGAACTTGAGGCGAGGAAAACTCCCCTGCTCTATCGACTTCATGAACCGCCATCGGAAGAGAAAATTCGGGCGCTGGCGGCGTTTCTCAAAACCGTCGGCATGGTGCTGCCGATCGGTCAGGTGATGCGGCCCAAGCACTTCAACCGCATTCTCGAGCAGGTGCAAGGCAAGGACTATCAGCATCTCGTCAATGAAGTGGTGCTGCGCACCCAGGCGCAGGCCGTGTATTCGCCCGACAACAAGGGCCACTTCGGATTGTCGCTGCGGCGCTATGCGCATTTCACCTCGCCTATCCGGCGTTATGCGGATCTGATCGTGCACCGGGCACTCATCTCCGCGTTGGGATTTGGCGAAGATGGTCTGTCTGCGGAGGATATTGCGAGGCTAAGGGACACCGCCGACATGATCTCCGATGCGGAACGCCGGGCCATGGCGGCGGAGCGCGAGACGGTAGACCGGTTGATCGCTTCCCATCTCTCCACCCAGACCGGCGTGGTTTTCCGGGGCCGTATCGGCGGTGTCGTAGGCGCGGGGCTGTTCGTGAAGCTCGATGATTCAGGAGCGGATGGTTTCGTGCCGGTGACTACGCTAGGCAAGGATTATTTCGTCTATGACCAAACCCGGCACGCGTTGATCGGTGAGCGCACCGGCGAAACCTGGCAGCTCGGGGACCGGCTTGAGGTGCGTCTCGTGGAGGTAACGCCGGTTTCCGGCGGCATGCGCTTCGAAGTTGTTTCGGAGGGACGTGAGGGCAAACCCATATCGCGCCGCAGCGTGCGGTCATCGCGGCAGACGGCGGCGCGAGGACGGCGCAGGTGACTCTCCGCCATCTGTCATCCCCGGACTTGTTCCGGGGACCCACCGTGCCGCGCGACAGGCGGCGGTTAATTTGGACCATGGGTTGCCGGGATAAACCCGGCAATGACAGTTGTGGGATAGATGGCTGACTATCAACGCCCCCGCGATGCTGCAACACTGATCCTCGTGCGGCGCGACACAAGCATTCCTCGCATTCTCATGGGCCAACGCCACGGCAACCACGCCTTTATGCCGAACAAATATGTCTTTCCCGGCGGGCGTCTCGATGCTTCCGACAGCCGGACCAAGCCATTGCTCGATCTCGACGAAGCTGTGCTGGCCAAACTGATGGCCCGCATGCGCTCGAAGCCAAGCCCGGCGCGCGCCCGCGCCTTCGCCATCGCCGCACTTCGCGAAACCTTCGAGGAAACGGGTCTTTTGTTCGGACGCAGCAATCCCACAAGCGCGCCTGATCTGTCTGCGCTTGTATATTTCGCCCGCGCCATCACGCCGCCCGGGCGGACCCGGCGTTTCGATTCCCGTTTCTTCGTGGCCGATGCCGCCCATGTCAGCAATCTCGACAAACCGCTCCATGTCGGCTCCGGCGAACTACTGACCCCGGCGTGGGTAACGCTCGAGGAAACGCTCAGTCTCGATCTACCGTCGATCACCAAGGACATTTTACGCCGCCTCCGGCCCTTCCTTGACGAAGGCCGTCTTCCGGGCCCTGGCTGTCCCGTGAGCTTCCAATATTATCGGCAGAAGAAGTGGATCGAGGAGGTGCTCTAAGCGCGCGCAAACTTGACAAGCCGCTGGCTTTGCGGTCTATCGCGCCAACCCCGATGGAGACCGATTATGGCTAAAGGCAATGTGATCAAGATCAAAATGGCGTCGACCGCCGACACTGGATATTTTTATGTGACGCGCAAAAATTCGCGCACCAAGACCGAGAAGATGTCGATGAAGAAATATGATCCGGTGGCGCGCAAGCACGTCGAGTTCAAGGAAACCAAGATCAAGTAATCGCCCCGTTTGGGCGGGCATACCCCGGCCGTCGCCCGTCTCCCAATCCCGTCATTCCAGCGAAAGCTGGAATCCAGCTTCCATGACGGAAATAGTGAGCAACCCAGGAAAATACCGCGGAAGGCGGGGATGTATCCGCTAAATGGTGCCGGCCCGGGTTTGCGGAATTGAGGAGGCCACTCAATTCCGGCCCGGACCGGCGAGCCCCTCAGTTCAGGCGTTGCGGCGGACCTGAACGCGGGGTTTGGCGATTAAATCACATAAATTTTTATGCGAAATCGCACAGCTTGGCTAGCCCAAGTCATGGTAAACATTGGGATTTAACGATTCAGAATGAAGAGTTAAGGTAAACTCTCGTCGCCGGGCTCTGGGAAATGCATTTCCAGCGGCGCTTGCTCGTCGCCATCAAGCGGGTCTTCGTCGGCGGCTAGTTCCCGGGTGCCCCGAGGCATGGGCACATCGAAGCCGGGCGGCAGATCGGCATCGAGAAGGCCGGCGCCCTTCAACTCCTGCATCCCCGGCAGATCGTTTATTTCGTTGAGGCCGAAATGGGCGAGGAAGGCTTCCGTCGTGCCATAGGTGACGGGCCTGCCCGGCGTGCGGCGGCGGCCGCGCATCTTCACCCAACCGATTTCGAGGAGAATATCAAGCGTGCCTTTGGAAATCGCCACGCCGCGAATATCTTCGATCTCCGCCCGCGTGACGGGCTGGTGATAGGCAACGATGGCAAGTGTTTCCAACGCGGCTTTCGAGAGACGCCGCTGGGCCACCTGCTCGCGACGAAGGATGAAGCTCAAATCCTCGGCGGTGCGCAACGTCCACTTGCCGGCGACCTCCACGAGATTGACGCCGCGATTGGCGTAATTCGCCTTGAGGTCGGCGAGCAAGGATTGCACATCGGCCCCCTCCGGCAGGGAGTGCTGGATTTTCTCGAGCGACACGGGCTCGGCCGCCGCGAAGAGGATGGCTTCGAGAATGCGCAAATGCTGGTTGCGACCGGCGCGGGGATGGAGCGTCACGACGGCGGACTCATCCTCGGCTGCCGGTTCTTCGAAGGCGGGATTAGTGTGCATATTTGTCACTCCTTCAGGCCGCATCGGCCCGGCGGCGCATGTAAATGGGCCTGAACGCGGCCTCCTGACGAAGTTCCAAAACACCTTCACGCACCAGTTCAAGACTCGCGGTGAAGCTTGAGGCCATCACCGAGCGCCGCATTTCCGGCTCAGCCAGATATTCGGCGAGCCAGCGGTCGAGCGTGCTCCAATCGTTCATGGCGCCGATCAGACGCTCGAGCGCGCTGCGGGCTTCCTTCACCGTGAAGGCCTTGAGTTTCTTCACGGTGTAGCTCTGGTGGCGGACTTTCTTCTGGCGGCGCTCGGCGTAGGCTTTCAGAAGATCGATGAGATTGTCGGCGTATTCGCGCTTGGTCTCGAAAACCAAAGGCTCCGGCGCGCCGCGCGCGAAGACATCGCGGCCCAGCAGGTTGCGGCCCATGAGTTTGGCCGAGGCATCGCGCATGGCTTGCAGTCGCTGCAGGCGGAAGGCCAACATGGCGGCCATCTCTTCGGGGAGCTGTTCGTCCGAACCTGGCGGAGATGGAATCAGCAGGCGCGATTTGAGATAGGCAAGCCAGGCGGCCATCACAAGGTAATCCGCCGCCAGTTCCAGATGCAGCTTGCGAGCCTTCTCGATGAAAACCAGATACTGCTCGGCCAGTGCGAGGATCGAAATTTGCGCCAGGTCGATCTTGTGGTGGCGGGCCAGTTCCAGCAACAGATCGAGCGGGCCTTCGAAGCCATCGACATCGACGATCAGCGCGTCCGGTGCCGTGGGATCGCTGCGGACGGGTGTAGCGCCATCCGGCCAGGTCTCCTGTTCCATGTCACCGCCGTTCAAGCCATCGCCTCCACGATTCGATTCGAGTCTCAAGATAGTCCGTGTTTCACGCGGAAACGAGGGTTTCGAGGTCCTTGAGCGCCGCTTTCCGGTCAAAAGCCTGGGGCTTGCGCGCCGATTTTAGCGCCATCCGGGCGCGCCGGAGGGCTTTGCCGCGCAAGGGTCCGGCGGCGCGGGCCACCTGTTCCATCTCCGCCATATCGCCATTGCAGTGGAGAACGATATCGCAACCGGCGGCGAGGGAGCGCTCGGTTTTCTCCGCGAAACTGCCTGCCAGGGCCTTCATGGACAAGTCATCGGTCATCAACAATCCGGCGAAGCCGATTTGCTGGCGGATCACCTTTTTGATGACAGTTGGCGACAGGGTTGCAGGGTTTTCCTTGTCGAAGGCGGTGTAGATGACATGGGCGGTCATCGCCATGGGGGCATCGGCGAAGGCTGCAAAAGGGGGGAAGTCGACGGCGCGCAACTCCTCGGCTGTTGCATCGACGACGGGCAAATCATGGTGGCTGTCGGCGGTGGCGCGGCCGTGGCCGGGAATGTGCTTGATCACCGGCAGAACGCCGCCATCGGTGAAGCCCGCTGCATGGGCGCGCGCCAGCACCATGATGCTTTCGCCGCCTTCGCCATAGGCCCGGTTACCGATCACAGCATGGCTGCCCGTTTGCGGGACATCGAGCACCGGCACGCAGTTCGCGGTGATTCCCGCGGCGATGAGATCTTCCGCCATGAGGCGGCCCACGTGACGGGCCGACCTCAGTGCGGCGAGTGGATCGCGCTGGTAGAGTTCGCCATAGCTGCGGGCGGGCGGATATTTGCGCCAGGCATTTGAAGGCGGCCCGAGGCGCTGGACGCGGCCGCCCTCCTGATCGATGAACACCGGCGCATCGCGGCGGCCCGTGGCTTCGCGGAAGGATGTGGTCAGCGCTTTGAGCTGGTCCGGCGTTTCGCAGTTGCGCTTGAAGAGGATGAGGCCCCAGGGATTGTAGCTGCGGAAGAAATCAGCTTCCGCCGCGCTCAAGGAGGGCCCGGCGCATCCGCTGATGAACGCGCCAATGTTTTTCGAAGGCGGCAATTGCTATTGTTTGCGCACACGGCAATCGCGCTCGCCGCCCGCCAACAGCGAACCGCAAACTTGCGAGGCCTGCGCCTGCGTCGTGAGCGGGCCAAGGCCGAGCGTATGGCGGGTGCTGCCCGCGACCGTCGTCTGGCTTATGCTGGAGGGCAGCGCGCCGATGACGGATGGATATTTCGAACGCAGGCGTGCGTATTCGGTTTGCGCCTCATCCTGGTTCCGGAATGAGGCAAGCTGCACGACATAGCCGCTGGCCACCGCCTGCTTCTCAGGAGCGGGCTGCACCGTTTCCACCGGGACCGTCTCAACGGCAACCGTCTCAACGGGAGCCGTTTCAGCGGGAGCCGTTTCAACGGGAAGCGATGCCAGCCGGTTGGCTTGCGGGGCCGGCTTCTGGACGATTGTATCCTGGGAGGGCGCAGGCTCGCTCTTGTTGCCGTTGAAGAGATCGAACAGCGTGCGCTTGCGGCGCACCGGAGCTTGCTTTGGAGCCTGCTCCGCCGGCAAGGTCGCCGCTTCAAAGCCCTCCTGCGAGGGCGCGGTAACCGGTCCGCTGGGAACGGTGGCGTTGGGCTCGCCCAGGGAAGCGGTGGTGCCGGCTGGTGGTTTCTTTTTCTTTGCGGCCGCCGCCTTCTTCTTCACGGGCAACGGTTTCGTTTCAGGTTCGATAGAGGCTGCGGAGTCAGGCTCTGTGGACGCCAATGACGTCGTATCGCCCGTGGCCGCGTTGGTTTGAGCTGGCGCTACTTCCTCGACACCTGTCGTGGGCAGCAGCGAGCCAATGCTATCGCCGCGGGAGGTCGTTTCCGACCTGATTTCCTCGGTGCCTGAGGCGGCGACCACTCTTTGATCTGTATCCCGTTCGAGGCGGCCTTCGGTATTTTGCCCGGGAGCGGGCGGCAGGGCCAGCGGCACCGCGTCATCAATGCCGTCATCGCTCCCGGTCGGTTCGGACAAGCTGCGGCTTTCCGAGGCCTCCGGCTGAATGGGCGTTACTTCGGTTGGAACGACCGTGTTGCCGCCGGTTACTTCCTGGTCGCCGACAATGCGGTCGTAAATCTGTTTGCGGTTGACCGCGGCCACATCTCCGGCATTATCTGACGGCCTTTCGGCGGCGGTCTTGGCAGGTTCCTCGGGTGCCGCGATGACGGGGACGGCATCAGTAGCGCCCGTGCCGTTGGTGGCAACCGTCTCCGTCGATTTTGTCCACAGCAGGATGACACCACCCGTGGCGAAGGCAGCCACGAGGAGCGCCAACAACAGGAGCCACGGGCCGTTGGAGCGGCGCTGATCCTGGGTGCCGTCTTCCTCGACGTCCCGATAGGCGGACTGATAGTCGCTGGGGCCGGCCCTGCGGCGTGGCGGCGGCGGTTCATCCTCGAACACATCGTCTAGCTCTTCCGGGGGTGGATTTCCCCTGCCCCGGATTGTGAGGGAATGGCCGAGCCGCGGATCGCCACGCAAACCCTCGTTGCGGTTGTCAGCGCCATAGGACGCAACATCGGGTCCCCGCCGGAACGGATCGTAGGCGGGCTTTCGCACCGCATTGCGATCAAGTGGGGGCAAACCGCCGGGGTCCTGGGGATAGCTCCGCTGGCCACCGGGCACACCCCAGGAGGAAGGAGCGGTATAGCCCGTTGCCGGATCGATCGGACGAAACGGCGTCGTGCCGTCGGCGCGATAGGATGAGCCAGGCTGGCGCAACAAAGGAGACTGCGACCGCTCGCCACCCAAAGCCGGCCGGGGCGGCACAAGAGACGGCGTAAAGGGATTGCGCGCGCCATTGCTGCTCTTGTCCAAGGGCAAGGCCGGTTCCTGGCGCTTGGCCGGCTGCTCGTCATCGGCAAAGCTGAATTTGGGCCGGGACGGGGTGATGTCCTTGGGCGGCGTATCGCTCGATACGACGCGCGGCATGGGCGCGCGCGGTTCGGTAGCAATGCGGGCCTCGGCGCGCTGGCGGGCGGCGGACA
>JBGTJO010000126.1:0-6641 GCA_041745135.1 Aestuariivirga sp. | reverse complement strand
GTCAAGCACGGTGCGGGTGGGCGGAACGCCGCCAAGCTCGACTATCCGCCCGCGCCGCAGAAAACGTATGGTTGAGCGTTCCCCCATTCAGCTGCCGCGGTAGGTCGAATAGCCATAGGGCGAGAGCAGCAAGGGCACGTGGTAGTGCTGGCTGGCATTGGCGATGCCGAAGCGGATCGGGATCACGTCGAAGAAGGCGGGCTCGGGGATTTGCGCGCCCTGGCGGCGGAGGTAATTCCCGGCGTGGAAGCGCATTTCATAATGTCCCTGCAGGAAGGCTGAACCTTCGAGAATGGGACCGTCGGCCCGGCCATCGGCGTTGGTGTGAACGGTCTTGATCAGGAGATTGCCGCCGTCGAGCAGGTAAAGCTCGATCTTCATCCCCGAGGCTGGGCTGCCGGTGGCGAGGTCCAGCACATGCGTGGTCAGGCGGCCCATGCTTATTTCACTCCCTTGGACGGCGACTATAGAGCAGTTTCGAACGGTCCGTCATCCCGGCGAAAGCCGGGACCCATTTTTCGGCATGAAGAATCTCGAAGATGCGTTTTGTTTTTCCCGTGGGTCCCGGCTTTCGCCGGGATGAGGGAAATTGGGAATCAACCGATCAGAGCGGCGCGGAAGTCGTTGACGTTGGTTTGGGTGGGACCGGTGATCACCTGGTCGCCGAGCTTCTCGAAGAAAGTGTGGGCGTCGTTGTTTTCGAGGCAAGCGACAGGATCGAGGCCCATCTTGCGAGCGCGCTCCAGGGTATCGGGTGTGATGATGGCGCCGGCGATTTGCTCCATGCCGTCGATCCCGTCCGTGTCGGCGGCAAGCGCGTGGATTTCGTGCTCGCCGGCAAGGGCGACGGCGAGCGCCAGAGCGAATTCGACATTGCGCCCGCCCCTGCCCTTGCCTCGCACGGTGACGCTGGTTTCACCGCCCGACAGCAGGATGCAGGGCTTTGCCACCGGCTGATCATATTGCTTGATCTCGAGGGCTATTCCAGCGTGCACCTTGGCGACATCGCGGGCTTCGCCTTCGATGCGGTCGCCGAGATAGAGGACGTTGAGGCCAAGCGCCTTGGCCTTAGCCGTTGCGGCGCGGAAGGATTCGTGCGGAGAGACGATGACGCGGATTTCATTGTCGCGCCGCAAGGGGCCACGCTCCACATCGGGCAAGGTCAGCCAGCGCTCCACGGAAGGTGGGATAGGCAAGTGGTAACGGCGGAGAATTTCCAGCGCATCGGCTTTGCTGGTGGGATCGGCGACGGTCGGGCCCGAGCCCACGATGGCAGGATCGTCGCCCGGCACATCCGAGAGAACCAGGGTGTGGATGCGCGCTTTGCCTGCGGCGCGGGCCAGCCTGCCGCCCTTCACGCCGGAAACCTGTTTTCGCACGCAGTTGAGTTCGGCAATGTTGGCGCCGCATTTCAGAAGGGCGCGGATGAGGCCTAGTTTCTCCTCAAGGGCGATGCCAGGTGCTGGCTTCGACATAAGTGAGGACGCGCCGCCCGAGACGAGGGCTATCAGCAGGTCATCATCCTTGAGCGTTGCCGCGAGCGCCAAGGCTTTGTCGGCGGCAGTAAGGCTGGCGGCATCGGGCACCGGATGATTGGCATGGACCGCCTCAATCCGCTTGAGGGGCGATGACAGCCCGTGGGGGGCCACGACAAAGCCTTCCAGCGGACCCTGCCAGTTGGCCTCAACGGCGGCGGCCATGGCGATGGCGCCCTTGCCGGCGCCGATCACGACAGTGCGGCCCTTGGGCGGAGCCGGCAAATTGGCGGCGACCGCGCGCTCGGGCTTGGCAGCTGCTACCGCCGCATCGAACAGCGCGCGCAGGATGGCTCTTGGATCGTGCGCCGCTCCCATACAATCCCCCCAAATTGCCGCAAATCCTATCGGGCTGGTTAGGGCCATGGAAAGCAAAAGGAAAGATTAACCTCAACCAATCGTCACTTTCGGGTTACAAAGGACAGGCAGCGCGGGGTCTGTTAACGCCGCGAGACGGAGGACGGCGATGTACGCAGATACCAATTCAACACAAGTCTGGAAGCGGATGGCGGACGAAAACCAGCAATCGGCCAAGTACCTGGCGCGCATCAGCGTGGCGCTGGCGGTGCTCTTGGTGGCGGTCGGCGCCTATGCGCTGTCCGCCAATGCGCGCTACAGCGAGCTCTGCACGACGATCGAGTCCGGAAGCGCATCAGGCGAAAGCCTTAAGTCGAACTACTGTAGTTGAAGTCCGTCCCACTTCCCTCCCCCTTGTGGGGAGGGATTGAGGGTGGGGTCGCTCCGGCCTATCAGCCAAGCCTTGCCGGAGATTCTGCTGTTAGACTGCCCGATCCCCACCCCTACCCTCCCCACAAGGGGGAGGGAGAAGTAGGCAGTCAAGTCTTGCCCCGGTAAGGGGTAAATTAGAGCTGGTCGGTGGCGAAGGTGTCGCAGGATTTCAGGCTGGCGGCGCTCATTCCGGTTTTGAACCAGCGCACGCGCTGTTCCGATGAGCCGTGGGTGAAGGATTCCGGGACCACATAGCCTTGCGAGCGCTTTTGCAGGCGGTCATCGCCGATGGCGGCGGCCGCATTCAGCGCTTCCTCGAGATCTCCCTCCTCGAAGATGTTGGCTGCCTTGGCCCAAATTCCCGCGAGGCAGTCGGCTTGCAGTTCCATGCGCACCGACAGCGCGTTGCTTTCTTCCTCTGAGGTTTGGGCGCGGGCCTGCGTCACCTTTTCGGCGATGCCCATGAGATTTTGTATGTGATGGCCAACCTCGTGGGCGATGACATAGGCCTGCGCGGAATCGCCGGAAGCGCCGAGCTTGTCCTTCATGTCCTGATAGAACGAGAGGTCGATATAGACCTTGCGGTCGCCCGGGCAGTAAAACGGACCCATGGCCGATTGCGCCATGCCGCACGCGGACTGCACGAAACCGGAAAACAACACGAGCTTGGGTTGCTCATATTGCTGGCCCATGCTCTGGAAAATCGAATCCCACACGCGTTCGGTGGAGCCCAGAACCCGGGCGACGAAATCCCGCCCGGCATCGCCGCTCACATTTCCGGTGCCTGTGCCGGCACCCGTATTGCCGGCGTCGGTCACGTCCGTGCCGCCCTCCGGCAGGGTGATCTGCGAGTTAGTGCCGCCGGGCGTTTGCATGCCGCCGCCATTGATCGCCTGCAGCAGATCGATGCCGAAGAAGAATTTCACGGCGAAATAGACGATGACCAGCAGGATGATGGTCTTGAAACTGAAGCCGCCGCCACGCGGAAAGCCGAATCCGCCGCCTTGCCCGCGGCGATCCTCGATATTGCCGCTGGGTCTTTCACCGCCTAATCGCATGGCTAACCTCCTGAGGGATTGGGATACCCGCGCTGAGCGGCGTGGCTGCGGAATTTGGCGAGATCGTAGACCAATTTCAAGCTCGGTGTTGCAATGCCTGTCATGGCGGCGAGTTCGATAACAACGCCGAGAAGCGCTTCGAGTTCCGTAGGACGCCCTGCTTCCACATCCTGTAGCATGGAGGTGCGATGGGACCCCGCCTTGGCGGTCATGTCGATCCGCTCGTCGATATCGACCGCGAAAGTGATTCCCAGGGTTTGGGCGACAATACGCGCTTCATCCATCATGGCATGGATGACGCGGCGCGTGCCCGGTTCGGCGGCAAGATCTTCCAGAGAGCCATTCGTCAGTATACTGACGGGATTGAAGCTCAGGTTCTGCCAGAGCTTGAGCCAGATTTCGTTGCGAAGGTTGTTGCGCACCGGGCTTTTCATTCCCGCAGAGGTGAGAAGCCGCGAAAGTTCGAGCGCGCGTGAACTTCTCTCCCCGGAGGGTTCGCCGATCGGCATGCGGTCGCCGTAATGATGGACGATCACTCCTGGCGCTTCGATCTCCGCTGCCTGCCATACGACGCAGCCCAGCGCGCGCTCCGGCCCGAGCCCGTCCCAGATGAGGCCTCCAGGATCGACGCTTTCCAGGCGGCGACCGTCATGGGGGCCGCCATGACGATAGAAATACCACCAGGGGAGGCCGTTCTGGGCAAAGAGGATCGTGGTGTCCTTGCCGATGAGGGGCTGCAAGGCTTGGATAACGCCGGTAACGGCGTGGGCCTTGAGGGCGAGGATGATGAAATCCTGTCGCCCGAACTCGGCTGGATCGGCTGTGGCTTGCGGCCTTACCGTGAAAGTTTCGCCGGCCTGTTTGAGCGTCAGCCCATTGGTTTCGATCGCCGCGAGGTGAGGGCCCCGCGCCACAAGCGAAACGTCCCCTTCGCCTTTGTGCGCGAGGCGCGCGGCGATATAGCCGCCGATGGCGCCAGCACCGAAGATGCATATTTTCGTCATGCCAATCCAAGCTTCTGCGCAAGGCCAATGCGTTGCAACTTGCCAGTAGCTCCCTTCGGAATTTCCGGGACGATGACAATGCGGCGCGGAACCTTGAAGGCGGCCAGACGCTCGTTCGCGTAATCCTGAAGTTCGCGCTCGGTGGCCATGAGGCCGTCGCGCAGAACTACCACGGCGGCGACGTCCTCTCCCAGCTTGTCGTGAGGCATGGCGAAAGTCACCGCCTGATGCACCGAAGGATGACCCATGAGCACCTCGTCCACTTCGACGGGCGCTATCTTCTCGCCGCCGCGGTTGATGATCTCCTTGAGCCTGCCGGTGATCCGGAGATAGCCGTCCTCATCCATGACGCCCTGATCGCCGGTGTGGAACCAGCCATGGGCGAAGGCTTCGGCATTGGCATTCTCGTTATTCTCGTAGCCCGTGGTGACATTCGTCCCGCGCGTGACAATCTCGCCCTCCGCGCCCGCCTGCAGCAATTGGCCATCCGGCGATATGATCGCGACCTCCGGCCCTGCGGCGCGACCAACCGAACCTGGTTTGCGTTTGCGCGGCGGCAATTGGTTCGAGGTCATCTGATGGGCGTTTTCCGTCATCGCATAGGCTTCGATGACCGGGCAGGCAAAGATGGACTCAAGCTGATGAAACACCGGAATGGGCAGCGAGGCCGAGCTCGAGCGAATGAAGCGCAAGGGGTTGGCCTTGATCACATTCTCATTCCGGGCGGCACGCGCCAAGATCGCTTGGTGCATGGTGGGAACGGCGGTGTACCAGCTGGGCTTTGCTTCCTCCATCCAGGCGAAGAATTTGAGCGCGTTGAAGCCCGGTGTGCAGAACACCGAACCGCCGGCAGACAGGGTTGCGAGAATAGCCGCGACCAAGCCGTGGATGTGAAACAGCGGCATGATGTTGAGGCAGCGGTCAGCCTCCGACAGCAACAACGTGCTTTTGATATTTCTAGCGGAGGCCAGCAGATTGCTATGGGTAAGCGGCACGATCTTGGGGCGCGAGGTGGTGCCGGAGGTGTGCAGCACGAGGGCCGTATCTTCCGGCTTCGCCAAATTTTTTATGGAGGTCGAGGCGAAAGCCTCGCCTGTTATGATGAAACTGCCCGCCGCTTGTTCGGGGATCAGCGAAAACACCGGGATGCCGAGGCGCATGGCCGCGGCTATTGCTGGAGATGAGCTTCCCTCCTCCACCAGCAAGGCGCGCGGCTTGAGGTCTTCCATATAGAAGTGAAATTCATCTCCGCGGTAGGCGGGATTGAGCGGGGCCACAGTCACCGCGCCGGCGCAGGCAACAAAAGCCGATGCCATTTCGGGTCCGTTGGGCAATACAATCGCCAGTCTGTCGTTGCGTCCGAGACCCAGTTCGGTGAGACGGGCAACCGTCCCGTCGCAGAGGCCGGCGAAGGCGCCATAGGTCATGGGCAGGCGCCCCGGCGCCATGATGGCGACGGCGGTGGCGGGCTGCGCGTCGATGAGGGATTTCAGGATCACAGGCGTTATTACCGTTTCTCGTCATTTGGGCAAGTTTGGAGATAGCGTCAACGCCCGCCCACCCTCCCGTCATCCCGGCGAAAGCCGGGACCCAACTGTCAGCGTGAAGACTCTGCAAGAGTCCGTACCGTGTTTGCCGTGGGTCCCGGCTTTCGCCGGGATGACGGAAGGGGGTGTGACTTAGCGCAATCACAGCAGTGGCGGAATTGATGCAGTGGCGCTCATCCGCTAAGACCCCCAGCCATGACCGACAGACTCCTCATCGCTCTCGCGCAGCTTAACCCGACAGTGGGCGCTATCGAAGCCAATCTTGCCAAGGCCAGGGCGGCGCGGGAGACGGCGCGCGATGCGGATCTCATCCTGTTTCCGGAACTCTTCATCTGCGGCTATCCGCCGGAAGACCTGGTGCTGCGGCCGTCGCTGATCGCTGCCTGCAAATCGGCGATCGAGGCATTGGCCGCGGACACCGCGCAAGGTCCCGCAGTTCTGATCGGCGTTCCCTGGCGCGAGGGCGAGAAGCTTCACAATGGGGTGGCGCTTCTCGCCAACGGCAAGATCGAGGCGCTGCGGTTCAAGCATGAACTGCCGAACTATGGCGTGTTCGATGAGAAGCGGGTGTTCCAGGCGGGACCGGCTCCGGGACCTATCGCTTTCAAAGGCGTGCGCCTTGGGGTGCCCATCTGCGAGGACATCTGGACGGAAGAAGCTTGCGAGACGCTGGCCGAGACGGGAGCGGAAATCCTGCTGGTGCCCAACGGCTCGCCCTTTGAAAGCAATAAGGATGACCAGCGGCTCAATCTTGTGGTGTCGCGGGTG
>JBGTJO010000125.1:0-5012 GCA_041745135.1 Aestuariivirga sp. | reverse complement strand
CTTGACCAGGGCCGCGCCGTGGTGCTCGGCCACTGCATAGCTGAAGCCATTGCCGTGAATGCCCGTGACCTGCGACAGCGCGATCGATTTGAAGCCGAGCGCCGTTCCCTCCATCGCGGCGGCGATGGTTCCGGAATAGGTGACGTCCTCGGCCAGGTTCTGGCCGCGGTTGACGCCCGAGAGCACGAGATCGGGATCGCCCGGCATGATCTTGCGCACCGCCATCACCACGCAATCGGTTGGCGTCCCCGCCACTTCGAAACGCTTGGGCTCGATCTCGCGGTAGCGGATCGGGTTGGCAAGCGACAGCGAATGCCCCGCTCCTGAATGTTCCTCGGCAGGCGCCACCACCCAGACATCGTCGGCGATCAAACGCGCCATGCGTTCCAGCGTCTCGAGTCCCGGCGCGTGGATGCCGTCGTCATTGGTGACAAGAATGCGCATCAGGGTCTCGTGATCTTTTCCTGCCCGGCCATATAGGGGCGCAGGACATCGGGAAGAATGACGTTGCCATCGGCGTTCTGATAATTTTCGAGGACGGCAATCAAGGTGCGGCCCACGGCGAGGCCGGAGCCGTTAAGCGTGTGGACATACCGCGTGCCTTTGCCGTCGGCGGGCTTAAAGCGCGCCTCCATGCGCCGCGCCTGGAAATCGCCGCATACGGAACATGAGGAGATTTCGCGAAAGGCATTCTGTCCGGGAAGCCACGCTTCGATGTCATAGGTCATGCGCGCGCCGAAGCCCATGTCCCCGGTGCATAGTTTCACAACGCGGTAATGCAGGCCGAGGCGCTTCAATACTTCCTCCGCGCAACCTGTCATGCGTTCGAACTCATCGCGCGACTGTTCCGGTGCGGTGATCGAAACCAGCTCCACCTTTGAGAACTGATGCTGGCGGATCATGCCGCGCGTGTCGCGGCCGGCCGCCCCCGCCTCCGCGCGAAAGCATGGCGTATAGGCTGTGAAGCGTAGCGGCAGGTCGTTCTCGTCAAGAGTCGTCTCGCGCACCAGATTGGTGAGAGCAACCTCCGCCGTCGGGATGAGCCAACGGCTGTCGGTGGTCCGAAACAAATCGTCGGCAAATTTCGGCAGTTGGCCGGTGCCGTACATGGCTTGGTCATTCACCATGTAGGGCACATAATGTTCGGTGTAGCCGTTGGTGCCGGTTTGCAGGTCGAGCATGAACTGGGCCAGCGCCCGCTCAAGCCGCGCCAACTGCCCTTTCAGCACCACAAAACGCGCGCCGGCGAGTTTTGCAGCCGTTTCAAAATCCATGAGGCCCAGCCATTCACCGATCTCGAAATGCTGGCGAGCGTCGAAGGCGAACTCGGGAGCTTCACCCCAGCGCCGAACTTCCACGTTATTGTGTTCGTCCTTGCCATCCGGCACTTCATCGAGAGGAATGTTGGGGATGACGGCGAGCGCATCGGCAAGCCTTTGGTTGAGCAACCGCTCAGTGTCCTCGCCTGCAGCAATCAAATCCTTGAGATGGGCGACGTCGGCCTTGAGTGTCTCGGCTTTTGCCTTGTCGCCGGCGCGCATCGCCTCGCCCACCTCTTTCGATACGGCGTTGCGGCGCCCTTGGGCGTCCTGCAATTTCTGCATATGGTCGCGTTTCTCGGCATCGATCGCCAGAAGATCCGCTGCCATGGGCGGCAGACCACGGCGGGCGAGGCCTCTATCAAAGGCATCGGGATTGTCGCGAATGGCCTTGATGTCGTGCATGAAATGATTCCCCGGATGGCCTCTATAGGGCCTCACCCGCACTCGGGCAAAGCTGCTCTCCTGCATCACACCGAACAAGTGGCCATTTCCTTGCCCCGTCACCCCAGCCAAAGCTGGGGTCCCGCTTTTCATCGAGTCGGAGCACAAAGCGGGATCCCGGCTTTCGCCGGGATGACGGTTTAGGAGAGATGGTCAGCCGCCACGGAGAAAAACGGGTCACGCCGTGGCGTTGCGGGCTTCGTCGGCTTTCTTGCGGCGGGTTTCGAGGAAGCGGACGGCTTGAACGGAGACTTCGTAAAGGCCCAGCAGCGGAACGGCCATGGCGATCTGCGAGATGGGATCGGGCGGAGTGACGATCGCAGCGACGATGAACACGCCGACGATGGCGAACCTGCGGCCCCTTTTCAGCTGCTCATAGCTGAGCACGCCGATCTGGCCGAGGAGCGTCAGGATGACAGGCAGCTGGAAACACAGGCCGAAGGCGAGGATCAGCATCATCACGAAATTGAGGTAGGCTTCGATGTCGGGCATCAGCTGGATGGCGTCCTGGCCATTGGTGCCGGTTCCCGCCGCCAGGGAATAGAAGAATGCAATCGCTGTCGGCAGCAGCAGGAAATAGACGAGCCCTGCGCCTAGCAGGAAGAAGAAGGGCGTGGCGACGAGATAGGGGCGGAAGGCGTTGCGCTCGTTGCTGTAGAGACCGGGCGCCACGAAGCGGTAAATCTGGATGGCGATCAGCGGAAAGGCGATGAAGAGGCCGCCAAAGAAGGCGATCTTGATCTTGACCAGGAAGACGCCGAGCAGCTTGATGGAGATCAATGTGACATCGGAAGAGCCGGTGCCCCATTGGAAGGGCAGGATGAGATAGTGCAGGATATCAGTTGAGAAGAAGAAGCTGACGATAAACGCCGCGACGAAGCCGATCACGCACATCATCAGGCGTTTGCGGAGTTCGATCAAATGCTCGATCAGCGGCGCTTCCGAGGCGTCGATATCGGACTTGCTCATGCAGCGTCCGAAGCAGGCTTCGCATCCGCAGGCTCACCGAAATATTTGTTGAAATCATTGTCGGGCTTCTTGACCGGTACGGCCGCGACGGGTTTTCGCGCCGGCTCGTTGCCGATCGTCTTCAGCGACTGCAGGTCTTTCTTCACCTCATCGAGCCCCGCCTCCCGGATGGCGCCGTCGAGATGGCCCTGGAATTCCCGCGCCATTCCCCGCATCTTGGCCATGGTCTTGCCGAAGGCTCGAAGCACGGCTGGTAGGTCCTTGGGGCCGATCACGATGATCGCCACCACGGCAATGAGGAACATCTCGGTATAGCCGACGCCGAAGTCGAACATGAAATTCTCGCGGACTGGCGGCTAGTTCTTGGCCTTTTCAGCCTGTTCCTTGCCCGCAACCGCCGCCTGCTGTTGCAGCGACTGGGTTTCACCCGTGGTCGTCGTCACCACCGGCTCATCGTCGGCCATGCCCTTCTTGAAGCTCTTTATGCCCTTGGCGACATCGCCCATCAGGTCGGAAATCTTGCCGCGGCCGAACAGCAGCATGATCACCACGATGACCAACGCCCAGTGCCAGATTGACATGGAACCCATTTTACCAACTCCTCTTGAACGGAAAGGGGTCTACCCCCTCCTCAAACTGTGGCGCGCAATATCGCAGAAACGCTGATGCGCCGCAACAAAGCAACCCTTCCCATCTAAATGGTGCCGCCGGCCTCCCTTGGAAAGATTAAAACGTGCTCAGGATCGACATCGAAGAGCGCCGTTGCCCCCTTGGGCGGGGCCTTGCGGGCCGGGATGCGGGCCATGACGGGATCATCCAGCCCGTTGAACATGATGCTGCATCTTGCATCGTCGCCTTCAAACCTTGTCTCGAGAACGTAACCCTCGATGCCGGTCGGAGCGTAGGTGACGCCCACGCCCTGTGGCCGCAACATGACCAGAACCGGCTCATGGGCTAACATTGCGGGCACCTGGAAGGTACCAAGCGGCGTTTCCACGGTTTCCCCGTTGGCACGGGCGGCGATCTCGTTGGCTTCAGAAAAGAACCGCGCCGTCGCCGCATCTACTGGATGCTTGTAGAGCGCCTCCGGCGTTCCCGCCTGGACGAGGCGGCCTTGCCGCATGATGAGAATGCGGTCCGCCAGCCCCATGGCTTCGATGGGATCGTGGGTGACCAGCAGGCAAGTGGCACGAGTCTCGCGAAGCAGCGCCAAAGTTTCCCCGCGCACCGATTCACGCAAGCGCTGGTCGAGGCCGGAGAAGGGTTCGTCCATCAACATGACCTGAGGCCTCGGCACAACGGCTCGCGCCAGCGCCACGCGTTGCTGTTCGCCACCTGAGAGGTTGTGCGGATAAGCATGAGCGTATTCGGCAAGGCCCACCCTTTCAAGCGCATGGGCGGCGATCTTGAGCGCCTCGGTGCGGCCAAGGTCGCGGAGGCCGAAGGCCACATTGTCGATAATGGAAAGATGGGGGAACAGGGCGAAATCCTGGAACATTAGGCCGATGTTGCGCTTTTCGGGGGCAACGAAACGGTTGGGACCCGCCACCTCTTCGCCATCGAGCAGAACCCGGCCCGATGTCGGCCTGTCGATGCCCGCGGCCACGCGCAACAGCGTTGTCTTGCCGCAGCCGGAGGGGCCGAGAAGGCAGGCGATCTCGCCCGGCTGCAATTCGAACGAAACATTGTGGACGGCGTTCGTGGTCTTGAACCGGCGGGACACGGATTCGAAAGCCAACAACCCGGCGATGGTGGCGCCCGCCGTGCCGCGCCTGCCCCAGCGCGCCGGCTTGTTGTCGGTCACCTCGAAGCGCCCTGAGTCATGGTGGGGCATCTACACTAGTTCTTAGTGGGGTGGAATTGGTGTCCTCGCCCGCGGCAGCGGGGAGCGGAAGGGGACCCGTCATGCGGAACGCATGATGGGGGAGGAGAGGGGCCAACGGATGATTTTTCGGATTTCGTTTCATCTTAGTCGGGATGCCGAATTAAATTTTTGAAAAATGACCGCTAGCCCCTCTCCTCCCCATCGCGTGCCGCGATGGGTCCCCTCCTCTCCCCGCTTCGCGGGGCGAGGACAAGAGTCCAAGCCGCGCAGGAGATAGGTGGTTACGCCGCCGCGAGGATGACGCGATTGCGGCCTTCGCGCTTGGCTTGGTAGAGGGCCAGATCGGCGCGCTTCAGAATGTCGTCAACCTTGTCGCCCGCCCCGTTGAGAGTGGCGATGCCTGCCGAAATGGTGACGCCGAGACCGCCGGAGCCCACATTGAAGCGTTTGCCGGC
>JBGTJO010000124.1:0-4956 GCA_041745135.1 Aestuariivirga sp. | reverse complement strand
CACCGGGATCGTCAATCCGCTCGATCAAATCGCCAGGGTTGTGAAGGATAGAAATCGCACCCTCATGGTCGATGCCATGGCCTCCTTCGGCGCCCTGCCGCTCGACATGGAGAACTCCGGCATCGATGTGGTGGCGGCCTCGTCCCATTACTGTCTCGAGGGCGTCCCCGGCTTTTCCTACGTTCTGGCAAAACGGGAGCTGCTGATCGACTCCCAGGGCAAGTGCCACTCCCTGGTCCTCGATCTCCATAGCCAGTGGAAAGGCCTCGAAGCCGGAAGCCACTTCCGTTTCACGCCTCCCATCCACGCACTCCTGGCCTTCCATCAGGCGCTCAAGGAACACGAACGCCAGGGCGGGGTTGCCGCGCGCGGGGGCCGTTATGCGCGCAACTCGAGAATATTGCTTAAGGGAATGCGCGAGATGGGCTTCGTCCCGCTTATGAGCGGTGAGGGAGCCTCCCCTTTCGTTCACACATTCCTTAGTCCGCGCGATTCCAATTTCGAATTCGAAGGTTTTTCCGAAGGCTTGAAAACCCGCGGCTTTCTCATCTCTCCAGCATCGCCTGCAAAGCGGCCTGGATTTCGCATCGCCGCCATGGGCGAAATCGACGAATATGTGATGCAAAGAGCGCTGCAGGCGATCCGCGAAGTATTGCGCGATATGAACGTGACCGACCTGGCGCCGCTTTCAAAATAAAAAGACCGGCGTTTTCGCGCCGGTCTTTGTCTCATCGTATTTAGACTAGTAGTAGCCGTAGGGGCTGCGGCACTGATAAACCCGGCCGCTGTAGGACACCCAGGTGTTGTGCCGCCAGTTATAGGACCGGTAGCGATTGGCACACCATTCACCATGGCTTCCACCGTATCCGTAGTGGTTATAGCCATAGCCGCCGCCAATGATTAGGGGCGCGGCGTAAAAGCCGAAATGGCTGAAACCGCGGTTGCGATGACGCCAATATCTGTGGCGATTGTGCCCCCTCCATTTCTTCCAGTGCTTGTGATTGACATCGACACGCAGATTCTCAGTCTGCGAGGCAAGGTCGCCCGCAATATTCTGGTGCACGGCAGGAAGCGCCGCAGCCGATGCGCTGCTGACCGGTAAGGCAAAAGCGCCAGCGCCGATAAGCGATGCCAGCACCACTGAAGAATATTTGAACATTGTCGTGGACTCCGTCTGTTTCGATAGTGGGAAAACCGGCTTGCCCGGCTTTGCAATAGGAACGACGGCTCAACCCACCCGGTTCCGTCGAATTTTATGAAATCTTGGGCAAGCCTTTGGCGATTGTGGTGAGATTACGGTTATAAGATATCTTTCGCGTGGCGCGCACGTGCACTCACGCGGACCCTTCATTTTGCCGCACATTGCGCAGCACCGCGATGGTGAGCGCCGCCGCGATGGTCATGCCGATGGCCGATAGAATTGCCGTCACCTGGAACCCCAGATTGAAGGCACCCCGCGCCGCGGCGAGCAGGGTGGTTGCCGTCTCGCCCGAAAGGAGCTTGGCGCCCTCGACCGCCCCGCCAAGCGTTGCTCTTGCGGCCTGCGCCAGTTCGGGCGGCAGGCTTTCGGTTCCAACTCCAGCCATGCGGCTTCGATAAATCGCGGTTGCGAGGCTGCCGAGAACGGCAATGCCGAGTGCGCCACCGAACTCGCCCGCGGTTTCCGAAAGCGCTGAGGCGGCGCCCGCCCGTTCCGGTGGGGCGGCACTCACGATCAGATTGGTTGTCAGGGTGATGACCGGCGTGAAGCCCACGAAGAAAATGACTGAGGCGATGACCACGCCAATCAGACCTGAAACCAGAGTGAGCATGACAAATCCCGCCGCCGAAACCAGCATGCCGGACGCCATGAGATAGGCAGGCCGCATCCGCGCGGCGAGCGAGGGGGTGACGAAGGACGCTGCCGTGAAGGCGATGGCACCCGGCAGCGACCACAGGCCCGCCGCCAGCGGCGTCAAGCCCGCCACCAGTTGAAAATATTGCGCGAGAAAGATGAACGAGCCGAACATGAAGAAGATGCCGACCACATTGATCGCCAGCGCCGTGTTAAAGCTGGGCGAGCGAAACAGCCGGAGATCAACCAGCGGATCGGCAAGATTGGCCTGGCGGCGGAGAAATACCCATGCCAAGAGCGCACCCGCCAGCATGAACGCCGCCGGAAACCAGCCCAATCCCGCTTCCGCCATGTTCTTCATGCCATAGATGAAGGTGAGAACCGCAGCCAGCGACAGCATGGCGCTCACGATATCAAGCCGCCCCGCATTGGGATCGCGGTATTCCGGCAGCAGCCAGGGCCCCACCGCCAAGAGCAGGATCATCACCGGCACGCCCGCCAGGAAAACGGATCCCCACCAGAAATACTGGATCAGCAGTCCGCCCGCCAAGGGGCCGATGATGGCGCCCACCGAAAAGCTCGAAATCCACATGCTGATCGCAAACGTCCGCTCCTGGGGATCGCGAAACATATTGGAGATGAGCGACAGCGTCGATGGCGCGAGCGTTGCCCCCGCGATGCCCAGCACCGCGCGCGTCACGATCAGCATCTCGGCACTCGTCGAAAACGCCGCCAGCACCGAACCTACGCCAAACGCCGCCGCCCCGATTAGCAAAAGCTTCCGTCGTCCGATCCGGTCACCCAGCGTCCCCATGGTCATGAGAAACCCCGCGACCATGAAACCATAGATGTCGATGATCCACAAAAGCTGTGCGGCCGTTGGCTTCAAATCCACCGTCAACTCCGGCACCGCCAGATTGAGCACGGTTAGATCCATCGAATAGAGCATGCAGGGAAGCGCAATGACACCGAGCCCGATCCACTCCCGCCGCGTTGCTTTCGATACACTGATGTCCGGCGTCATTATAATTTCCTTGATGGGGCGGTTGGCGCGAAGTCACGTAGCTGCGGAATGTGTCCAGAATTGTCAGCAACCTCCCCGGGCAACGCACTTCCCAAGCTGTCATCGCCGGACGATGATCCGATTGTATAGTTGCTCAACCATGTATCGCCTGATTCATTCCGGCAAGCCGTGTTCGATGGGCCTCGGTTGCGACGGCGGTGTTGGCGATCCTGTCACCGGAACGAGGTGCGTAATCGATTGAATGGATTCTGAAATATCCGTCGCCTTGCACGCGGCAACGTTCTGTTCAGGTTGATAAATTTTAGAGGCATTTTATCAAATTCTAAGCAAGCGGCTTAACCGGCTGGCAGGCCGGCAAGAGTCAGTCTCCTTTTCATAATTACAACGAAAAGGGGACATTTGACATGAATCGGAAGATCCTTTCTTTGTTGTTGTGGGTTGCGCTGACCGGCGCTTCGGGCGCTGCGCAAGCCTGCGATGATGACACGCTCAATGCGCCAGTCGAAGCGGTAGCCGAGATCGAAAAAAATCCGCTTCTGCCCTTCACCGCCGGCCGCGGCGAAATCCATCGCCGGGCATTGAGCCAAGAGGTCCAGAAAAGTCCCCTCCTGCCGCTCACCGCCGGCCGCGGTGACATCCGCCGCAAGACATTGAGTCAAGAGGTTCGGAAAAATCCGCTCCTGCCCTTCACCGCCGGCCGCGGCGAAATCCGGCGCAAGGCATTGAGTCTGGCGGTTCAGAAAAATCCGCTCCTGCCGCTCACCGCCGGCCGCGGCGAAATCCGCCGCAAGGCATTGAGTCTGGCGGTTCGGAAAAATCCGCTCCTGCCGCTGACCGCCGGTCGCGGCGAAATCCGCCGCGACACATTCGCTCCAGCTGCGAAGAACCTCGCAGCATGGAAGCAGACATTCAAAACCATGCTTGACCCGCGCAATCTCGCGCAGAGTTGCTTGGCCACGGCAGTTTATTTTGAAGCCCGCTCGGAATCGCAGCTAGGCCAGCTCGCCGTGGCGGAGGTCATCCTCAACCGGTCCAGGGCATCGAACTACCCGTCCTCCATCTGCGGCGTGGTCTACCAGGGAGCGCACCGCTTGAACGGCTGCCAGTTTTCCTTTGCCTGCGACGGCCAGTCCGATTCCCCGCAAGACATCCGCGCGTGGGAAACGGCGCTTGCGGTTACCGCGCTGGCCCTTGCCGAAGACCGGCAGTTACAGATCGTCGCCGCCGCCACCCATTACCACGCCGACTATGTCGACCCCACCTGGTCGAAGTCGCTGCACCGCCTGACCAAGATCGGCCGCCACATTTTTTATTCTCAGGGTTAATGGAGCAAGCCGACGGCTTGTTGCTCCACCGCTTCTCTTGGACCCCCGGTCGAACTCGGGGTGGATGAAATTTGATGACTTAAGCCGAATTGCTCTAGCATGGCCGCGCCATGCCGCCATTCCAAGAACCAAGGCCCGCGCGCCGCTATTTGATCGGGGCTGCGCAATTTGAAGCGAACGGGCTGGTGCCTGGGCTTTATGTCGTCGCCACTCCCATCGGCAACCTGGGGGACATTACCATCCGCGCCCTGGCGACGCTGGCGGCAGCCGATATCATCCTTTGCGAAGACACTCGCACGACGGCGAAGTTGCTAACTCGCTATGGAATTCGCACCAGGCTTGAAGCCTATCACGAACACAACGCCGCGAAGGTGCGGCCTGGCATTCTATCGCGGCTCACAGAGGGTGCGGCGATGGCGCTGGTAAGCGATGCGGGCATGCCGCTGGTGTCGGACCCCGGATACCGCCTGGTAGTCGAGGCGGCGGCGGGAGGGGTCGCCGTCACCTGTTGCCCCGGCCCATCTTCGGTACTCACGGCATTGGCGCTCTCGGGCTTGCCCACGGATCGGTTTGGTTTCTTCGGCTTTGTTCCGCAAAAGCAGGGGGAGCGGCGCGGCATGTTTCTCGAACTCGCCAACCTGAGATCGACGCTGATCTTTTTTGAAAGCCCTCACCGCATCGTCACGACCTTACGTGATATCGCGGCACTCTTGCCGGGCCGGGCCGTGACTGTGGCGCGCGAACTCACCAAGTTGCACGAGGAGATATTACGA
>JBGTJO010000123.1:0-21881 GCA_041745135.1 Aestuariivirga sp. | reverse complement strand
GGCTCAGCGCGACACCCGCTCTTTTGGTTGTCCGGCGTCCTTTCGCCTTACGATAACTTCACCCAGTTTTGTGGCCGTAGCTGCGGGCATCTTTTTTCTCGCAACATCCGCCGATGCCTCCTGCTGGGAAACGGGACGGAGATTCATGCGGAACATCGCCATGGAAGTCATAGGACTGATGACAACCCCGTCGAGATCCATGGTGAGCTTCAAATACTGGTCGCCGCTCACATTGACGCCGAGCTTGGCGCTTTGAAAGGACAGCGGGATGACAAGGCGCACCTCGTGCGGGCCGGGATCTACGTCAATGCGCAGCTGCTTACCGGCCTTCAGCACGCCCGCCTTCCTGCCGTCGACCTCGACATTGGCGCGGCCGAACCAGCTTCCGAACCCGTTGATCCAATAAAGATTGAGCGAATCCGCATGCGCATCCTTCGCAAACGCCGCGAAGGCGAGCAGAAGCGCCATCAATCTCAATGCCGATTTTACACGATGCATATGCCCCCTCCTCCGTTTTTTTCGGATTACATTGAAGGGCGCTGACTCTGCAAGTTAAACTCTCCCGCGCTTGGCGCTTTGCGAACCTCAATCATCAGCGGGCGGCGGCTTCTCGAAGTGGAACCGCGTTGCATCGTAAGCGGCTTGATCGTGTCCGCTTCGGCTGCTGATGAACACGACCGCCATGAGGGCGACACCGAGGAATATGGCCCCCGCTGTGCCCGCGACCAACGCGCCGATGCCGTGATCGCTCAAACCCTCGAAGCCGCCGAAAAGCCACGCAACAATGAGCACCGCTGCGGTCAGGGCTCCAACGCCGAGGATCATTTTGGTAAGGGTTGCCCTTGTCATGACATCGCTTACAACCTTCCGTTTATCCGATAGGTTCCTGACTCGCTTCAAGCAATTTGCATAAGGTCGTCCTTCACCTTCCCATGCTTCGCATGGGCCCCTTCCTCTCCCCACAGGGGAGAGGAGGTCGATGTCGCGAAGTGAGAACTTCTCACCGCAACGGTGATTGCGACGGCCCGGTGACCTCGTCTATGTAGCGGGCTTAATCTTGCAGGGAAATCGCATGAAAAATCAGGCTCGTGTCGTGGTGATCGGCGGCGGTGTCGTCGGCTGTTCGGTGCTCTATCATCTCACCAAGGCGGGCTGGAAGGATGTCATGCTGGTGGAGCGGGACCGGCTGACATCGGGATCCACCTGGCATGCGGCGGGCGGCTTCCATACGCTCAATGGCGATCCCAATGTGGCGAAGCTGCAAGGTTATACGATAGCCCTTTATGACGAGCTTGAAAAAATTTCCGGCCAGGCCTGCGGCATGCACCGCTCGGGCGGCTTGATCCTAGCCGATACGCCCGAGCGCATGGAATGGCTGAAAATGGCCCATGCACGGGCACGCTATTTGGGCCTCGATACGGCGATCATCTCCATGGCGGAAGCCAAGAAGATGCATCCCCTTCTCGAGGAGAAATATTTCGTGGGCGCCATGATCGATGCGGCGGACGGTAATCTCGACCCGGAAGGCACGACGCATGCCTACGCGAAGTCGGCGCGGATTGCAGGTGCTGAAATCGAGCAGAGCTGCCGCGTGACGGATCTCAAGCCGCGCTCCGACGGCTCGTGGGATGTTATCACCGTCAAAGGCAACATTCATGCCGAGCATGTGGTGAACTGCGGGGGCCTCTGGGCGCGCGAAGTAGGCCGCATGGTGGGGCTCGAACTTCCCGTGCTCGCCATGGAGCATATGTATCTCGTCACCGACGACATGCCGGAAGTCATCGCCTACAACAAGGAGCGCGGCCACGAGCTGCCGCACATTGTGGATTTCAAATCCGAAATTTATATGCGCCAGGAGCGTTCCGGCATGGTGCTCGGCACCTATGAGAAGGCCTGCAAGCCCTGGCAGCCGAAGCAGACGCCGTGGGATTTCGGCCAGGAGCTCCTGCAGCCGGACCTCGACCGCATCGGGCCCTCGCTGGAACTTGGCTTCAAGCACTTTCCAGCCATCGGCAAGGCCGGCATCAAACGTGTCATCAACGGGCCGTTCACCTTCACGCCCGACGGCAATCCGCTGATGGGGCCCGTGCAGGGGCTCAGGAATTTCTGGTGCGCCTGCGGCGTCATGGCGGGCTTCAGCCAGGGCGGCGGCGTTGGCCTCGCCCTCTCGCAGTGGATGGTGAATGGGGATCCCGGCTTCGATGTCTGGGGCATGGATGTGGCGCGCTTCGGCGAATGGGCAACGCGCACCTACACCAACGAAAAGGTGCGCGAAAATTATGCGCGGCGCTTTTCGATCAAATTCCCCAATGAAGAACTTCCTGCAGCGCGGCCGCAGCAAACGACGCCGCTCTACGACACGATGTTGGCGCAAGGCGCCGTCATGGGGGATACATGGGGACTCGAAACGCCTTTGTGGTTTGCGCCCAAGGGCGTTGAGGCTAAGGATATCTTCTCCTTCCACCGCTCCAACGACTTCAAGCATGTGAAGGCTGAAGTGAAAGCGACGCGGGACGGCGTTGGCGTCACCGAGATCGCCAACTTCGCCAAATACCGTTTCACGGGTTCGGGTGCTGAGTCCTATCTGGCGCGCCTCATGACCAACAAGATGCCGCGGACGGGACGCATCATCCTCACACCCATGCTGAACCCGCAAGGCAAGCTCATCGGCGATTTCACCATCGCCAAGGCGAAGGACGACTGCTTCTATATGTGGGGCTCAAGCCAGGCGCAGATATATCATATGCGCTGGTTCGAGCAGCATCTGCCAGCGGACGGTTCGGTGAAGATCGAGCGGCTGGACATGCAACTTGTGGGGCTCTCCATCGCCGGCCCGAAATCGCGCGAGGTGCTGCAGCAGCTCACAGACGAAGACGTCTCCAACACCGCCTTCAAGTTCATGGACCACCGCGCCATGGACATCGCGCATACGCCAGCCCTCATCAACCGCGTCACCTATACGGGCGACCTTGGCTATGAAATCTGGATCGCGCCCGAATATCAGCGCCGCCTCTATTCCGAAATCATGCGCGCCGGCAAAGCGCATGGCATCGTCAATTTCGGCATGCGGGCGCTGCTCTCCATGCGCCTAGAGAAGAACTTCCCCACTTGGTATCGCGAGCTCCGCCCGATCTATGGCGGCTTTGAAGCCGGCATGGACCGTTTCATCGATCTCACCAAAAACGATTTCATCGGCCGCGATGCGGCGATGGAAGAAAAGCGCACCGGCGGCAAGCTCCGCCGCGTGTCGATGATTGTCGATTCGGATGACGCGGATGTGCTGGGCGATGAACCGATCTGGCACAAGGGCAGGGTGGTGGGCTGGGCAACGTCGGGCGGCTATGCGCATTATGTCGATAAGTCCATGGCGCAGGGCTATGTGCCCAAGGAACTGGCCGAGGATATCTCCAACGGCGCCTTTGAGATCGAAATCATCGGACAGAACCGCAAGGCCACGATCATTCCACAACCGCCGCTTGATCCGGAAGGAAAATGGATGCGGTCCTGATTCATTACTCCGTCCTTCCGGCGAAAGCCGGAATCCAGATCGAAGCTGGACCCCGGCTTTCGCCGGGGTGACGGCAGTGGGTTAGTTCGCAAATTCCAGCGCGGCGTCGGTGAGCCAATCCCATATGCTTAAGGCGAAGGTGCGCATGGCATAGAGTTCAAAGCGGTGCTCGCCCGCGCAGTGAACGAGCACCGGCGTGTGATGCAGGCCGGTCATGGCGAACCTGCCGCGCGTGAATACATCCCGATGAAAGTCGAGTGGGATGCCTTTTGCCAGTACCTCTCGTGCTGGCGTGCCTTCCAGAAAAATGCGGGTGCGGCTGTGGGAGAGCGGCGTCACCGCGCATAGCGGCCTAAGCTTTGCGGCAAACTGATCATCGTCCTTGGGCCCGACAAACCAGAATTGCTCAGGCCCCACGCGCATGATGGTGCGGCCCTTGCTTTCAATGGCACGTCCCGGATCGGGAGGCAGTTTGCCGGTGAAGGGGGTGATCGCCTTTTTAAATCCTTCGCCAAATCCCGCCGCCTGCGTCAGCGAAAAGCCGCGCGCTTCGCCCATTTGCAGGGCGCTGCTCACATAAGGCCTGGCATTGGCCAAGGCTGAATGGCGTTCAAGCATTGAGGCGGATCCCCTGCCTGTCGATGAAGTGCGGCGAGACGATGCGGGCGCGGGTCTGCTCGTTCTTCAGGGGGAAGGCGCAGACGATGTCCTCGCCCTCGTGCTTCAATCCGCCCTGATAGAGGCCAAGGGCGATAAACTTGTTGAGTTCCGTCGACCAGGTGACGGAGGTGATGTAGCCCCGGCCGTGGCCTTTGATTTCATCGGTGGCCGAAAAGAGAATGGAGCCACCGCGCAGTTTCTTCTCAGGCTCCAGCAGTTCGATGCCGACGAGACTCCAGCGGTCGGGCGCCTGGTATTTGTCGCGGAAGCGCAATTCCTTGCCGATATAAGCCTTCTCCGTGCCCGCCATTTTGCCGAGACCCAAATCATCGAGCGTGTTGCGGTGATCGAGCTCAAGGCCAGCCACATGGCCCTTCTCGATGCGAAGGCTCGCCAGCGCTTCGAGACCATAGGGCTTGATGCCCAACGGCTCCGCGGCTTTCAGGATATGTTCCCACAGCGAGATGGCGTAGTCGGCGGGCAGATGAACTTCGTAGGCGAGCTCGCCGGAGAAGGAGAGGCGGAGCAGGCGCACGCGAACCCCCTCATGGAGGATGTCGAGGCAGCCCATGTAAGGCAGATTGGCGTTTGAGACATCGGCATCCGGGAAGGCGAGTTGCAGGGCTTCGCGCGACTTCGGGCCGGAGACGGCCATGCCGGCCCATTCATCGGTCAGCGAACAGACTTGAACTTTGAGGTCGGTCCAATGCATCTGCAGCAGATATTCGAGCCATGACATGACCTCGCCGGCCTGCGCGGTCGTGGTCGTCATGTAAAAGTGATTCTCGGCCAAACGTGTCGTGGTGCCGTCGTCAAGCACCACGCCATCGTCATTGAGCATGACGCCGTAGCGCGCCTTGCCGATGGGCAGCTTGGCGAAGCCATTGACATAGACGCGGTTGAGAAACTCCGCCGCATCGGGACCCTGCACGTCGATCTTGCCGAGCGTGGAAACATCGGCGATGCCCACGCCGTTGCGCACCAGTTCCATTTCCTTGACATACGCGGTCTCCGGCGCGTTGCCGGCCCAGGCATAGTACCAGGCTCGAAGCCACGGACCCGCCTCGATGAAGCTAGCGCCGTTCGCGGCGTTCCAGCCGTGTAACGGCGACAGGCGATAGGGCCTGAAATGATGGCCGATACTGCGGCCGGCGATGGCCCCCAGAGCCACCGGGGAGAAGGGAGGACGAAAGGTGGTGGTTCCTGTTTCCGCGATGGAGATGCCGCGGTGCGCCGCCATTATGGCGAGCGCGTTGATGTTGGAGGTTTTGCCCTGGTCGGTGCCCATGCCGAGCGTTGTGTAACGCTTGAGATGCTCGACGGAGAGATAGCCCTCACCATGGGCGCTCGCGATATCTTTCGCCGTCACGTCGTTCTGGAAATCGACGAAGGCTTTGCCCTTGGAGCTTGTGGCCGAGGCCCATGCGGGGAGGATGGAATAGGTGCGGTCCTGGGCTGCATCCGGCGCTAGCACCGGATGAGTCTTGCCGAATCCCACCATGGATGAAGCGTTGGCGCCAGCCGAGGCGCCTTGCGCAATGGCGGCGGCAAGACCGAAGATGCCCATCATGGCGCCCGCACCGAAATGGGATGGCGCGAATCCGCCGGGAACCATGGCGGCAATCGACTCATCATATTTCGGCTTGATGCCGCCGTGGGAGGTGAGATGCACCGCCGGCGACCAGCCGCCCGACATGGCAAGCAAATCGCAATCGATCGACGCGGCATGAGCGCCGGACAGCTTCACGCTCGTCACCGCTTTTCCACCTTCCACATCGGCAACACCGGTGCCCGGAAAAATTGCAATGCCGAGATTGGAGGCCTTGCTCAGAATATCGTGCGGAATGCCGTTGCGATGATCCGCCACGGCAACGGCAATGCCCGCCGCCGCCAGATCGAAAGCGGCGTCGTAGGCCGTGTCATTGTTGGTGAGGATAACGGCGCGCTTGTCCGGCGCCACGGCATAGCGATTGAGATAGGTGCGGACGGCGGAGGCCAGCATGACGCCGGGGCGGTCGTTGTTGGAGAATACCAGCGGGCGCTCCAGCGCGCCTGTCGCCAGGGCGACGGTCTTGGCGCGAAGCGAGATCAGGGTTTGCCGCGCCTCGCCTTTCGTGGCGTCTGGCTTGAGATGATCGCGGCGTTCCAAGAGAATTGCGAGATTGCCGTCATAGAGGCCCTGCGCCGTGGTGCGGCTCAGGAGTTTCACGTTGTTCAAGGATTGGAGTTCGGCGACGGTCTGTTCGCGCCAGGCTTCGTTCGCCGCATCGGTTTCCGCGAGAAAGCTGCCGCCGAAGAGCGAGTCCTGCTCGGCTAGAACCACGCGTGCGCCGCTGCGGCCGGCCGTAAGCGCCGCCGCCAGCCCCGCGGGGCCCGAACCCACGACGAGCACATCGCAGAATTCGTGCCGCATCTCGTAGCGATCAGGATCGTTGGCGAAGCTCGCGCGGCCGAGGCCCGCGGCCCTACGGATGAACGGCTCGTAAAACATCCAGGACTTTTGGAAGGGTCCGATGAAGGTCTTGTAGTAAAAGCCCGACTGGAAAAGCGGCGCAGCCAGCGAGTTGACTGCCATCATGTCAAAGGCGGGAGAGGGCCAGGCGTTTTGCGAGCGGGCCACGAGGCCATCAACGAGATCGGTTGTGGTTCCGGGGATATTGGGTTCCGTTCGGCCACCTTCGCCGAGGGTAAAAAGGCCGTTGGGCTCCTCGACACCCGCGGACAGAAAACCGCGCGGGCGGTGGTATTTGAAGCTGCGGCCGATCAGGACGTGGTTGTTCGCCAGCAGTGCGGAGGCCAGCGTATCACCAGCGAAACCCGAAAGCGGCTTGCCATCGAAGCGGGCGGTGACGGTTTTCTCCCGGTCAATGCGGCCTCCGGCGGGAAGTCGGCGAAAGGCAGTCATCTTCCCTTCTCCCATGGGGAGAAGGAGGGGCCCACGCCGTCAGGCGTGGGAGGATGAGGGGGTGCGGTGCGCGAAATTGATACACCGTAACCCCTCACCTTCCCGTTGCTTCGCAACGGGCCCCTTCCTCTCCCTCTGGGAGAGGTGGAGATCATGACACTTCTCCGATTTCGTTCGTAGCGGTGTTGCGGGTGAGCTTGAACCAGCGGCGGCAGCCGAGCACATGCTGCCAATATTCCGTGTGCGGACCTTTTGGGTTGTCGAACAGGAAATAGTAATCGTGCCACGACTTGAGGTCGCCTGTGCCGTGCGGGGGCCGCGGCTTCGTGGCGTCGCTGCCATAGCGGAATTCGGAATAGTCGCGCTCGCCGCAATGGGGACAGGGAATTCTCATTGCTTGTAGGTCCAGTTGCCGAGGCCGTATTCATCCATCTCGCCGCCTTTTTCGAAACGGTCGAGCGCGAAGCAGCGGTTCAATTCATGCTCGTCGTCGTTGACGATCGTATGCGCGAAGGTCCAGCCGGAGGCGGGAGCGGCCTTGAAACCCTGATAGCACCAGCCGCCATTGAGATAGAGATTTTGCACGGGCGTTTTGCAGATGAAGGGGCTGCCGTCCGGCGTCATGTCCATGATGCCGCCCCAATGGCGCACCAGCCGTAGCCTTGAAACGAACGGCATGAGCGAGACGGCGCATTCCATGATGCTTTGCAGTTTGTGAAACTGGCCGCGCTGCGTATAGGTGTTGAAGCCGTCGATGTGGCCGCCGAACACGAGGCCGCCCTTGTCCGACTGGGAGAGATAGAAAAGCTCAGCCCCCCAGGAGACGACATGATCGACCATGGGCTTGATGGGCTCGGTAACGAAGGCCTGCAAGACGTGGCTTTCGACCGGCAACCTCAGTCCTGCCATTGCGGCCACGTGGGACGTGTGGCCGGCAACGGCGATGGCGACTTTGCCTGCGTTGATCTTCCCCCGCGAGGTTTCAACACCGGCCGCCTTGCCATTATCCATCGCGAAGCCCGTGACTTCGCAGTTCTCGATAATGTCGACGCCGAGCCTGTCTGCGGCGCGGGCATAACCCCAGGCCACGGCATCGTGGCGTGCGGTGCCCGCACGGGGCTGCATCAGCGCGCCATAGATTTGCCAGCGCGCGTCCTTGGAATAATCAAGATAGGGCAGCAGCTTCATGACCTGGCCCCGGTCCAGAAGCTCCGCATCGATGCCATTCAGACGCATGATGTTGCCCTTCCGCGCCAGCGTATCGAGCTGGACGGGATTGACAGCCAGAACGATCTGCCCGCGGTGAGAGACCATGCAGTTGAAATTGAGATCGTGCGACAGGCCCTCCCACAATTTCAGCGAATGCTCGAAAAACTGGGTGTTGCCGTCGATCTGATAATTGGAGCGGATGATCGTCGTGTTGCGCCCCACATTGCCGGAACCGATCCACGAGCGCTCGAGCACCGCGACATTGGTGAGGCCGTGATTTTTTGCGAGGTAATAGGCGGTGGCAAGGCCGTGGCCGCCGCCCCCGATGATCACCGCGTCGTAGGATTTCTTGGGCTCTGGAGATTTCCACGCGCGGGGCCAGGGCAAGTCCGGCTGAAGCGCATGGCGGGCGACGGCGAAGGCTGAATAGCGATTTGACACAGGCGCGGTGCTAACAGAAGTGCCGCCTTATTGGCAAGGTTCGGAATACTCACGCCCTGCGGCGTTCTGCCCATTCGGTCAACAGGAAGGCGGCGATACCAAGGCCGGCGAAACCTGCGGCCAACGGAATGACCGTGCCATCATATTGCAGCCCGATCCAGGTGCCCGTTCCCAGCGCCACAAGCGAGGAGAGCGAGCCGGAAATGGCCGCGGCCATGCCGGCGATGTGGCCCATAGGCTCCATGGCAAGCGCGTTGTAATTTCCGAAAAGAAGGCCCGAGCAAAAAAAGTTGCTGAAGAGAAAGAGGGCAAGCGTCCAGAAGGGCGGCTGGCCATGAAAGGCCAGGGTCACGGCGAGAAATATAACGGACAGGATAACACTGGCGCGAAGCGACCATTTTGACAGGTCGCGCATGCCGTAACGCATGACGAGCTTGCCGTTGAGGACCATGGCGATGGCGATGGCCACAGCCAGGATGCCGAACCAAAGTGCGAAAAGTTCCGCCTGATCATATTGTTCGGCGAAGATTTGCTGGGAGGTGCCGAGATAGCAGATGAAGCTGCCGAAGATCGCGCCGACGGCCAGCGTATAGCCCATAGACATGGGATTGCGGAGAAACTCTCCGGCCGCTTTCAGCAATTGATTGGCGGCAAACCGGCTGCGCCGCTCGACGGGCAAAGTTTCCGGCTGGCGCAAGGCAAGCCAGATGGCGGCGATCAGCGCCATGCCGAGGAATCCTGCAAAGATCATGCGCCAGCTTGCCACCAGCAGCACGAGCTGGCCGACGGCGGGAGCAAGAATCGGCACCAGCATGAACACCGCCATGACGAAGGACATGACCTTGGCCATCGCAGCACCCGAACTGCCGTCACGCACCATGGCGATGGAGACGACGCGGGGACCCGCCGCACCAAACCCCTGCAGGACGCGGCCGATCAGCATCATCGTGAAGGTGGTTGCGAAGAGACACAGGAGGGAACCCGCGGCATAGAGGACCAGTCCTGCGAAGATCGCGGGCTTGCGGCCGGTTGAATCGGAAATCGGTCCATAGACGAGTGTGCCGATCGTCAGGCCGCCGAAGAACATGGTGATAATGAGCTGGCGGTCATTGGAATCTTTCGCGCCAAGCTCCGAGGCCATCTCGCCCAAGGCCGGCAGCATGGCGTCGATGGACATGGCCACCATGGCGCTGAGCAGGGCGACGAGAACGATGAATTCGGCGGTCGCCGGTTTGGCGACGGTCATGTCACATAATTCAGCATGCGGAGAGCATCGAAGTAATGCGCCGTCTCGAAGCGGATGATGCGGTTGCCCATATGCCGGGCACCCGGATACCAGGAATGGCGGTAGGCGAGATTGGGATCGTTGTAGGTTATCTCGACGACGGTGTGGCTTGGAACGGCGAGGAGGCACTTTTGCAAATCGCTTCTCAGTGCGCGTGCCGTGCCTTCGCGGATGGCGCGGCAGGCGGCTTCCGGCGTCATGGAAATGGTCGACTGGCCCCTGCCCTCCTTGACGCCGCAACGGATAATAGCGGGATTGATCTTCTCGATCTCCTCCATGAGGCCCCGGTCGCCGCTGACGAAAACGGTCGGCACGCCGAGCATGGAGGAGGCCAGGGCGTGGATCAGGAATTCGGAAGCCCGCACACCGTTAATGCGGATTTCGGCGGCGTCGAGCGACAGGGTGTGCGCGAGGCTGTTGGTTTCCGAGCCCGCGGCGCTGTGATAGCCCACCATCAACACGGCAGCGAAGCTCTCGTCCAATTCCTGCACCATGCTCAAGGGATGGCCCGCCCAATCGCGGACGAGGCGAATGCCGCCGGGGAGTTTTGACGTGATGAGGTTGCGGCCCGAGGAATGGGCATCCTTGACGAGGATTTCGGTGGCGCCGGCGGCTTCAGCACCCTCGATGGCGGCGACCGCCTCCTGCGTCATCTGCTCGCGGAATTCGGGGTAGTCGGGGTGTTTCTTGTCGGCTTCATCCCAATGGGTGATGCCGGCAACGCCTTCGATGTCGACGCTGATATAGACTTTCATGGGTTCTGCTCCTCGAGGCCCTCTTACCGCTTCTTGCGGGCCCGCGCGAGATGGTTGCAAGATGGCAGCCATGCATATCGACGCTTCCAAACGCTCGGTCGCGCTCGACCCCTGCGATCCAGCGTTTTACCAGAACCCCTACCCCGCCTATCACGCCATCCGCCAGGCGGCGCCGGTGTTCAAGTGGGAGGACTATGGCTACTGGTGCTTTGCCCGCTACGAGGATGTAAACGCGTTGCTGCGCGACCGGCGCTTCGGCCGGCAAATCCTGCACGTGGCCAGTCGCGAGGAACTGGGTTGGCCGGATATTCCGGAACGACTCAAACCGTTTTACGCGTTAGAACAACATTCGCTGCTGGAACTTGAGCCGCCGGTTCACACGCGGCTCCGCTCGCTCATCACCCGCTCGTTCCTCGCCCGTGAGATCGAGCGGTTGCGGCCTGCAATTGCGAGTCTTTGCAATCGCTTGATGGACGGTTTTAAGGCTAAGGGTGAGGCGGATGTCATAGCCGATTTCGCGACACCTATTCCGGTGGCGGTGATCTGCGATCTTCTCGGCGTGCCGAATGACATGGCGCAACGGGTGCTCGCATGGTCGCACGACATGGTGGCCATGTATCAGGCGCGGCGGGACCGCGCGATTGAGGATGCGGCGGTGGCGGCTACTGTGGCCTTCAGCGATTACATTCGCGGCATCATCGGCGAGCGACGCAAAAAGCCGCGCGAAGATATTCTCTCGCAACTCACGCGCGGCGAGCAGGAGCAAAGGCTTTCGGAAGACGAAGTGGTGACCACCGCGATCCTCCTCCTCAATGCCGGGCACGAGGCGACGGTGCATGCCATCGGCAATGGCGTCAAAGCCCTGCTCGAAAATGGCATCTGGGACAATATAAGCGAGACTCACGTTGAGGAAATCCTGCGCTACGATCCGCCGCTGCATCTCTTCACGCGCTACGCCCTTGAAGACCTGGAATATGCCGGGCTCAGATTCAGAAAGGGCGAGGAGATCGGACTGTTGCTGGGAGCGGCCAATCGCGATCCCGCACGTTTCGCCGATCCCGACCGCTTCGAACCGAGGCGCGATGGCAATCCCCATGTGAGTTTTGGGGCAGGCATTCATTTCTGCGTAGGGGCGCCACTGGCGCGACTTGAAATGCAGGTGGCGTTGCCTATTCTTTTCCAGCGGCTGCCGAAGCTCGCCCTGGCAGAGGCGCCGCGTTACCGGAATAGCTATCACTTTCACGGCTTGGAGAGTTTGCGAGTATCCTTCTAACTCCCTCTCCATGCGAAGCATGGGGAGGGTGGCGCGTAGCGACGGGTGGGGTGGCGCCGCGTGGAAGTACCACCCACGCTGAAGCAACCCACCCGTCGCGCATTCGCGCGCCACCCTCCCTGCGCTGACGCGCATGGAGGGAGAGTAATAGCGTCGTTTCCGGGCGATGCGCTGACGCTTCTTCTCCTGTTCGCCTTCGCGCTTTCAGCGTAGAACAACCACAGGTGAAACTATCTCAACAGAAGTGAGAACGATAATGGAATTCAAGCCCGCAACGACAGGCGGAGGACGCCGGGGCCGTGGCGGCGGAGGTGCCGATGCGCGGCGCGCGGCGCGGACCTCCACCACGGTGCATCAGTCCGGCTTCATCCGGCGCAAGATCAAGCTCTATGAGCCCTTCACGGATGAGCAGCTGGAGCTAATTGAACACAATGCGGAAATCGTGCTGCAGGAAATCGGCATCGATTTCCGGGATGACGCCGAAGCCTTGCAGATGTGGAAGGACGCGGGCGCGGACGTCAAGGGCGACCGGGTGCGCTTTCCCCAGGGGCTGGTGCGCGGACTGATCAGGACGGCTCCGCGTGAATATGTCCAGCATGCGCGGAACTCCGCCAACAATGTCACCATCGGCGGCATGAACACGGTGTTCGCGCCCGTCTATGGCCCGCCCTTTGTGCGCGATCTCGACGGCGGCCGGCGCTATGCGACGATCGAGGATTTTCGCAATTTCGTGAAGCTCACCTTCATGTCGCCGTCGCTGCATCATTCCGGCGGCACTGTGTGCGAGCCTGTCGATATACCGGTGGCCAAGCGCCATCTCGACATGGTGTACAGCCACATCAAATATTCGGACAAGCCGTTCATGGGCTCGGTGACCGCACCGGAACGCGCGGTTGACTCGGTCAACATGGCGAAGATGGTGTTCGGCGATGACTTCGTCGACAAGAATTGCGTGCTGATCAATCTGATCAACGCCAATTCGCCGCTGGTGTTCGACGGCACGATGGTTGGAGCGCTCAAGGTCTATGCTCGCGCCAATCAGGCGACGGTGATCTCGCCCTTCATTCTGTCAGGTGCAATGTCGGCGGTGACCGCGGTCGGAACGCTCACGCAGATCTTGGCGGAAGCTTCGGTCGGCATGGCCTTCGCGCAATTGTGCCGGCCGGGTGCGCCTGTCGTGTTCGGCACTTTCGCATCTTCGATCTCCATGCAATCGGGAGCGCCGACCTTCGGCACGCCGGAGCCGGCGCATGTATTATTCGGCGCGGCGCAATTGGCACGGCGGCTCGGCGTGCCCTTCCGTTCCGGCGGCAGCTTGTGCGGATCGAAGCTGCCAGATGCGCAGGCGGCGCATGAAAGCACCAATACCTTGTGGCCCACCATGCTGGGCGGCGTGAACTTCTGCCTGCATGCTGCGGGCTGGCTCGAGGGCGGGTTGGTGTCCTCCTATGAGAAGCTGATCATCGATGCCGATCAGCTCACCATGTTCCAGCGTTTCGCCGAGGGTGTGGATTTCTCCGAGAACGGCCAGGCGCTCGACGCCATCCGCGAAGTTGGACCGGGCTCGCATTTCCTCGGCTGCAGCCACACGCAGGCGAATTTCGAGAATGCCTTCTGGCGCTCCGGCGTTACCGACAACAATTCCTTCGAGCAATGGCGTGACGACGGCGGCAAAGATGTCAGCCAGCGCGCCAATGCGACATGGAAGAGAATGCTTAGCGAGTACGAGGCTCCGCCGCTTGATGCGGCACTTGATGAACAGCTCACGGCCTATATGGCCAAGCGCAAGGAAGTGCTGCCGGACGGGGTAAGCTAGTCAGGGATCAGAAGTCAGAAATCAAGACTGAGAAGTTCTTGATCCCTGACTTCTGAGTACTGATCCCTGGCACTAATACGTCACCGTCACGATGATGGTGTCTGTGTAGGTCTGGGGGCTTGGCGTGGCTTGCGCGGGGACGTGGCCGTAGGCGGTGTGGGCCTGGGCTGAGCCGTTGCCGGTTGCCGCTACTGTGTCGCTGCCGATGGTGCTGCCCCAAGGGAGCGTGCGCGCCAGGTCACGGTAGATTCCATAGGTGATGAACTCGGTGTTGCCGGGATTGGCCATCTCGCGCAGGGTTGGATCGGTGGCCGCCGCATTGCCGCCCGATAGACCGATCGTATAGCTGGCACCTGTCGTGCAGGTCACGCTGATCGTGTTCGACGCCGTGGCAGCCGTATCGAGGATGCCACGCGAGCCGAAATCGAGGTTTGTCGCGGACACCGTACAGGTGCCGCGATACATGGCCTGCGCAGTGAAAGGAACGTTGGTGACGTTAGCAAGCCCAATGGCGTTGCAGTTTCCAACGGTCGAATAGGCGTAGGCGATCTCGGTGTGCGCGCCGGAAAAGACCGAGGTGTAAAGCCCCGCAGGCAATGTCGTCTGACCCGCAAGGACGCGGGCAAACATCGTTTCCGAACTCGTCCCCGTGCCGGCGCCGTTAAGGTTGACGGTCATGGCGGGGGGATTGGGCGGAAGGCCCCAGGTGCGCGAGCCCCAAACATTCGTGCGCCCGGCATTGCGGTAAATGTTGTAGCGAAGCTGGTTGGCGCCGTTCAGCATGTAGCGCTCGCTGCCCGTGCCGTTGACGCCACCCGACCCTGCGTTGAAATTCGGGCAAATGCGGACCTGCGTCCCGGGCGTGCCGGTGCAATTGGCGGTGAAGGTGCCGTTGAGGTTGAATGCCGTGCCCAATGCGAGATCGATATCGCCCCAATCGAGCCCGGTGTTGGCGAAGGTGCAACTCTGCGACCATGCGGGCCCGCCCGCCAACATGAAGAGTGCTGCAATGAGGAATTTCAAGCGCATTGCACCGGTCCGATTACCTGCTGCTCGTCTTTGGAGGGAGCAAATTTGAAACGGCCCGTGCAGATGACCGAATCCACCGTCGATTCGAATTCGTTCTCATCCGCAAGCCCCGTCATATAAACTTCGCCGTCGAAACCAACGAGGAATGGCTCGCTCGCGCCGTTCAGGGTTACATTGGAACCGGCGGGCAGAACTTTGCCATCTTCACCGGTAACGATCACGATTGCGGCGGTGTTGACGGTCTTGATGCCGAAATCCACTTTGACGCCGCTGTTTTCACGCGGCACCACTATGGTTTCGGTCTTGGGAATATCCGCCATCACCGGCAGATTGGCGATGTCGATCGATATCTTGTTCTTCTGATAGGCCTTAAGGCCGGTGACCAGGAGCTTGCCGTTGGACGCGGTCGTGCCAACGGGGCGATTTTCGAGCCGTACCGGCACGTCGGCTGAGCCCACCTCCACGACGGCGAAGGCTTCATCGACGCGATTGCCAATAAATACGCCGCCGCCTGCCGCCGCCATGGACCCGTCGAGCGCCATGCTGAGGCTGCCGGCCTCGCCCTGTTGGAAGGCTCTCGCGCGCAACAGCCCGCGGGAGGATTGATAATCCGCTTCGGCGGAAGCGAACGGGGTATCGCCCAGGCCCTTCGATACGCGCCAGCCATAGCTGCCGGGGTTGCCATTCCTGGATTTCGAGACCGACGCCACGGCGGTCATGCTCTGTTCCGACAGGCTGGCGCTGGACGAAGCCGACAGCGAATTTCCAAACGCGTAGGACAGACCCGCGAAGACGCCATAGGCGCCGTCCCCGCCGTTTTCCATAAAGCCGCTGGCATACAAGGACAGGGTGTTGTCGAAAGATTTGGTGAGGGTACCGGAAGCGATCAGCGTGTGATCGCCGTTCTCCTCTTCCACATGAATCAGGCCCATGCCGATGCTCGCGCCGAAAGCGGGGAAGCCATAGGAAAGCGACACTTGATCCGTGGCGCGGGGGTTCACGCCGGCATGTTCATCCAGCGCAAAGGAGGACAGGTCATCATAGCCGCCGAAAATCCGGCGCGTCGAGGCGCTGACATGGAGCCGGTCGAAATGATTGTTCCAACCGGCGAAGAGCAACCCGCCAAGTCCGTCCTCGCTGGCGCTGGCGGCGAAGGCCGCAGTGATCTCGCCGAACGAGCCAAGTCCTGCCACAACTCCCGCTCCGCCATTCAATAAATCGATATTGGATTCAATATGCGCCTCGCCCGTCAGCCAGTCGGTGAGGCCGTAACGCAAGCTGGCAAGTGCCAGGGGTTCATCATCATAGGCGAAGGACTGGGTTCCGTATTCGGGCCGGGCCACCCCGATATCGAGGGAAAAGTCGAAAAGTCCCTGGCTCAGCAGATCGGGCGAGGTGAAGAACGCCTGCTCCTGCTCGCTCTCGCGGCCGCTTGAATCGGTGACGACGACGCGGGCCGTTCCCGAGCCCGTGACGACCGGCAGATTTTCGATGCGGTACGGACCGGCCTCGACTGCTTGCGAATAGGTTTTTACGTTGTTGACATAGACGTCGATCGTGGAGGGCAAGGCAGCACTGCCGCTAAAGGACGGCAGCGGAATGGTGATAAGATTTGGGCGGAGGGCGAAATTGCGCTGCACCTGAACGCCGCCCATGCGGATGGGACGCGTCCAGGCGAGACCGCCCGCGGTAATGTCCCCGGCCCGCCAAGACCGGACATTCACCTCATCGGAGTAAGACCATGTCGTATCGAGGCGTAGCACCGTCATGTCGTCAAAGGTGGTGGTGCCGATAAGGCCTGACTGGCTGAGATTCCCGTAGGGCGAAAAGGCCCGGCCCTCGAGCGAGAGCGAGCCGCCATTTATGGTGCTTATGGACTCCGCGAAATTACGGGAAACCTCGGAAAACGCCGTGTAATTCAGCAGCAGGCCTGTCGAGCTTTCGGGCTGTACCTCGCCGGGCAAAGGCTGGGCGCTGTAATTCCGGGCAAGGCGAAGCGTCTCCGGCACCGCGATGTGCACGGCCTGCTTGATGTCATCGTAGCGATAGGTAAGGCCTTCGATCTCCCTGAGAAGGATCGCCTCCTCAGGCGGCCCGGTGCCCGGCACGATGAGGCCCAGCACTTTCAGTTCCTCGCGGGTTGCCGAGAGCTGGTTTTGCGTGTCGAGCGCAAAGGCGCCGATCAGCCGCGTGGGCTGGCCGTTGATGCTGACTTCGAGCTGAAGATCGAGGGGAATAGGCGGCGGCTCATTGGCCCCGGCGGGGCTGACCAAGATCAAAGCCGCCAGCAGCGCCCAAGCCCAGCGATCAATTGGCGGCCTGGATCTTCGCCGTCGCTTTGATGGGGCCATTGTCACTCTGCGCCAGAATCGTGATGGTGCCGCCTGGTGCAAAGCCCTTTTTGGGCATCGAAGCGGTCCATTGTTCAGATGACCGTCCGAAAACGTAGCCCACGAAGTGATCGCCGTAGTTGAGCGATCCTCCGGACTCGTTCCTGACATTGAGCGCAGAGATACGCACGCGCCTTCCGCCCTCGTTGCGTGCCTTGAGATGCAACTTGCCGTTCTTGACCGTCGCCGCCCATGAGAGCCTTGGGGCGGCGGCGGGATCGCTGAAGAAAACCGGGATCGATTGCCGGATCGCGAAGCGCGGGCCGAAGCTTGGGGCCTGCGCGCGCGGATCGGGAATCTCGTCGATCAGGAGGCGATAGGTTTCCTCGCCGTCGAGCGGTGTTTTGGCGACCCGGATGATGCGGACCACATAGGGCTGGCCCGGTGCCAGCTTGGCAAGGGGCGGACTGGCGACCACATTTTTGGTGGGCTCCAGCGTATCCTTGCCCTCGACACGTTTCCAACTGAAAACCCGCAGCTGCGCCGCGAGCGGCGTATCTCCTGGATTGCTGACGGTGATCGTCGATGCGGCAGCCGGCAAGTCGACCTGGATCCTGACAGGTGTCACCTGCAGGGACGAGGCCATGGCCTGGCTCGCGCCAAGCACAAGAATCGTTAAAGCCAGTCCGCCGATGGCACGCAAGCGCATCGATTCTCCTAGGGGTAAGTCACGGTGATCGTGATCATGTCGGTATAGGTGTTCGGCGTCGGAGTGGTTTGGGGAGTCACGCGGCCGTAGACAGTGTGATTCTGTATGGCGCCATTGCCAACAAGCGGAACCGGATTTCCCAGAATTTCCGTGCCCGCATCGCCCCAGTTCTGGCTGTAGCCGTTATCCTTCGTTATGATGTAGGCTATGTCTTCGGTGAGGGCGCCGTTCTCCATCGTGCGCACCGCCGTTGTCCCGCCGTCCGCGCCGTCGTCGAGCGAAATGGTGTAAGTCGTGTTGTTGGTGCACTGGACCCCAATCGTCGATGTCGTGTCTACATTGGCATCGAGTATGCCGTAGCTGCCGAAGTTCATCATGGAGGCAGTTTGAATCTTGCACTCCGCCGTTATGATGAGCTGCGAGTTGAAGGTAGCGGTGTCGGTGGCGGCAAGGCTTGAGGCCGCGCCGGAGCACAGGATGGCGGCGGCGAAAGCTAACGAAAGATGAATACGCATTACGTCTCTCACTGATTACAGGGGTAAAGCTCAAGCCCGTTGAATTTCACTCTACCTACAGGCGAGCGAGATAGTGAATGAGTTTGGTTAATGCGCGCTTAAGGGCGGGTGTGGGCGCTCCATCCATCCCCTCTTCCGTCATCCCGGCGAAGGCCGGAACCCACGATAGGAGGCACGGATTTGGAGAATCCTAGGCGGAGGGATGGATCCCGGCTTTTGCCGGGATGACGGAATTGTAGTTAATACGTGACGGTGACGATGACCGTATCGGTGTAGGTAAGCGGGGGCGGTGTGGCCTGGACCGGGATAAGACCGTGGCCGGTGAAGTTTTGCGCGGACCCGGTGCCGGTGGCGGAAACCGTGTCGGAGCCGGCCACGTTTCCCCAAGGCTGCGTAAACCCCGCATCACGGAAGACGCCGTAGGTAATCGTCTCGGCGGCCGCCACGTTGGACATAAGCCGTGCCGTGGGGCCGGTTCCGCCGGAAGACCCGTTGCTCAAACCGATATTATAGAGAGTGCCGCCGGTGCAGGTGACTGAAATGGAATTGGTCGCGGTCTTGGCGGTGTCGAGGGCTGTCTGATTGCCGAAATTGAGGGCGGTCGTGGAAACGGTGCAGCTGCTGTTGTTGGTTACGCGGACCGTGAAGGGAACGCTCTGCACCCGGGGCGACAACGCCGCGCTGCAATTGAAGGAGGCGGCATAGCCGTAATCGATTTGCGTATGAGCGCCCGAGAAAACCGACAGGAACGTGCCGGTGGGCGCCGCACCCTGCCCGTTGGCGATCCGCCCGAAGATGGTCTGGCTGATCGAGCCGCTGCCGCTGCCGCCGAGCGCCAGCGAAATTGCCGGCGGGCGAGGCGAGGCGCTCCATAAAAACGAACCCCAAACCTGGCCAACACCGTTATTGCGGAAAAGGTTATAGTTGAGCCTGGTCGCGCCTTGGGTGAGAAAGCGTGGATCGCCCGAGGCAGCAGCGCCCCCGGAACCGGCGTTGAAGTTCGCGCAGATGCGAATGGATTGCCCCGGCGTGCCCGTGCAACTCGCAGCAAAGGTGCCGGTTGCCGTGATGCTGCCGCCGCCCGCGAGATTCACATTGCCGAAATCGACGCCGGTGTTGGTGAAGACGCAAGACTGTGCCTGGGCGGCGGCCACCTGTAGCGCCAAAAAGCAGAGAGAGGCGAGTGCACGGATCAGAGGCATTGCAGGGGGCCGATGGTGGTCTGGTTTTGACTGTCGGGCTTATAAGCGAAACTTGCCTCACATTTGTTACCGCCCGCTTTCACCGTCACCTTGTTGTCGGAGGTTAGACCGGTCAGGTAAACTTGCCCGTCGTAGCCCATGACGAAGGGCTCGGCCGCGCCTTCGAGCGTCACCTCGGAGCCTTCGGGAAGGAAATCGCCCTTGGCATTGGTCAGGATCACAAGAGCCGCGGCGGCATCGGCCTTGACGCCGAAATTAAGGACGACGCCGCTCATGTCACGGGGCACCACGAAGGCTTCGCTCTCGGGAACTTCGGCGTTGAGCGGGAGGTTGGTGACGTCGATGGCGATCTTGTTCTTCTGGAAAGAACGGAGTTCGGTCAACAGGAGCTTGCCGCTCTTGCCGGTCTTTCCGGCGAAGCGATTCTCGTATTCGACGGCGACATCCGGTGCTCCCACATCGACAACGGCGAAACTGTCGTAAACCGGGCGGCTGAGAAACACGCCGCCGCCCGCCAGCACCGCGGCTCCATCCACGGCCACGTTGCCGGTCACGGCGTCATCCTGGTGAGAGATCCGGCCATCGATATTCGCCTTCGTGCCGCGATAGGAAGCCCCGGCCGCAGTGTAACGGAAATCGCCTTCGCCATGGGCGACGCGCCAGCCGTAGGAGCCGGGGGTTCCCTCGATGGGCCGGGAGGCTTCAGCTACCGCGGTCCATCCGGCCGGGGTCACGCTGGCGCCAGCGGAGGTCGAGATGGTTTCCCCAAACGGCATGGAGAAGCCCACGAAGGCGCCATACTCGCTCTCGTCGCCAAAATCGGCAAAACCGCTGACGAAAGCGGTGAGGTTGTTGCTGAAGCTTTGGGTGTAACTGCCGCTGAGAATAAGCGACCTCGTGTCCGCGCTATCGAGCAAATGTATAAAACTTAACCCCACTCCCGCGCCCCACTCGCGGAAGGAATAGTTCACGGAAGCCCGGTCAAGCGCTCGCGGCACGCCGCCGCTGAATGCCGCGCCGTCCAATGGCCGCTCGGTCACGGCCGCAAGATCGTTGAAATTTCCGAAGGTGCGGCTGGTTGCGAGGTTCGCGCCAAAATTTCCGAACCGCCCTTCCCAACCGGCGTTGAGGAAAACCCCCGCCTCGCCTTCATGCAGGCTGCCGGCCACGGCGGCGTTGAACATGCCGAAACGCCCGCCCGAGATGAGAGCGCCCACGCCCACATCGATCAGGCTGGAACTGGCTTCCACATGGGCTTCGCCGGTGATGATCTCGTTGATGCCGTAGCGGAGGCTCGCAACGCCCACCGGGGAATCATCATAGCCAAACGAGTCGCTGGCGAAATCGCGGCGCACCACGCCCGCTTCGAGGGAAAAATCATAGAGGTCGCGCTTGAGGAGTTGGGGCGAGGTGAAGAATTCACTTTCGGTTTCGGTTTCGCGGCCGGTGGCGTCGGTGAGCACCACGCGCGCGGTGCCGGAATCGGTGTAGACCGGCAGGCTGTCGATGCGGAAAGGCCCGGGCTGCACGTCGCCGGAATAGGACTGCACGCCGCCGATGAAAACTTTGAGCGTCGAGGGCACTTCGGCGCTGCCTTCGATCAGGGGCAGCGGCATGGTGAGAAGATCGGGGCGCAAATCGAAATTGCGCTGCACCTGGGCCCCGCCCATGCGGATCGGCCTGGTCCAGTTCAGGCCGCCGCTGACAATGTCGCCCAGGCGATAGGAGCGCACGGAATTCTGGTCCGAATAGGTCCAGGTGGTGTCGAGCCGGAGGGCGGTAAAGTCGTCGAAAGTCGTGGTCCCGAGAATGCCGGTTTGCCGCAGCGTGCCGAACTTCGAAAACGCGCGCGCGTCAAGCGAGACGGATCCGCCATCGGCGGAGGCGCGTTCAAGGGGGATGTCGTAACCGGCCGACGCGTAGGCCGTGTAGTTCACGACAACGCCGGTGCCACTATCGGCTTTGAGGAACTCCCTCCCTCCGCCCGCGTCGAGCAATTTCGCAAGCCGGGCGGAATTGGGCAGCTCGAGGTCGATCGACTGGCTGGATTCATCGTAGACGTAGGAGACGCCGGCAAGTGTGTCGAGGACGATCAGCTCCTCGGGAGCGCCTTCGCCGGGCACGGCCACGCCGAGTTCCACCAGTTCCGAGCGCGGGGAGGCGATCTTGCCGTCCGGGTTTTGAACAAAACCGGCGATGAGGTTCAAAGGATATCCGTTCACACGGACATCGAGCTGGAGTTGA
>JBGTJO010000122.1:0-10068 GCA_041745135.1 Aestuariivirga sp. | reverse complement strand
GGCCCGCCCGACAGGATGATGCCCTTCAGTCCGGGCCAATCGAGAGCCTTTTCCGCCGACTGGAAGGGCACGATTTCCGAATAAACCCCGGCCTCGCGAACCCTCCGGGCGATCAGTTGGGTGAGCTGGGAGCCGAAATCGACGATCAGAATGCGGTCCTGCATGGCGGGCCTTTAAGGGACAGCGCCGGAGTCTGCAAGGTGGGGCGCTAGACCAGAAGCGCCGTTCCGTACATGACGCCAAGACCCGCGATAACGCCCGCGGCGACGGGCGGCGAGAGCCACTGCCCCGCCCCGGCGCGGCGCGCCAGAAGGCTCGCGACCTCGATGATCACTTGCAGGATGGCCCCTGCGCCGATGCCAAAGCAGATGGCGATCCACAGGGGGCTGACAGCCTGGGTGCCGAGGATAGTGCCAACGATCGCCGGCAGCCCCGCCAAGGCCGCAAGACCGACAAAGTGGTAAAATCGCGGGCGCTCATCGGCCAGTGGCACGGCGATACCGATGCCTTCGGTGACGTTGTGGATGGTGAAGCCGATGACCAGGAAGGTGGCCAGCGCCGCCTCTCCCGTGGCGAGCGCAGCGCCCACCGCCAGCCCCTCTCCAAGATTGTGCAGACCGATGCCGAGAGCGATGAAGGTGGCCAGCCGCAACCCCTCAGGTGCCGCACCCTTGGCGCGGCCGAGCGCCAGAAGAACGAGCGTTGTCACTGCCAGCATTACCCAGAACAGCAAAGTGCCATGCAGGCGGCCGATCATCTTTTCTGCCGCCTCAAGCCCCTCGCCAATTGTGTCGATCAGCAGGAAAGCGAGGAGACCGATGGTGAGCGCCAGCAGGAAGTTCATGGTGGATGGCGACAATGAGCGCATGGCGGGCCATGCCAGCAATCCCGTTGCCACCGGCACGGCGCCGAGCAGCAATCCCACCGCAGCCAGAAGGGCCAGCGAATCGCCTGAAAGCGTTGGCGTTGGCGTCGCCACATCGATCGAATGTTCGATGATGGCCCCGGTCGATGTCACCAGTGCGAGGTGATGCGCCTCGCCCTCGACCCATGAATAGGGAATGTCGATGCGCGTGCGTCCCAGCCGCGCTCCCGATGATAGGGGTGTTGCCGTAAACAACCGATAGGCGGTGTCGACCTGTACTTGCGCAATGCGAACGGGTTCCGAACCATCGGTGCGCACATCGATTGAGATCAGGCCCGGCGTGAGATTGACTCGCTCGATTGCCGCCTCTTCCACCGGCGGACCTTGCTGCGACAGCCGGTCAAGCGGCTTCCAGATCAGCAGCAGCGTCACGATCAGCACCAGAACCGCGGCGGGCAGCGCCAGCCAGAACCAGTTGGCGCGCATCATGCCACCTCGAAGTGGCTCATCCAGCCGAGCTCCGCGAACTCCGACTGGTGGGCGTGGAACATATAAATGCCGGGCTCATGCTCGGCGAAGGTCATCTCGATGATGCCCCGCTGCGCCTGGCACATCATCACGGTGTCAATGGTGCGGTGCGTTGGCGTGAGCGTTGTGCCGTGATCGTAGAAGTCGAAGAAATTTGCATGGATATGGTAGGAATTAATCGGGTCGAACTCGGTGAGATTGACGAGATAGATGCGAAGCGGCCGCGTGCGGTCGATGCGGATCGGCTTGTCGAAATAGGCGAAGGGAATTGTGTTGACACAGTAGAACTCATTCTCGTCGTCGAAATTGGTGTCGAATGCGTTCATCACCATGACCATCTCCTGCCATCGCGCATTCTCCGGTGAACCGAGCAAGCGCGACGCCGCCACGGCTGAAGCCTCCGGATGCCGCGCCGGATCGGGATCGACAATGAAAGTCCCGTAAAGCCCCTTGTGGATATGGCGCTTCAGCGGAATGGCGTGGCAATGATAGAGATGACAGCCGAACGGCTTCGCATCGAACTCATAAACGAATTCACCGCCGGGATCCGCCATACCCGCCCCCGGCACCCCATCCATCCGTGCCGCATGGATGCCGTGAAAATGCATGGAATGCGGATGCGTGCTGCCATTGATGAACCGGATGCGCAGCCTGTCGCCTTCGGTGCAGCGGAGCGTGGGACCGGGGATGCGGCCGTTATAGGACCAGCCTGCAAATTTAATGCCGGGGGCTACTTCGAACTCGTGATCGACGGCGGTGATGGTCCATTCGCGCAAGGTGCGTCCATCGCTGGTGGTAGTCACCGTGCCCGAGTCGAACTCCCAGAGGAGCTTGTGGGGATCGAAACCATTCGCTGCATGATCGACTTCGCCCACAAGCCGGTTGCCGAACTGGTCATGCTGCCCGTGTCCGGTGTGGTTTTGTGCGAGGGCAGCGGCGCTGGCCAGGGGCACCAGGGCGCCGGCGGTTGCAGCTCTGCGCAGGAATCCACGCCGATTGAATTCGATCAAGGATTGCCGGTCGCTCATGAGCCACAAGTTTAGCATTGGCTAAACTATAGTCAATAGGCTAATCTTCCATTATGGCAACCCAGCGCAAGCAACCCTCGGCGAAATTGCGCTCGGCCGCGTTCAAACGCGTCCGCTCGGATCATCAGTCGGAACTCGCGGGGGACTATGTGGAACTGATCGCCGATCTCATTGACGAGCGCGGCGAAGCCCGTGGCACGGATATCGCCATGCGCCTCGGCGTCGCCAATGCGACCGTGGTCAAGACATTGAAACGATTACAAGATCAAGGACTAGTGAGTCAGGAGCCTTACCGCGCTATCTTCCTCACGGACGACGGCATGAAAATGGCCGACGATGGGCGCCGCCGGCACCGGATTGTCGAGGATTTCCTGCTGGCCCTGGGAGTGCCCACCGAAACGGCTCGCATCGATTCCGAGGGTATCGAGCACCATGTGAGCGCCGAGACCCTGCGCGCCATGGCCCGGTTTCTGGCGCGGAACGGATAGTTGCTTCTCCCTTGGGAGAAGGCCCACCGCGGAACGCGGTGGGAGATGAGGGTCCCCTCACCTTTCCCATGCATTCCATGGGCCCTTCCTCTCCCAAGGGTGAGGAAGTTCACTCTCGCCGCATAACCGCGATGAAGAAGCCATCGGTCTGGTGCCGGGCTGGAGTGAGAAGCAGGGTTCCAGTTGAACCATCAGCTGACGGAGGAACTGGCCCGCCAATATTCGTCCGCCATTGCTCGGCATAAGGAACGCTATGGAAGTCTCTGTGCCGTCCTAAAAACACCTGAACCTGAGCCCCATTCTCCTCCGGCAGCACCGAGCAAGTAACGTAGACCAAGCGACCGCCGGGCTTTACGAGTTTTGCACCTTGCTCAAGCACATCGCGCTGCTCGGTGATGCGTTGTTGCAGTTGCTTTTGTGTCAGCCGCCACTTCGCATCGGGCTTGCGCCGCCAAGCACCCGAGCCCGAGCACGGCGCATCGATCAGGACGCAATCGAAGCCGCCGTAAGTTGCGAGCTTTTCGCCCTCATCGGCGGCGATCACTTCGACATTCGTGGCCCCCGCCCGCTGCAACCGCTCGAAGATCGGCCGCAGGCGGTGCCTGTCTGAATCATGGGCAACGAGCCTGCCTTCGTTTTCCATCATGGCGGCTAGTGCCAGAGTCTTGCCGCCAGCGCCCGCGCAGATATCCGCGACCGCCTCGCCGGCTTTCGCTCCTGTCATCAGTGCGGCCACTTGCGAGCCCGCATCCTGCACCTCGTACCAACCACGGCCATGGGCAGGTTCGGCCTCCACATTGGCGTTCCGCGCCTCCTGTCCCGGCGGTGGAATGCGGACCGCATGAGGCGACAGCGGCCCCGCTGTTGCGCCGAATTTCCCCAACGCCTCCAACACCTGTTCGCGATTTGCCTTCAACGTATTGACCCGAAGATCGATCGAAGCGCGGTTCGCCAAAGCAGCGCCCTCCTCCGCGGCGCGTTCGCCAAAGGCGGCGGTGAAGGAAGGCGTCAGCCATTCCGGGAAGTCGCCCTTTACATAGACCGGCAGATCCTCACGCAATGTGCGGGTCAGCGCTGTCTTTTCCGTCTCACCCACCGGCCCCGGTCCATGGCTATCGGCGCCTAAAGCCACGATGTGATCGACGGGGACATTCCAGATGTCCCGCAGTGCCGCCAGCACCAGAGCGCGCGGCCTGCCATCCCCCATGCGGGCGCTGAGCGAATTGCGCTTGCGGAGGCAATCGAAGACGAGCGTGCCGATGGCATGACGATCGGTGGAGCCGGCAAAGCGATGCGCCTTGCCCCAATCCTTCAGCGCCTCGGAAGCTGGCCTGTGACGCTCGAAAATCTCGGTGAGGATTTGTATTGCCGCGGAGGCGCGGCCAGGAAGGCGCATTGTAAGCTCTAGCCCTGTCCCTGATAGTTCGGCGCCTCGCGGGTAATCATCACATCGTGTACATGACTTTCGCGTATGCCTGCATTAGTGATGCGGATGAACTCCACCCGCTTCTGCAATTCCGCGAGGCTGGCGGCTCCCACATAGCCCATCGCGGCGCGAAGCCCGCCGACGAGCTGATGCAGAATCCCGGCGACGGGGCCCTTGAACGGCACCTGGCCCTCAATGCCTTCTGGAACGAGCTTGAGACTGTCCTTCACTTCCTGCTGGAAGTAGCGGTCGGCGCTTCCCCGCGCCATGGCGCCGACCGAGCCCATGCCGCGATAGGCCTTATAGCTGCGGCCATTGTAGAGATAGGTTTCGCCGGGGCTCTCATCGGTGCCTGCCAAAAGCGAGCCGATCATGGCAACGCCGGCGCCAGCGGCCAGCGCCTTGGCGAGATCGCCGGAAAGCTTGATGCCGCCATCGGCGATTACCGGCACATCCGATTTGGCGCTCTCCTCCGCGCACTCCATGATCGCCGAAAGCTGCGGCACCCCCACCCCTGCGACGACGCGCGTCGTGCAGTTGGAGCCGGGCCCGATGCCGACCTTCACGGCATCGGCGCCGGCGCCGATCAGGGCCTTCACCGCTTCCGCCGTCGCCACATTGCCCGCGATGATCTGCACCTTGTTGGAAAGCTTCTTGAGCCGCCTCACCTGCTCGATCACATGGATCGAGTGGCCGTGCGCCGTGTCGACCACGATGGCGTCGGCGCCCGCCTCGATCAGCAGCTCCGCGCGCGCAAATCCCTTCTCGCCCGTGCCCGTGGCTGCGGCGACAAGCAGGCGCTCGCGCTCATCCTTGGCGGCGTTAGGATGATCGGCCGCCTTCTCCATATCGTTGACGGTGATGAGCCCCACGCATTTGTAATCGTCATCGACGACGATCAGCTTCTCGATCCGGTATTTGTGCAGCAGCCGCTTCGCTTCATCGCGGTCAACGCCCACCTTCACCGTGACAAGATTATCCCGCGTCATGAGTTCGGCGACTTTGGCATTCATGTCGGTGGCAAAACGCACATCCCGGTTGGTGATGATGCCGGCGAGCCGCCCGCGATGATCGACAACAGGAATGCCGGAAATCCTGTGCCGGTCCTTCAGCTTCAACACGTCCGCCAGCGTCGCATCGGGTGCAATGGTGATGGGGTTCACCACCATGCCGCTCTCGAAGCGCTTCACCTGCCGCACATGCTCGGCCTGAACGTCGGGTTCGAGATTCTTGTGAATGACGCCAAGACCGCCGGCTTGCGCCATGGCGATGGCGAGGCGCGCTTCCGTTACCGTGTCCATGGCAGAGGAAATGATCGGGATCGACAGGGTTATGGAGCGTGTGAGACGCGTGGCCGTATTGACTTCGGCAGGCAGCACGGAAGAAGCACCGGGCTTCATCAGCACGTCGTCGAAGGTCAGATATTCAGGGATATCTCGGAGGGCCATCTGCCAACCTTTCCAAAACGCTGGAATCGCGGGGTTGACGGCTGCCCTTAACACCGGCGAGGGCGCTGGGGCAAGTCCCGGATTCCGGCCAATTTGCCCTCCGCTCCCCGCTCGGCTACACCCCGCCCATGAACATGCATGTGCCAAGGGTTGGTCTTGTGTCGCTCGGCTGCCCGAAGGCGCTGGTCGACAGCGAGCGGATACTGACGCAGCTCCGGGCCGAGGGTTATGTGATCGCACCCGGCTACGACAATGCCGATGTGGTGATCGTCAATACCTGCGGCTTTCTCGACAGCGCCAAGGAGGAATCGCTTTCCGCCATCGGCGAGGCGATGACGGAGAACGGCCGGGTCATCGTGACAGGGTGTCTTGGCGTGGAGGCCGAGCGGATCAGGGCGGCTCATCCGGGCGTGCTGGCGATCTCCGGACCGCATCAATACGCGGCGGTGGTGGGTGCGGTGCATGAGGCGCTGCCGCCGATGCATGATCCGAGGTACGATCTGGTGCCGCCGCAGGGGCTGCATCTGACGCCGAAGCATTACGCGTATCTGAAGATTTCCGAAGGCTGCAATAATCGCTGCTCCTTCTGCATCATTCCCTCGATCCGCGGCGATCTCGTCTCGCGGCCCATGGCCTCGGTGCTCTATGAGGCTGAGCGGCTGGTGAAGGCCGGCGTCAAGGAACTGCTGGTTATTTCGCAGGATACGAGCGCCTATGGCGTGGACGTGAGATATGCCGCCAGCAAGTTCCACGGCCGCGAGGTGCGCGCCAAGTTTTATGACATGGCGAAGGAGCTGGGCGATCTCGGGGCTTGGGTCAGGATGCACTATGTCTATCCCTATCCCCATGTGGACGATGTGATCCCGCTGATGGCGGAGGGAAAGATCCTGCCCTATCTGGATATTCCGTTTCAGCATGCGGCGCAGGGCGTCCTCAAAGCGATGCGGCGGCCGGCGAACCAGGAAAAGGTGCTGGACCGGCTGGCGTCATGGCGGAAAATTTGCCCGGATATCGCGATCCGTTCCACCTTCATCGTTGGCTTTCCCGGCGAGACCGAGGCCGATTTCGACTATCTGCTGCAATGGCTGAAGGAGGCCCGGCTTGAGCGGGTCGGCTGCTTCCAATACGAGGCGGTGTCGGGCGCCAAAGCGAATGATCTGGGATTGCCGCAAATTCCGGCCGACGTGAAGCAGCAACGTTGGGACCGCTTCATGGCAGCGCAGCAGGCAATCTCCGCTGAAATCTTCCAAGCAAAGGTCGGCCGCGAAATCGAGGTTCTGGTGGACGAGATCGACGGGGAGAACGGGGAAGCCGTGGCCCGCTCGCCCTGGGACGCGCCGGAAATCGACGGCAACGTGTTCCTGCCTGGGGAAACCGCGCTCAAGCCGGGCGATAAGGTTCGTGTACGGATCGTCGAGGCGGAGGAGTATGATCTGGTAGGGGAGCGGATTGGCTCTGCCAGTTCCGTCATCCCGGTGAAGGCCGGGACCCACCTTTCAGCGTGAAGATCCTAGAGAATCCGTACCTCGTTTAATCGTGGGTCCCGGCTTTCGCCGGGATGACGGATAAGGGAATCCGGCGTTTGGATGTGCTCGGGGCGCACGCCGACACCTACCAGCCACGCCGGAATGCGTTGCAGCAAGGGGATGCGGTCCAGGAGTTTCACAGCCCACGGCGCTTGCAACTGTCCGCTGCTTTGCAGCACCCGGCTGATGACGCGGTCCTGGATCAGAACCTGCATGCGTTGCGTTACCCGCGTGGGGAATTCACGCCGGTCTTGCACCGCTTTCAAATGACCGAGGCTCGCCGTGCCCGATTTGAGGGGTGCAGCGAGAATATTGGCAGCGGCCACGGCATCCTGTACCGCGAGGTTGACGCCGACACCGGCAATGGGAGACATGGCATGGGCCGCATCGCCGATGCAGAGCAAGCCAGGCTTGAACCATGTGCGCAATCGATCAACCGTTACGGTGAGGAGCTTGATGTCTTCCCAGGTCGCGAGTTCGCCAACGCGGCCGCGCAGGAAGGGAGACATGGCGACGACATCATTTCGAAAGCTTTCTAGCCCGGCGCGCTGAATGGCCGCGAAACTTCCTTTCGCGATGACATAGGCGCACTGCCAGTAGTCGCCGCGATTGAGCATGACCAGCATGCGCCCCGCTTCCACATGTCCAAACGTCTGGGATTCATCACTGCCCAGTCGAGAGATGCGGAACCACAGCACATCGATGGGCGCGCCGAAATCGTCCACGGCAAGACGCGCCTTGGCGCGCACGGTCGAGTGCCTGCCGTCAGCGCCCAGGACAAGATCCGCGTGGACTTCTCGAGGTCCTTCGGGTGTTTCGATTCGAACGCCGGTAACGCGTCCTGCCCTCTCGATGAGGTCCGTGACTTCGGAACGCATATGCAGGTGGAAGCCCGGATAGGTTTTGGCGTGATCTGCAATAAAGTCGAGAAAATCCCATTGCGGCATCAGCGCAATGAATTTGCAGCGCCCTGGGACATGGTTGAAATCCGCGATGGTGACGCGCGTTGAGCCAATTTGCCCGGCGAGGCGGCGCACTTTCTGGTGGGGCCTTTGCAGGAATTCCTCGAGCAGGCCAAGTTCGTGCATGAGCTCAAGCGTCGAGGGATGAATCGTATCGCCGCGAAAGTCGCGCAGGAAATCGGCGTGTTTTTCGAGCACCACAACATCGACACCAGCTCTTGCCAGCAAGAACCCCAGCATCATGCCCGCCGGCCCCCCACCCGCGATGCAGCAGATGGTGCGGATGGGTTCTAAAGCGGAATGTTGTCGTGTTTCTTCCACGGATTGGCGAGTTCCTTATGACGCAGCATGTTCAGCGCGCGGGCCACGCGCTTGCGGGTTGAGTGGGGCATGATGACTTCATCGAGGAAACCCCGTTCTGCGGCAACGAAGGGGTTGGCGAAACGCGTCTCGAATTCCTTGATGCGGCCCTTGATCTTTTCCGCATCGCCAAGCTCGGAACGGTAGATGATCTCTGTCGCGCCGCGTGAACCCATGACGGCGATCTCGGCGGTGGGCCAGGCGTAGTTGACATCGCCGCGCAGATGTTTCGACGCCATGACCACATAGGCGCCGCCATAGGCCTTGCGGGTGATGACGGTGATCTTGGGAACCGTCGCCTCGGCATAGGCGAAAAGCAGCTTGGCGCCGTGCTTGATCAAGCCGCCATATTCCTGTGCGGTTCCCGGGAGAAATCCCGGGACATCGACGAGTGTTACGATGGGGATATTGAAGCAATCGCAAAAGCGCACGAAGCGGGCGCCCTTGCGGCCGGCGTCGCTGTCAAGTGTCCCGGCCAGCACCATGGGTTGATTGGCGACAATTCCGACAGTGCGCCCACCGATGCGGGCAAGGCCTGTTACGATGTTTTTGGCATGTGCTTCCTGGATTTCGAAGAAATCGCCCTCGTCCACCATCTTCACGATCAGCTCCTTCATGTCATAGGGCTGGTTCGGATTGGCAGGGATGAGCGTGTCGAGGGACATGTCGATCCGCTCGGGATCATCGAACTGCGGCATTTCGGGAATGGGAGAGGTGTTGGACGATGGCAGGAAGTCGATCAGCCGGCGCATCTGCAACAAGGCTTCGACGTCGTTGTCGTAGGCCTTGTCGGCGATCGAAGATTTCGTGGTGTGGACGGAGGCGCCGCCAAGCTCCTCGGCCGTCACAGTCTCGTTGGTGACGGTCTTCACCACATCGGGGCCGGTGACGAACATGTAGCTCGTGCCGCGCACCATGAAGATGAAATCGGTCATTGCTGGGGAATAAACATCGCCGCCGGCGCAGGGCCCCATGATCACCGAAATCTGCGGGATGACGCCTGAGGCCAGCACATTGCGCTGGAACACTTCGCCATAGCCACCAAGGGCGTTGACGCCCTCCTGGATGCGGGCGCCTCCGGCATCGAATAATCCGATAATAGGAGCGCGGTTTTGCAACGCCATATCCTGGATCTTGGTCATCTTGCGGGCGTGCGCTTCCGAAAGGGAGCCGCCGAAAACGGTAAAGTCCTTGGAGAAGACATAGGCGACGCGACCGTTGACAGTACCCCAGCCGGTGACGACGCCGTCACCGGGGTATTTTGTGTTTTCCATGCCGAAATCGGTGCAGCGATGTTCGACGAACATGTCGAACTCTTCGAAGGAGCCTTCATCGAGGAGCAGCTCTACGCGCTCGCGCGCGGTGAGCTTGCCGCGCTTGTGCTGGGCGGCAACACGTTTTTCGCCGCCGCCCGCGCGGGCCTCGGCGCGGCGCGCT
>JBGTJO010000121.1:0-6327 GCA_041745135.1 Aestuariivirga sp. | reverse complement strand
TTTCCGCTCCGGACTTCTTTTCGATGCGGACAAAAAGTTTCCAGCCGTAATACTTGTCGCCGGTTGCCACGAGCTGCGCCGAAATGGCGGGCTCCGCTTCGCCAAAGGACAGGGTGAAGGTTTCCTGTGCCGTCTGGACGCCAAACTCAAGCGTTGCGGTGGCCGTCCAGTTTCCCTCGGGCATCTGGACGCCTTCGAGCGCAAAGCGGGGCGGTTTTACTTTCAGTTCGACGTCGGCTTTGCTCATGTGTATGGGCAGCAGCAGCCGTCCGTCCTCGGCCACATGGCTGGTCTCGCTGCCATTGGTCACGGTCCAGTGGGGTTGCAGGCTCGTGCCATTGAAATCGTCGACGAAAAAAGACGCCTCTTGAGGTGCTGGCGGCGTCTCTTCCACGACCGCTTTTTGTACCTCCGCCAGAGCTCCGGAAAGACCTTCCGCGTCCTGGGCGTCGAAATACTTGCCGCCGGTTTCATCGGCCACGCATTGCACGGTCTGGCGCTGCTTGTCGCTCAGGGTGAAGCCGACGATGTGCACCTTGAGATCAAGGCCTGCTTCGCGGATTGAGCGAGCGGCGGCACACGGGTCGCCGCTGCATTCCTCGATACCGTCGGTCACCAGAACGATGCTGTTGGATTGGCCTTTCATAGGCGCGAAGTTGCTTGCCGCGCGTTCGAGCGCTGCGGCGATGGGCGTCTCGCCCTTGGGCTGGCTTGCCAGAATCGATTGGGCAATCCCCGCGCTGTCGCTCGTGCCAATGGGAGTTACGACCTCGATGTCCGTGCAGTCCTTGGCCCGGCGGTGACCGTACATCAGAAGCCCTAGCCGGGCGTCCGCAGGCATTGCGCTCAAGGCGGTGACCATAGCGCGCTTGGCTGCCTCCGAACGGCTCTCGCCGCTTTCGATCTGCTTTTTCATGGAGCCCGAGGAATCGAAGATGAACATCACATTCGAACCATCGTCCTCGGCATGGGAGGGAAGCGTCGATGCCGAGAGCATCAGCGCGCCGGTCAGCAGGGCAATTCTGGTTTTCACGGGTTATCTCCTTTGCCGTTTGCGTGGGATTCAGTTTGTAGTGTCGGTGAAGGCAAAAAAGGTTCACTCATGGCAAACACCAATGCGTGATGCCGATCACTTTCCACTCATTCGTGCCAAAAAGCGTATTGCAGATGTCGGGGACTGTAATGGGCTCCATTCCACCCTTCATATCGTGACAGACCGGTTCCCGATTGGCCATGATCCCATTGTTGGCCGAACGCCAGCCGCGCGCCTGACAGACGCGTTCAATGTCAGCGTGCGCCATGCGCTGGCGCGGTCCGCTTCCGCGGCAGACGGCGATCCAGTTCGGCCAGAGCAAGCCATTCGTTGTCTTGAAGCCATTCTCGGACATATACCAATCAGTCCGGCCGGTCACCGAAGGGCAAAGTTTTTCCGGCGGCATCCCCTTGCCGGAGCCGCAGGTGACGAGGGGGTTCATGAGCGCCCCATATCCCGGCTTCTGCTTCTGATAACCCGTGATGCGCACCACAATATCGCCGCCAGGTGCCTGAGGCTTGCAAAACTCGATCTCCCCGGCCTTCGGTTCCGACTCCGTTTCTTCGGCCTCAGGTTTCTCCGGATCGGGGGCTTCCGGTTCGGGTCCCGGCAGCGGGTTGGGTTGCGTTGGTTCAACATAATCGGCCCCGCGGCAGTAGCTTGTAGTTTCGGTGTAGCACCATTGCTGGCGTCCGGTTTTCACTTCGCAAACCTGCTCCGGTGAAACGCCGGCGATCGTGAATCCTCCGCTGCTGACCAGCCTGCATTTGAAGTCGGGTCCATTGACCGACATGCGCAGCGGTTCGGCTGCGGCATTGCCGCTGCGGTGAACTTTCTGGCAGGCGCGCGCGACATCCTGCGAATAAATCTGCTCGTCGGTGGGTTGAGGGCATGGCACAGGCAGCGCCCTGGTTTTCACGCCGTCAGCATTGCAGAAAACCTGCACGCCATCGCCGCGATACCATTCCCGGCTTCCGGTCAGGCGTTCGCAAACGTCCTCCGGTGAAACTTGAGCAAGCGTCGATCCATTCTCATTCACCAGGCGGCAATTGAATGTGATGCCTTGGCCTGTCGCCACGGCGGACGGTTCCTGCGCTTGCGGCGCCCGGTGGATTTCGCGGCATACCCGCAGGATGTCGCTGTCCTTCACCTCTATATCGTTGGTGCTTTCCTGGCCGCGGACGGGTGATGCCAAAGAAAGTGACAATGGCAATAAGGCCGCGAAGAACAATCTTCTCATTGATCTTCGCCTTCTTCCCACACAATGGCAAACCAGCGGAGCGCCACAACTTCGCTGGCGCCGGGATAGGTGGAGAGAACTTTCATGCGAACCCATTGCGAAGCTGCCGGTTCGGGCAGCGTTACGAACTGGATTTCGCCGCTGTCTTGAAGCGTGTGCCTTGTGTTGTGACCGCCGGCGGTTTCGATCAGAATATCTTTTACACGGCTGTATTTTTCGAACTGCTTTGCTTCCGCTCCGAAGGTGTCATAGGGCGCCCAACCATTGATGATCTGCAATGTTGAAAATTGCGCATCGGCTGGCGAAATTCTTATCGTCAGTTCCGGAACAGGCTCCTTTGTGAGCGGGAAGAGCCACGGATAAGTTTCCGGAATCGAATCCAGCATCGCTGCGGTGGCCGGCCTGCCATCGGGAAAACTCAACACATTGGCGCACAGCTGCTCTTCGGCATATTGGCTGCTACGCGGCTTCCCACATATGTCTTCGGCACTCGCTGGCTGGAGCGCGCACATTGCAAGAAGCGGCAAACAAAACAGAAAAGCGGGTGGCGTGTTTCTTGCCATCGGACTTTGATCCAATCATGGAGCGAACTCGTGAGTGAGTGCCCAGATTGGCCGCAAAGGTTCACACAGCGACAAAGTTTTTTCAATACTGCGGTTGTGCGTTTGGATTTGCGATCAACACAGCGGCTCAATTGTCGTCGCAGGTCGGCTCAAGCAGCGCAGAACTAGTTCGCAACGTCCTTGTGCAGGGATTTGATGCGGCGGGCTAAAGCTTCGTCGATGGGGGTGGCGGGCTTGCGGGGTTTGCCCTTGATGCGGCCGAGCTTCCTCGTCCAGGCGTCGTCGAGGCGATCAAGCTCGCTTTGCAGATCGTCGGTTTCGTGAGCTGTTTCGGCCAGATGCTGGGCGAGGAGGGCATCGGGCGCTGACGGGGCTTCTCCCATGGGCTCGAACATGTCGGGGGTGCCGGGCTCCGGCTCGAGGCCCGCGAGGATGACTTCAGCGGGGGGAGCGAGGGTCGCGATGTGCTCATCCTTTTCCGCAATAACGCGGTGCAGTTCGTTGATTGTGTTGGTTTTCTCATCAAGGTCGAGGCGCAGGGAGGCGATCGTGGATTGCGCCTCGTTGGCGGCCTGCTCGTGCTCGGCGATGCGGGCGCGAAGGCCGAGGAGCTCGTGCTCGCGGGCGGCGTGGGAGGCGTCCTTTTGGTTGATTTCGGCGACCAGGGTTTCGATGCGGTTGCGGGCGCGGGTGACCTCGGCCATCTGCTCGGCCATCTTCATGCGCGAGCTTTCGAGGCGGGCGCCAAGCTTTTGGGAAAGCAGCGCATATTCGGCGCGGAGGCGGTCGCGCTCGGTGTGGAGTTCGCCCGCGGTGCTGGGAATCTGGCGCTGCATGCGCCGCGAGCCGATGCGGACGGCGAGCGACCACATCAGGCGGCCGAGGAAGAGCGCTATCAGCGTGGCGACTGAAAAGCCGAGGACGACCAGCAATAAGGTTTCAGTCTGAAACATCAAAACCTCCGGCAATCCAGCCTATCTAGCTCTTCCTCGGGCAAGATGCAAAGAGTGACCGGCGATCTGTGCAGCGTTTCAGTTGACGCGGACGAAGGTGTTGGTTTTGCAGAGGACTTTTAATACGCAACCCTGCACTTTCATGACGCCGCCTGAGAGCTTCACGGTACCGGTGTAGGTCTTGCCGTCGTCGGGATTGTAGATGGCCCCCTTCCAGGTGTTTTCGCCCGCAGACTTCATGCCGACCAGTATGGAAAGGCCGATCAAGGGGCGCTTGCGGAGTGCTGGATTGGGATTCTCGCGGTCGACCTTGGGCTTGCCGTCGACCTTGCTGATGGGTTCCTTCAGTGCCACGATGGTGCCGCAGAGGCCCGAGCCGCAGTCCCTGACCTTTACGGTGACCTTGCCGTTCTTCATGGCCCAGGTACCGGGCGCGGCGGAGGCAAGGGCAGAGGGGCTGCCCAGCATGAGGAGAAGCGAGGCGGCGCTGAGGAGAGTCGTGATTTTCATTTGCGGACGTGTCCCTGTTGACTGTTCAGGGGCTATTCACCGCAAAAATCGGGCCATTGCGTGGCTTAGAAGGGATTCCAGTTCGGTTTTCTGGAATATTTCAGATAGCCGACATTGGCGCCGAGCCTGGCGCCGACGCCAGTGCGGATGGGGGCGAGGACGATGTGGCCGTGCTTTTGGAAATTTACGCCAACGCCGCCAATGAGATAGGCGGAACCCTCAACGCCGCCAAAGCGGGTGTGGAGATCGCGGGGGGCATCGGAATTGTAGACGAGGACCATGGCGCGGGAGCCGTTGCCGCCGAAATCCCAACCGATCGAGGGGCCTTGCCAATAGATTTTCTGCTCGGTGCCATCCTTGTAATATATCGTGCCTTCTCCGTATCTTAGGCCGCCGACGAAGGCGCCTGAGCCTTCCTCGCCGATGATATAGGCGGTGGGTTCGCCCTGGTTCTGGAAGACATATTCGACGGCCTTGCCCATGCCGCGGGAGGTTTTGCCGAAGAACTGGTGACCCTTGGCCAGGATCTCTTCGCTTGTGTAGGTTTGCTGGCGCTTGGCGATGGAGCCGGTGGTCTGGGCCAGGGCTGGCTGGGAGATGGCCAGGGCTAGAGCGAACGCAAGGAACTTCAACATTACAAACCTCGTGATTTCAAGGGCTTGGTTAAAGCTTAGCAAAGGGGGCTTTCAGGATCGTTAAAAGTTTAAGCACTCGCGATGAAAGGGGGGTTGGCGAAGCCTTGGTCACGCTTGCCGTAGGAGAGGGGATTTCCATCTAATGTCAAGACCTTGCCGCCCGCACTTAAGAGAATGGCTTGGCCTGCGGCGGTGTCCCATTCCATGGTGCGGCCGAAGCGGGGGTAGAGATCGGCTTCGCCCGTGGCGACCAAGCAGAATTTGAGGGAGGAGCCGGCGGAGCAGAGGGATTTAACCTTGATTTTGCTTAGATATTCGTCGGTTTCGGGATCGCGGTGTGAGCGGCTGGCGACGACGGTTGCGCCATCGCTTGCGGGTTTGCGGACTTGGATGGGAGTGGTTCCTTCGGCGGCGCCTTTGCCTAATTCGCCCCAGAAGATACGCTGGCGAGCTGGAGCGAAAACTACGCCGGAGACCGGAACGCCTTGTTTTATCTCGGCAATGTTGACGGTGAACTCGCCGTTGCGGGAGATGAATTCCTTGGTGCCGTCGAGAGGATCGACGAGGAAAAAGTGATCGGCGACGGCGGGGATGCGGCCAAGGGCGGCGGCTTCCTCGGAGATGACGGGGATGTTGAGCTTGGCCAAGCCTTCCAGGATGATGCGCTCGGCGGCTTCGTCGGCCTCGGTGACGGGAGTCAGGTCGCTTTTGCTTTTGGCCCTGAAATCAGTGGCATAGATGGCCATGATGGCGCGGCCGGCGGTGTTTGCGAGATCGATAAGGGCTTGCGTTTGCGGAGATGGCGTGGGGTGCATGGGGGAGCTATAGAATGGCCCCAGACGAATCGCCACCCCCGGGAGATATTGATGAGCGAGCCTTCCCGCCTTTCCGACCTCGACTTGGCCGCGCTGCTGTGCTCCAGGGTTTGCCACGATGTAATTTCGCCCGTGGGGGCGATTGCTAACGGGTTGGAATTGTTCGATGATCCCGAGATGGACGAGGAGACGAGGCAGACGGCGCTGGAGATGGTGCGCTCCTCGGCCAGGACGGCTTCGGCCAAGCTGAAATTCTGCCGCATCGCCTTTGGAGCGGCCGGCTCGGCTGGGGCCATGATCGACATGGGGGAGGCTGGCGAAATGGCGCAGGCGTTCGTGGGCTCCGAGAAGGTCAGGCTCGATTGGCGGGCGCCACGGGAAAACCGGCCAAAACAACAGGTTAAGCTGCTGCTCAACATGCTGCTGATGGCCATGGCGGCGGTGCCCAGGGGCGGGGTGGTGACGGTTTCGGCGGAGGGCGATGTGCTGACGGCGCGGGCCGAGGGCGAGCGCGCCAAGGTGCCGGAGGCCATGGCGCAGGTGCTGAGCGGTGAGGCCGATCTGGCGGCGCTGGATGC
>JBGTJO010000120.1:0-28841 GCA_041745135.1 Aestuariivirga sp. | reverse complement strand
TCCTGGATCAGCACCTTGTGCGGCCAGGGATAAAGTTGCTCGACGCGCAACAGATAAATGTCATCGACGCCACGCCTCTCGCGCTCTTCGTAGAGATCGTAATACACCTTGCCCGAACACATGACGACGCGGCGGATATCGGCATCGGGAGCGAGTTTGATTTTTTCGCCGGAGAGGATTTCAGCATCGTCCCACAGCAGCCGGTGGAACGAGGTGCCCTCGCCCATTTCATCAAGCTTCGAGGTTGCCCGCTTGTGGCGCAGAAGCGACTTTGGCGTCATGATGATGAGGGGCTTGCGGATATCCCGCTTCATCTGCCGCCTGAGAATATGAAAATAATTGGCGGGGGTGGTGCAGTTCGCCACCTGCATGTTGTCTTCAGCGCACATCTGCAGGAAGCGTTCGAGTCTTGCCGAGGAATGTTCCGGCCCCTGGCCTTCATAGCCATGCGGCAGCAAACACACGAGGCCCGACATGCGCAGCCACTTGCGTTCGCCGCTCGAAATGAACTGGTCGAACACCACCTGCGCGCCGTTGGCGAAATCGCCGAACTGGGCTTCCCAGATCACCAGCGTGTTGGGTTCCGCCAGCGTATAGCCATATTCGAAACCGAGCACCGCCTCCTCGGACAGCATCGAGTTGATGGCATCGAGCTTTACCTTCTGGTCCTTCACCAGATGGTTGACCGGCGTGTAGCGCTTTTCATTATCCTGATCGACCAACACGGCATGGCGCTGGGAGAAGGTGCCGCGCTGGACGTCTTGTCCCGACAGCCTGACCGGATGTCCCTCCATCACCAGCGTGGCGAAAGCCAGATGCTCGGCCATTGCCCAATCGAGGCCCACGCCCTCCTCGATCGTCTTGCGGCGTGCGTCGAGGACGCGCTGCAGCGTGCGATGAACCTTGAAGTTCTTCGGCGCCTTGGTGAGCTTGAGGCCGATGTCCTTGAGTTTGGCCACCGGTACGCCGGTCAAGCCCTTGCGCGGGTCCTCGTAATCTCGCGAGGCTTTCATGCCGGCCCAGCGGCCGTCCAGCCAGTCGGCCTTGTTGGCCTTGTAGCCTTCGGCGACGGAGAAATCCTCGTCCAGCATCTTCCGGTAGTCGGCCTTCATCGCCTCGACGCCCTCCTCGGTCATCACGCCTTCGGCGATGAGGCGCTTGGCATAAAGTGTCGCCACCGTATCCATGGTGCCGATGCGCTTGTACATGGTGGGTTGCGTGAAGGAGGGTTCGTCGATCTCATTATGGCCGAAGCGGCGATAGCAGAACATGTCGACGACGAAGGGCTTCCGGAATTTCTGCCGGAATTCGGTGGCGATCTTCGCCGCAAACACCACGGCTTCGGGATCATCGCCATTGGCGTGGAAGATCGGCGCTTCGATCATCTTGGCGACGTCCGAAGGATAGGGCGATGAGCGCGCCCAGTTCGGCGTTGTGGTGAAGCCGATCTGGTTGTTGACGATGAAATGGATTGAGCCGCCGGAACGGTGGCCGCGCAGGCCCGAAAGTCCGAAGCACTCGGCCACCACGCCTTGTCCGGCGAAGGCCGCATCACCGTGGGTTATCAGCGGCAAGACGGCGCTGCGGTCGCCAAGCTGATCCTGCTTGGCCCGCGCCTTTCCGAGAACAACCGGATCGACGATCTCGAGATGCGATGGATTGGCGGTGAGCGACATATGCACCGTATTGCCATCGAAGGTGCGGTCGGAAGAGGAGCCCAGGTGATATTTGACATCGCCCGAACCTTCGACCTCATCGGGCGTGGACGAGCCGCCCTTGAACTCGTGGAAGATCGCCGTGAAGGGCTTCGCCATGACGTTGCCAAGCACATTGAGGCGGCCCCGGTGAGACATGCCCAGCACGATTTCCTTCACCCCAAGCTGGCCGCCGCGCTTGATGATCTGTTCCAACGCCGGGATCATGCTCTCCGCGCCATCGAGTCCGAAGCGCTTGGTGCCCGTATATTTCACATTGAGGAAGTTCTCGAAACCTTCGCCCGCGATGAGCTTGGCGAGAATCGCCTTCTTGCCTTCCGGCGTGAATCCGATTTCCCGATTTGCGCCTTCCATCCGATTCTGGATCCAGGCTTTTTGCTCAGGGTCCGAGATATGCATGTATTCGACGCCAAGCGTCGAACAATAGGTGCGCTTCAGAATTTCGACGATCTGGCGAACGCTCGCCTTGTCTAGGCCCAGCACCTTGTCGAGAAAAACCGGCCGGTCGAGATCGGCTTCGGTGAAGCCGTAGGTGGCGGGATCAAGGTCGGGCTGCGGCACCCGGTCCCTGAGTTTGAGGGGGTCAAGATCGGCGGCAAGATGGCCGCGCACGCGGTAGGCGCGGATCATCATCAGCACACGGACGGAATCCGTGGTGGCGCGACGCACCTCCTCGATCGAAGGCTGGCTGCCTTTGTCTGGGGCCGGAGCCTTGGCGGGAACGGGCCAATTGCCATCAAACGCAGAAACCATTTCGCCGGACTGGTGGAGGGGCCAATCGGCCCGCTGCCAGGAGGGCCCGTCCACTTGCCGCTTGGCTTCGTCTGAATTGTCCTCAAGGCCGGCAAAAAATTGCTGCCAGTGCTGATCCACGGCCTTAGGGTTATCGAGATATCTGCCGTAGAGCTGCTCAATGAACTGGGCGTTGCCGCCATAGAGGAAGGAGGTTTGCTCGAAAGCCGTGGTCAAATCCGTCTTGTTCATCGCCGTAAATCTCTCACTTGCGCTGCAGCTTCTTCATCAGCGTCTTGCCCAGCAATGCTGGCGAATCCGAGACGGCGATGCCGGCCCGTTTCATCGCCTCGATCTTGGAGTCAGCCCCGCCCTTGCCCCCGGAGATGATGGCTCCCGCATGGCCCATGCGGCGTCCCGGAGGGGCCGTGCGCCCGGCGATGAAGCCAACGATCGGCTTCTTCACCTTGGATTTCCGGATAAATTCCGCCGCATCTTCCTCCGCGGAGCCGCCGATCTCGCCAATCATGACAATCGACTGCGTCTTGGGGTCGGCCAGAAACATCTCCAGAATTTCGATGAACTCAGTACCCTTCACCGGATCGCCGCCGATGCCGACTGCGGTGGTCTGGCCCAGGCCTTCTTGCGTGGTTTGAAACACGGCCTCATAGGTGAGAGTACCCGAGCGCGACAGGATGCCCACGGAGCCTTTCTTGAAGATGTTCCCCGGCATGATGCCGATCTTGCATTCATCAGGGGTGAGCACGCCTGGGCAATTGGGCCCGATGAGGCGGGTCTTCGAGCCCGACAGCGCCCGCTTCACCCCGACCATGTCCAGCACCGGAATGCCCTCGGTGATGCACACGACCAGCGGTATTTCCGCATCGATGGCTTCGAGAATGGCATCGGCAGCAAAGGGCGGCGGCACATAGACGACGGACGCATCGGCTCCGGTTTTCTCGCGCGCTTCCGCCACCGTATCGAACACCGGCAAGCCGATATGCATTGTGCCACCCTTGCCCGGAGTCACCCCGCCAACCATCTGCGTGCCATAGGCAATCGCCTGCTCGGTATGAAACGTGCCGTTATTGCCGGTAATGCCCTGGCAGATAACTTTGGTTTTCTTGCTGACGAGGATGGACATCGATCCCTACAAATAATATTTTAGGCCGCGTTTCGACGCTTTTGAAACGTGATAAGAGCGCGGCTTCGCTCGCTCGATGAGAATCAGATCTCCTTCGACCACATTCTCATCCTCGAAAAATCGGCGGATCGCTCCCCGTTCTCGGAATATTGCTTTCGTTTCGTCTATGTCGGTTTGTACAACTTGCCCGCCGATTTGCACACTGATGGGTCGCCCGGCTGCCGCTTTGTCGTTGCCGCCCAAGCAGTCATCCGGAAACAATCCAAATGCGCCACGAAGATTGATGTGATGGTTACGGACATTGCCGCCAGTGAGCTCGATTATCACGGCCTTCAGAGTATCGTTCATGATGCTCCCCAGCTTGTCATCGCCGGATTTATTCCGGCGACCCATGGGGCAAAGGGGTCGAATACTGGAGATTTGGCACGATGGGTTGCCGGGACAAGCCCGGCAATGACAGGAGGGGAGACAGAAATAAAATCTATACTCATGCCGCTTCCTTCACAGCCTTAACAATCTTGCTCGCCGCGTCGTCAAGGTTATCGGCGGGGATCACGTTCAGACCGGAGTCACGGATGATCTTCTTTCCGAGGTCCACATTGGTGCCCTCAAGCCGCACCACCAGCGGCACTTCGAGCCCTACTTCCTTAACCGCGGCGATGACGCCCTCAGCGATCACGTCGCATTTCATGATGCCGCCGAAGATGTTGACAAGGATGCCTTTGACGCGCGGGTCGGCGGTGATGATCTTGAACGCCGCCGCCACTTTCTCGCGGGAGGCGCCGCCGCCGACATCGAGGAAATTGGCGGGCTCGGCGCCGTAGAGCTTGATGATATCCATTGTTGCCATGGCAAGTCCTGCGCCATTCACCATGCAGCCGATGGAACCATCGAGAGCCACATAGGAGAGGTCGAATTTCGACGCCTCGATTTCCTTGGGGTCTTCCTCGCTGAGATCGCGCAGCTCCTTGATCTCGGGGTGACGGTCAAGCGCGTTGCCGTCGAAATTCATCTTGGCGTCGAGGCAAAGAAGCTGGCCTTCCCTGGTGACAACCAGCGGATTGATTTCGAGCAGGCTCATGTCCTTGCCGACGAAGGCGCGGTAGAGCTGGCCGATCAGCTTAACGCATTGCTTCACCTGGTCGCCTTCAAGCTTAAGCGCGCTGGCGATGCGGCGGCCGATATAGCCCGAATAGCCCACGGCGGGATCAATACGGACGGTCTCGATCTTTTCCGGGGTTTTCGCCGCCACCTCCTCGATGTTCACGCCGCCCTCGGTTGAGGCAATGAAGGCAATCCGCGAAGTCTCCCGGTCCACGAGGCAGGAGAGATAGAGTTCGCGGGCGATCGCCGTGCCCTCTTCGATATACAGCCGCTGCACCCGTTTCCCGGCGGGGCCCGTTTGGTGAGTCACCAGCGTCATGCCCAGCATGCGGCTCGCTTCCGCCTTCACCTCCGCGATGGACTTCACGACCTTGACGCCGCCGCCCTTGCCGCGGCCGCCGGCGTGGATCTGCGCTTTCACGACCCAAACCGGTCCGCCCAGAGTTTTGGCGGCCTTAACTGCCTCATCAATGGTGAAAGCGGGAAGTCCTTTGCCGGTCGCTACACCGAAACTGCGGAGCACTTCCTTGGCCTGATATTCGTGGATGTTCATGGAGTGCTGCCGTTACACCAGGTCCGGTGCGATAGCTTGCGCTGCGGTCATCAACGTCTCAACCGCATCGGCGGATTTCCGGAAACCCGCTTTTTCGCCGGCATCGAGCTCAATCTCGAGAATGCGCTCAACGCCACCCCTGCCGATCACCACGGGCACGCCCACATAAGTATCCTTGATGCCATACTGCCCGGTGAGATGGGCGGCACAGGGCAACACGCGTTTTTTGTCCTTCAGAAAGCTTTCGGCCATGATGATGGCGGAGCTTGCGGGTGCGTAATAGGCCGAGCCCGTCTTGAGCAATTCCACGATCTCGGCACCGCCATGGCGGGTGCGATGCACGATCTTGTCGATCTTATCCTGCGTGCTCCAGCCCATCTTGACCAGATCGGGCACGGGGATTCCCGCGACAGTGGAATATCGCACCAGCGGCACCATCGCATCGCCATGGCCACCCAAGACGAAGGCGGTGACGTCCTCCACCGAAACGTCGAACTCCTCGGCGAGGAAGTGGCGAAGCCTCGCTGAGTCGAGAACCCCCGCCATGCCGACAATCATGTGAGGCGGAAGCCCCGAATATTTCTGGAGCGCCCAGACCATCACATCGAGCGGATTGGTGATGCAGATCACGAAGGCGTCCGGCGCGTGTTCGCGAATGCCCATGCCAACGTCGCGCATGACCCGGAGATTGATCCCCAGGAGATCGTCGCGGCTCATGCCGGGCTTGCGGGGAACGCCGGCCGTCACGATGCAGAGGTTGGCTCCTTCGATCCCCTCGTAGGAGTTGGTGCCGGATAGCTTGGCATCGAAGCCCTCGATCGGGCCCGCCTGGGCGATATCTAGGGTTTTCCCCTGGGGGAGGCCTTCGGCGATATCGAAGATGACGATGCTGCCCAGTTCCTTAAGGGAAGCGAGATGGGCGAGCGTGCCGCCGATCATGCCGCCGCCGATCAGGGCGATTTTGTTTCGGGCCATGGGTGAATTTCCGGTTGGCAAACTCGATGTTTAGCAATTTCACGTTGACCGGCTAGTGATTTCAGGAAAATACTTTACCAAAACGTCAAGTTTCTACGATTTTCTTACCCCACCAAGAGGCCGATTGCATCTCCCTGAGCCGGGAGACGGTGCGGACAAATTCAGAATGTTCACCGCTTGGGGCATAAATCCGCTCGGGAACCTCCGCTGAAGATGCGACCAGCCTCACCTGCGCGTCATAGAGCGTGTCGATCAGGGTTACGAAACGCCTGGCCTCGTTGCGCTCCGCAGGGCCGAGTGCTGGGATGTTTTCAATGAACAGGGTGCGGAAGTTGCGCGCGAGGCCCAAATAATCGGCAGGCCCGAGCGGGGCTTCGCAGAGCTCCGCGAACTCGAAGCAGGCGCAGCCATGTGCCGCCTGCGGCACCTTGAGCTTGCGGCCCAAAACCTCGATGTTCATGGGCTTGCCCCGTTCGGTGTCGGTCAGCCGCCGCCACAATTCCTGCAGCTGGGCATCCGCCGCCGGCCCTAAGGGCGTCACGAAGGTTTCATGTCCCTTTACTCGCCCCAACCGGTAGTCGGTCGCGCCTTCAAGAGCCACCACGTCGAACCTCATTCGCAACAGTTCGATAAAGGGCAGGAACAATTGCCGATTGAGACCATCGCGGTAAAGATCCTCGGGCGCCATGTTGCCGGTCGTCACCACAACCGTGCCTCTGGCGAGCAGGGCCTCGAACAGCCGGCCCACGATCATGGCATCGGCGATATCACCGATCTGCATTTCATCGAGGCAGAGAAGCTTGGCCTCGGCTGCAACAGCCGCCGCCACCGGGGCGATGGCATCCTGCACTTTTCGCCGCGCCCCATGCAGCCGCCCGTGCACGTCCTGCATGAAGGCATGAAAATGCACGCGCCGCTTCGGTTCCGTATGCACAGCGGCGAAAAACATATCCATCAGCATGGTCTTGCCGCGGCCGACGCCGCCATGGATGTAGAGGCCCCTGGGGGGAGGGGTGGACTGTCTCAGCAAGCGAGTGAAGAAATTTTCCCGGGGAGCCGCTTCCAGATCGTGCGCCAAGGCTGCAAGTCTTTCGACAACCGGCGCTTGCCCCGCATCGGGCTTGATCTCGCCCGACGCCACCTTCGCGTTATAAAGTTCAAGCAGCCCCAAGCTATGGCTGCCAATCGGCCACATGCACAATGCTGTTGGCATAAACGCCAGCATCTTTCACTTTGCGCAAGAAACGTTCGTCCGCCGTCACCAACCGCGTGTTCCGGCTCTCGGCAAGCGCCAGGTAGAAGCAATCATAAACGGCGTGATCGAGTTCCATGGCGTAAGCCATGGCGCGATAGCGCAGCGGAGCGGCGGGCACCAGTTCGGCAAACCAGCGCGGCAAAAATTCGAGGCCGTCGAGCGCGCGTTGGACGCGGCCCGTCTGTTGGCAAAAACTGAAATAAAATGCATTGGTCACTTCGACGATGATGAAGTCGGGTGCGATCAGCGGCACACCGCTTTGCAAAAGGCGTTCGGCATCCTTGGATAGGGGTGTCTCGATCGTCCAGTTGACCGCAACATTGGCGTCGATGACGACGGTCACGGCGTTTCGAACTTGCGCTCGAGTTCATCGAATTCATCGTCGCGGCCCCAGCGGATTGCCGCCTTCGAGTCGAATTCGTCCGAAGCAAAAGCGGCACGAAGCCGGCGGGACACGGCGACCTTTTCCTCAGACGTTAGAGGCGCAGCACTGGCCAACAATTCGCGCAGGGATTGTTCCAGGGATTTGCCCGCAAGTTCGGCCTTGGTCTTCAGGCGCTCGATCAGTTCATCATCAAGATTGCGGACAAGTATCTGTCCCATTCGCAACTCCATGCTATCATTAATGATAGCATGCCAATGGCATGGTTTCAAGCTCTCCCTGTGGCTTCTGTTAACCGCATTTGTCGACGGGGGTTTAAGGCTGGAGGGCTATGACCAGCCGATTGGGCGAGAAGGGCGAATGTTTCCAAGAGGTCGATATCTCCCGGCTTTGGCCGCTCTGGTCTTTGCCCAGCCTGCCCTTGCCGCGCAGCTTGCCGTCAATTTCCAGGCGCGTATCAGCATTCAGACAAGCTGCACCGTCTCCGCAAACCAGCTCAATTTCGGCGCCGTGGGCACGATCATGGGCGGCGAGACGGCTGTCTCCACCGTCAATGTCGTGTGCTCGGCGGGAACGCCCTATACGATCTCGTTCAGTCCGCTCGCCTCCGTCACCAGCTATAATGGATCGATGATCAACGGCGCGGGCAGCGTTGCCTATTCCGCCAACCTGTCAGCCGCAGGCGGCATCGGCCTTGGCACCCACACGATCGGTGGCGTGCTTACCCCCCAGGCAACCCCCGCTCCGGCCATCTATACCGACAACCGTACGGTTTACCTGACCTACTGATCACCGCATCGTGGGGATCGAGAACTGGGCGCCTTCCTTGATGCCGCTGGGCCAGCGCGAGGTCACGGTCTTAGTCTTGGTGTAGAACCTCACAGCGTCGGGGCCGTGCTGGTTCAAATCGCCGAAGCCCGAGCGCTTCCAGCCGCCGAAGGTGTGATAGGCGAGCGGCACGGGGATCGGCACGTTGATGCCGACCATGCCGATCTGGATTTTCGAGGCGAAATCGCGCGCCGTGTCGCCGTCGCGAGTATAGATCGCAACGCCATTGCCGAATTCATGGTCGTTCACCAGCGCAACACCTTCGTCATAAGTCTTGGCGCGGACCACTGAAAGCACGGGCCCGAAAATCTCTTCCTTGTAGATGCGCATATCCCTGGTCACATGATCGAAGAGGGAGCCGCCCAGGAAGAAGCCGTTTTCGTAACCCTGCATTTTGAAGCCACGGCCATCGACGGCGAGAGTAGCGCCTTCCTTGACGCCCGTATCGATATAGCCCTTGACGCGCTCCAACGCCTGTTGGGTGACGAGAGGCCCGTAATCCGCCTCGCGGTCCGTCGAGAGCCCGACCTTCAGGGCCTCAACGCGTGGCGCTAGCTTTTCCATGAGCGTGTTCGCCGTCGCTTCGCCAATGGGGACAGCAACAGAAATCGCCATGCAGCGTTCGCCGGCCGAGCCGTAGCCCGCACCGATCAGCGCATCGACGGCCTGGTTCATATCGGCGTCGGGCATGACGATCATGTGGTTCTTGGCGCCGCCGAAACATTGCGCGCGTTTGCCCGAGGCGGCGGCGCGCGAATAGACATAATGCGCAATGGGCGTCGAGCCCACGAAGCCCACAGCCTTGATGTCAGGATCGTCGAGGATGGCATCGACGGCTTCTTTGTCGCCGTTCACCACATTGAGAATGCCGGGCGGCAGTCCCGCTTCGAGAAACAGTTCGGCAAGCCGCATGGGGCAGGAGGGGTCGCGCTCGGAAGGTTTCAGAATGAAGGCGTTGCCGCAGGCAATGGCGGGCGCGCATTTCCACAGCGGGATCATCGCTGGAAAATTGAACGGCGTGATGCCCGCAACCACGCCCAAGGGCTGGCGCATGGAATACATATCAATGCCGGGCCCCGCGCCATCGGTATATTCGCCCTTGAGCAAATGAGGAATGCCGGCGGTGAACTCGGCCACCTCGACACCCCTCTGTAAGTCGCCCAGCGCATCGGGAATGGTCTTGCCGTGCTCCATGGAAATGAGCGTTGCCAATTCTTCCTTGTGAGTTGCGGCAAGCTCGAGGAAGCGCATCATCACGCGGGCGCGGAATTGCGGATTCTTCGCCGCCCAGGCAGGTTGCGCCGCCTTGGCATTCTCCACCGCGGCGCGGAGTTCCGCCTGCGAGGCGAGCGCCACCCTCGCTGAAATCTCGCCGGTGTTGGGGTTGTAAACGTTCGCGAAGCGGCCCGATGATGCGCCCTTCACATGCTTGCCGCCGACAAAATGGCCGATGTCCTTGATCATGATAATTTTGCGCGGGGGCAAAACCCGGCGCTCCCTGAGAGGTTCTCGCGAGCAAACTAGAGAGGAGTCGCCCCTCCCGCAAGGGTGAGCGCGGCGGAGTAAATATCGCTTAACGATTGCGGCGCAACCTGGCCCGCATGTCCGGCCACGCGTTCGCCTTCGCATCTGAGGCCGCCACGGCGGTGAGCCAATGGCTTGCCTTCCTCAAGGTCGAGCGCCGCGCCGCGCCCAAAACGCTGGAAGCCTATGCCCGCGATATGGGCCAGTTTGCGGCCTTTCTGATGGACCATCTGGCGGCGCCCGCAACCACCGCCCAACTCGCAACCCTCGCTACCGCCGATTTCCGCGCCTTCCTGGCCAACCGCCGATCAGGCGGAGCCGAAAGCCGCACCCTGGCGCGCCAACTCTCGGCCATCCGCTCCTTCTTCCGTTATGCGGAGCGCAATGGCCTGTTTCGCAACGGAGCCCTTTCCGCCTTGCAATCGCCAAAGCTTCCCCATTCCGTTCCAAAGCCCCTGAGCATCGAGCAGGCAGCCCGCCTCGCCAAAGGCGATGCGCTGGTGACGGATGAGACGCCGAAGTGGGTGCTCGCCCGTGACGCGGCCGTGCTGATGCTGCTTTACGCCTGCGGACTTCGCATTTCCGAAGCCTTGGGACTGACGCTTCACGATTCACGCAACGATCCGCTGGTGATTATCGGCAAAGGCAACAAGACACGCATTGTGCCGGTGCTTTCGCAAGCCCGCGACGCGATCCTTGCCTATGTGGACCTCTGCCCATTTCCTCTGAAAGAAAGCGAAGCCCTGTTCCGCGGCCTGAGGGGCGGACCGCTGAACGCGAGACTCATCCAGCTCCTCATCGAGAGAATGCGTGGCGCGCTCGGCCTGCCAGACACCGCCACGCCACACGCGCTCCGCCATTCCTTCGCCACCCATCTTCTCGGCAATGGCGCGGACCTTCGCGTCATCCAGGATCTTCTCGGCCACGCCAGCCTTTCGAGCACGCAGATCTACACCGAGGTGAACCGTTCCCATCTCCTCGAACAATACCGCAAGGCTCATCCGCGCCCCTGAGGCTTGATGCCTCTTCAGTCTTTGCGTATGGCCTTGCGGATGCCCGTCATCGATATCGTTGCATCGGATGGAGTGCTTCCGGAAAGGGCCGCCGTCGTCGTGATCGGCGGCGGCATCGCGGGCGTTGCGACAGCACTTGAGCTTGCCGAGCGCGGCGTCGATGTGGTGCTGCTGGAGAAGGGCGAAATAGCGGCCGAGCAATCGAGCCGCAATTGGGGCTGGTGCCGCCAGATGGGCCGCGACCCCCGCGAGATTCCGCTGGTCCTCGAATCGCTCGATCTTTGGCGCGGCATGAACCGGCGGATCAATGCCGACACGGGGTTTGTCCAAAGCGGCATCGTCTATCTGTGTGAAACCGATGCCGAACTCGCTGCCAAGGAAAAATGGTATGCGGAGAATGTGGGGCCGTTCGGCCTCGGCACGCGGATTATTTCCGGCGATGAAGCCGATCGCCTCATGCCGGGCTCGTCGCGCCGCTGGAAGGGCGCTCTCTACACCGCAGAAGATGGCCGCGCCGAACCATTCCAGGCGGTTCCCGCCATGGCTGAAGCGGCTCGCCGCAAGGGCGTCAGAATCTTTACCAACTGTGCTGCGCGCGGTTTTGAAACCTCGGCGGGCCAAATTTCCGCCGTCGTCACCGAAAAGGGCAAAATCGCCTGCGATACAGTGGTTCTAGCGGGCGGCGCGTGGTCGCGGCGCTTCTGCCACAACATCGATATTGAGCTGCCGCAACTCAGCGTGGTCAATTCGACGATGCGCACGGAGCCCATCGAGGTGGGCTTCACCCGCACCGGATCTGGCGCCAACTTCGCGATCCGCAAGCGCGCCGATGGCGGCTTCACCATCGCCCACCAACATTTTTCCATGGCCGATATCGTGCCAGACAGTTTCCGCCTGTTCTTCAGGTTCCTGCCGGCCCTCATGCTCGACCGGCGCGGGCTCAAGCTCCGTCTTGGCAAGCGCTTCATCGACGAGGCGCGGCTCGCCCGCCGCTGGCGGCTCGATGAAATTTCCCCCTTCGAGCGGGTGCGCGTTCTCGATCCCGAGCCCGTAGGGTGGGTCCTCGATGAAGCGGCTGCGAGTCTGAAGGATTGTTTCCCGGCCTTTCGGGACATGCGGATTGCCGAGCGCTGGGCCGGCGTCATCGACGCGATGCCCGATGCCGTTCCCGTCATATCGCCGGTTGAAAAGCTGAAAGGCTTCTATCTCGCTACCGGTTTCTCCGGGCATGGCTTTGGCCTGGGGCCAGGTGCCGGGAAACTGATGGCGCAACTGGTGATGGGAGAAAAGCCCTGCGTCGATCCTTCCCCCTTCCGCTATTCCCGCTATTTCGACGGCACCAATCCCCGGCCGATTGCGGGATTGTAACCGCTTCTCATTTTATCTATCGGTGAAAGTCCGTCCACGGAGGATTAAACTTCTGATCGCCGGTGAGAGCGGCGATGAGCGCCAGCATGAGCGGCACGGCGCTCTTTCCAAGTTTGCCCTGCGTTATCATTTCCTGCAGCGTGCTCGCGGCTGCGATACCCAGATCGGCGCCTTCGATGGTTTCGCCCCGCATCGGGCCTGAAATGGCCTCGCGATAGCTGAGACCCTGTCCGAGATAATTACCCAACCTCGAATTGCGGCCAGCAAGGGAGGTGACGTGGAGATCGCCCACGCCCGCCATGCCCCAAACGGAGGCTTCGTTACCGCCAAGGGCGCGGGTGATCGCCATCATCTCGATGATCGCCTGATTGAAAATCATCGCCGCTGCATTGTGATCGTCGCGGGCCCAGCCTACGGCAATCGCGAAAAAGTTCTTGAACGCTGCGCAAATCTCGACGCCCATCATGTCGGCTGTAGGACGGGGATGATAGTAAGAGGTTTCAAGCAGGGTACAGAGATCTTGCGCCAGCTTTAGATCGTTGGCGGCGATGACGGTCCCGGTGTGGCGTCGCGCCGCCAGTTCCGCCGCGATGCAAGGTCCTCCTATCCCTGCGGTTTGAAGTTTCATGCCGGTGCGGCGCTCAACCTCGCGCGCCACATGATCCGGCAGCGGTGAGAGCGTGTTTTGCCCCGCATACATGCCCTTGGTGAGCATTACCACGGGTGTTGCCGTTCTAAGTGCACTACACAAGTGATCGACAGCCCAGCCGACTCCGGCGGAACTGACGCCGAGAATAAGGATATCGACGCCGCGCAGGGCTTCACCAAGATTCTCGTGATGAAAACTCTCGACACCTTCGGGCAACGCCACCGTAAATTTTGGATGCAGTCCCGTCGCCCTCACACTTTCGATGATGCCGCGGTCGAGATGCGTGCCGATGAGCCGTACTTCGTGGCCTCGGTCGCGCGCTGGCCAGCATATGGCGGAGCCCATGACGCCGGCGCCCAGGATGGCGATGGTGCTCACGCGATGGCTTTTCCGGTTTCCGCATCGAAAAGATGGACCTTGTCGAGGCGGGGCGCCAGTTCGATGCCGCCGCCGCGCGGATAATCAACGCGATCGTCCGTGACGGCGCAAATCTCAACACCCCCGATATCGGCATAGATATGAATTTCGGGACCCGTGGGTTCGGTCACGTTCACCTTGGCCTTGATGCCTTTCGCCAATGAGAGATGCTCCGGCCGGATGCCGTAAACCACTTTCTGCCCGTTCGTTGCGCCATGTTTCTTCGGCAATGGCAGCAAGACGCCGGGCGCCAAGCGCACGCCCTTGGCGGTCACTTCGCCCGCCAGCATATTCATGGCCGGGGAGCCTATGAACTCCGCGACAAAGAGATTAGCCGGATGGTCATAGACATCGAGCGGAGAGCCTACCTGCTCGATCACGCCATCCCTGAGGATGACGATCTCGTCCGCCATGGTCATGGCCTCGATCTGGTCATGGGTGACATAGATGGTCGTGGTCTGCAGCCTCGCATGCAGCTCCTTGATTTCGGTGCGCATCTGCACGCGAAGCTTGGCATCGAGATTGGACAAGGGCTCGTCGAACAGAAAAACCGCCGGGTTGCGCACGATGGCGCGGCCCATCGCGACACGCTGGCGCTGACCGCCGGAGAGTTCGCGCGGGTACCGCTTGAGGTAGGGTTCGAGATTGAGAATTTTCGCAGCCCAGGCCACTTTCTCGTCGATCTCCGCGCGGGGCCGTTTCGCCAGCCGCAGGGAGAAGCTCATATTGTCGCGAACATTCATATGCGCGTAGAGCGCATAGTTCTGAAACACCATGGCGATGTTGCGGTCCTTGGGATGCACATCATTGACGCGCTTGCCGGAAATCTCGATATCGCCCGCGGTGACCGATTCAAGTCCCGCGATCATACGAAGCAAGGTCGACTTGCCGCAGCCCGAAGGTCCAAGCAGCACAACAAAAGAGCCATTCTCAATCGTCAGATCGATGCCGTGCACGACCTCAAGGTCGCCATATTTCTTCCGAACATTTTTAACCGCCACCGACGCCATGCTAAGATCTTCCACCTCTCCCCTTCGGGGCCTGTTGCGTAATTTGTGGATTGTGATTCACTCTGGTTTAGAACGGAGGGATTCGTGATGGCGGTGAAGCGGACGGGCCAGATGAGTTTGGTGGAAGCATTCATTGGAGGCAAGGCGGGAGGCTCGCCGAGCGTTCTGGACCGGATTGCCGGCTTGGTGAAGTGGTATCGCTTCGAGAAGCTCTTGGGTGGACTTCGCCAGGAGGGGCCTGGGCATCCCGGCTGGCCATCGCTGGTGCTCTACAAGGCGCTTTTGCTGCAGTCGCTCTACGGCCTGTCGGATCGCGAACTGGAAGATGCGCTTTGCGACCGGCTGTCGTTCCGCCGGTTTGCGGGGCTTGGGCTGGAGGAGACGGTGCCGGACCACACGGTGCTCTGCCGCTTCCGCAACGTGCTGATCGAGAAGAGCCTGCTGGACAAGCTGTTCGGCGAGTTGGACCGGCAATTGGAGAAGAGCGGAATGATCCTGAAACGCGGCAGGATGCTGGACGCCACGCTGATCGGAACGTCCAGCGCTCCGCCTTCGGGCGGGCGGGCCTCGCGTGATCCTGATGCAGCTTTCGGCGGCGCGCGCAAGAAGGGCGGCTTCACCTTCGGCTACAAGGCCCATGTTGGAGTGGACGAAGGCTCCGGCCTGATCCGCAAGGTCATCGCCACGCCGGCCAACGTTAATGACACAACACCCGCGGATGCCCTCATTGGCGGCGAGGAGAAAGCGGTGTGGGCGGATGCCGCCTACGATACGATTGCCCGCCGCGTCTGGCTGAAGGCTAAGGGCAAGAAGGCCCGCATCGCATACCGTCCCAACAAGCATCATCCCGAATTGCCGCAAAGGCTCAAACGATACAACCGCCTCATTGCCAGGCGCCGCGCCAGTGTGGAAACCACCTTCGCCACATGGAAGAACCGCATGCGCTTCACCTGCATCCGCTATGCCGGCCTTGCCAAGGCAAGCGCGCAAATCATGCTGGCCGCCATCGCCTTCAACTTGCGACGCTGGGCGGCCATCACGGGATAATTGCGCCCGAAATCCCTTCCCACACCCCAAGTCATGCACAACGGCAATCGAACGAACGCAAAAATGCCGTTCATGCGACTTCCACCTACCCATTCTCACCCCCTCCCACCTTTGCGCAACAGGCCCCACAGGGGAGAGGAGAAGAAGAGAATTACCGCACCGCGCCGCGTCGCAAGAGATGCGGCAGGAGCATGAAGCCGGCGAGGACGGGGTGGCGGCGCTGCCATTGCGAGAGCTCGATCCGGTGGCCGGAGTGGCGCTCGATCTTCCAGGCGAGATAATCAGCCCCGCCAACGAAGGTAAAGCCCGCCTTGGCCAGACGGGCGAGAGACCAGAGCTTGCCTACCACGCGCCGCGTCGCCCAGTTGCCCTTGATGGGGGTTACGTCTTTCATGAGCGCCGCGGTATCGCGGTAGTAGGTTTCGTTGGCGGCGACCAGAGAAAGCGCGCGGTTCGCCGATGCTTCGGCGCGGAGTTCCGTTTTGTAAGTCGCCGCGAAACCCGCAGCCCAGGTGACGAGGGGATCGCTACTTCCGGAAAGGCCAAGCGCGTTGCTGTACATCGTGCGGACGGCCTGCGCGACGGCAGCCACCACTCGGTCGTCAGTGCTGAAAAGCAGCGCCGTGGGCTGCGCAAAGCGGGCCCAGAAATAGGGATTGTCTGCCGTCATCCACCGGGTGAAGAGAGAAAGCGGAAGGACCGCGTATTTGGCGCTGATCGAGCGGCCTGCAAAATCGGCTTCGGCATAATAGACGTTGGGCGGGGCCAACTTGCATCCAAGCCGACTCAATGCATTGGGGCTTACGCCGGAGAAATTTGCCGTCAGCACGTAGAGGTCGACGAGTGAATCGCTGGCGGCGACGCCGCGGAGGCACGAGCCATAGGCGATCACTGCCGCCACATCGCCATGAAGCCCCCGCACATGAGCCGCCATGGCCCGAATCTCCGGGGGCACCGGGCGGGCAAGGGTCTCGGCAATCAGGCGTTCAAGTGCTGCCATTTCACCCGCGGATATAGGTGAAAACGGGGCCGGTTTCGACCCGTAACGCTTCGTTTTCCGGGGAATCGAAGAATTCGCCATCCAGGACAAAGCTCACCGGTGTTTGGATCGACAGTCCGGCCGCGCTGAAACTTACGGCACCCGGCGGGGTGATGCGGCTCTCGGAACCATACAGGACGGGGAGGAGCCAGCGTGGCAGCGATGGCACCGGATAAGGAAGGATGGTGGCGCGGATCGCCTCCTGCTTGCCTCCCCAAAAAGGCTTGGTCCCCAGCGTGAGTTTTTCGAGGGTGGTCGCGAGGACAAGCAAGTGTTGGCCGGTGGCCATGGCTTTTCCGCCTGTTTCGACGGAAATCGCAAAAGGGCGGTCAAAGCGCGAGGGGTCGTGGGGGTTGGAGGGGGAGAACAACGAACGGGAGACGGCGCTGGCGAGAGTCGAAAATGTCGCCCAGTTGCCTTTGACGCCGCGTGCATTGAACGTCCGTTGGCAGAAAAGAGCGGCTTGCGAGACAGCGCCGGTGCCGAGAAACATGCCGTGGCGAGGTTTGCCGTCGCGCGGGTTAGCGGCGTACAGGGTAGGCCTTTGGCGAAGCTCTGTAGACTGGGGGTTTTTGATGAACTCGGCCTGGGCGTCGAGGCTGCGGCGGCGGAAGCCGAGGTCGGCGGCCGTCATGTTGGTGGTGCCGTGGGAGAGAAGGCCAAGGCGCGGCGAGACTGCGAAGGGTTTGCGCTCGGCGAGATCGGTTTGAATGGCCTGGATAGTGCCATCGCCGGAACTTATGAAAAGATCGGTGATGCCATCAGCGGCAAATTCATCGAGGAATTGCGGCAGCTGCTCAAAACGGTCCAACACCTTGACTGACACGGGCGCTCCGGCAAGTTTCTTCGCCAGTGCCAGTCCTTTGCCGGAGGACCGGCCGGAGCGCGGATTGACCAGGAGTCCCGCGCGCATCATCCCTGCATCATCCAGGAGGTGAGCGGACCCCGCTGGCGCGCGCGCAAAGCCTGCAAAAGTTGCAGGCCATGCAGCAGAAGGCAAGCAACTGTCCAGATGGCGACAGCGAGCAAACCCCAATCAGGGCGGTCCACCAGAACGCCTAGAGTGAGGAGGATGAGATTGGGGTTGCGTCTCGCAGTCACCTGGCGGAACAGCGTGTCGAGCTTGCGCCAGATGTGGATCTCAAGACCCAGCCATTTGATGGCGATGCCTTCCATGATCCGCTGGAGGATATAGCCGCCGAGGATTGCAGTGATGACCCACCAGAAGGTGGTTGGCGACCAGTCGAGCGCCAGGCCCCACGCCGCATACCAGAAGGGCGGATGCACGAGATCGATGCCATGATCGAAGATGTCGCCCCACTTGCTGGAGGTGAGTGTCACGCGGGCGAGCTTGCCGTCCACGGTGTCGAGGAAAGTCATGAGCCAGGCGGCCCCGAGTCCCAGAGCGAAATCGCCGCGCAGGAAGAACCAGAAAGCCAGCGCCATGAGAACGGCTCCGAGCGCGGTCACCAGGTTGGGGGTGACGCCAAGGGCTGCGAGCCAGCGCGTGACATGAAAGGCTGGCATAGGCCAAAGGTGCTTGGTGATGAGGTCGGTTGCGCCCTTGTAGGTGCCCATGAACATGCGCCATTCCACTGCGGCGGCATTCTCGGGGGATACCGCGAAAGCATAGGGCGTCTCGCGCTTTCGCAAAGATTTCCAGAAGTGCACGCCAAGTTCAGCCGGGGTGCGAGGATTGAGTTCGACGGCGGATTTTGCGCCGGACAAAAGCGCTGCTGTGGCGGCGACGTTTTGGTCTTGCACGTGGGCTGCCAGAGGCGTGCGTTCGAATTCGCTCACCAACAGGAGATTTGGGGTTTCGATCAGCAGAGGGATCAAGGGCTCATCGAGGACGGCGTCGGCGCGCGCCAGGATGACCGGACCATCAGTGCCTGGGGGCGCAACACCGTGGCGCGCAAGCTGCCGCCGAAGACGCTCCGCCGTGGAGAGGCCGAAGAGGCTTGGGCCGGTCTCGCCGACAAGGCGTATGGTTGGATTGTGCGCCACGCCTTTTATTTCGTCATCCCGGCGAAAGCCGGGACCCACGGTAAACAAGATACGAACTCTCGCGGAATCTTCACGCTGAGAGGTGGGTCCCGGCTTTCGCCGGGATGACGATTGAAGGAATCGTCACTTTCGCCGGGATGACGTGTGGGATTGATGATCGCCAAGCGGTCCTCAAACGGTTTCGGCGCGGAGTGTCAAAGCGATGGCCAACGCGCCGAAGCCTGCGACGGGAAGCCAGGCGGCGAGCCAGGGGGTTACGAAACCGAGCTCGCCTATGGTAAGCGCGATGCCGTCGATCACGAAGTAAAGGAAGCCCAAGCCCACGCCCGCCACGAACAACAAGCCCAGGCCGCCGCCGCGGCGGAACCTGGTGGCTAGCGGAATGCACAGGGCGATCATCAGGAGCGCGGAGAAGAACAGGGAGACGCGTTTATGCCACCAGGTTTGATAGACCCAGACGGGCCGGATGCCGAACCCCCGATTGTCGATGAAGTAGCCGAGATCGGCGATCGACATGCTTTGCGGATCGCCGGAGCGGGCGCCGGCGGAAGCCGGCTTCATGTCGCCGGAATAGACCAGCGAGTCCATGCGGTTTGGCGGCTGGTTGCCGCGGTAATAGACGACGGCGTTGCGGAGCCGCCAGCGGCCATCGGCAAGGGCTGCCTCTTCGGCGAAAATCTGCTCGCGGAGCAAGCCGTCGGCATCGCGGCGGAAGATGATGACATCCTTTAGCAGCGTCGAGTCCGCATTGGCGCTGCTCGCGCGGGTGATGTCGGTGCCGGAGCGGAGCCAAATGGGATCCTTTTCGCCGACCTTGAGCTTCTCCTTGCCGTAATCGCCGATGCCCCATTCGCGCAAGGTGGGATCAGCGGCGGGAACTGCCGCATCGACGAGAAGGAAATGAAGGCCTCCAGCCAAAAGCGCCAGCGGCAAAAGCAGCACGACGATGCGGGAGGGCGAAAGGCCCGCAGCCCAGAGGGCTGCGACCTCGTTGCGGTAGCTGAGCTCCGTCAAGGTGAGGAGGACGGCGAGCAGCATGCTGACAGGCAGGAATGTGGCGAGCGTTCCCGGTGCGCGATAGAAGATATATTCAAGAACGATTGAAGAGTTATTTGCGCGAAGCGCCAGGATTTCTGGAGAATAGCTGATCGCCTCAAGGGACAGCACGAAAATCGAGATGCCCGCGAGGATGGCGATAAAGCGGCTGGCGATCATGCGGACCAGCATCCAGGTGATGACCTTCACGTGGCCACCTCCCAGCCGAGGCGCCGCAGGAAGCGGTTTCGCGCCGCCGAGACGCTTTCTCCCACCCGGTCGATGGCGGCATCGAGGGGATCTTTGTCGACCGTGAAGCAAGCACTGTAATAACGCCACCCCGCGAACAGGGCGAGAAGGCCGAGCGGCAGCCACATGGCAAGCCAGGGAGAAATAGCACCGGAATGGGCGGCGACACTTCCCTGCTCGACGATTTCATGGAAGGCAACGATGAGCACGAGAGCTACGCCGAAACGATAGGCGCGGCGCTGGCGGCGGCCGCCAATCGTGAAGGGCAGCGCCAGGAAGGGCAGGAGCAACGGCGTTATGGCGTTCACCAGACGCTTGTGAAGTTCAGTGCGCATGGCTTCTTCGGTGGTGCCTTTGGGAGGTGTGGAAACCTGCGCGAACAATTCGGGAAGGGTCAATTCCCGTTCATCGTCGCCGCGGGGGCGGAAGAGTTTCTTGTTGACCTCGCCGAGCGGCGTATCGGCCAGGGCGAATTCGGTGATCTCCGGGTGGACAGTTCCGGGTTTGCCATATTCCGGTTTTTCCTTGAAATCGAGGCGGTGGCCGTTTTCGAGGCGCAAAATGGGGCGGGGCTCGCCTGCCACCTCGATGAGGGCGCCACTGGTTGCGGTTACTGTTTTGGGCCCGCTATTTCCGCCGGTGTCGTAGATGAAGACGTGATCGAACGCGTTGCGATTGCGATCCAGCGTATCGAGAATAAAGGTGCGGGAGCCCGATTGCATGAACACGCCTTCTTCGGCGAGATAGAAAAATTCGATGTTCTGCACCTCGTTGACCACGGAGCGATAGGCATAACGCGTGTAGGGCTGGGCCCAGCCGAAAACGAAAAGCGAGGCGAGGCTGAGGAGGCCGGCCAGCACGATGACGGGGCGAGCCAGGCGATTGAGGCCGACTCCCGCGGCCATGAAGGCATCGGTTTCGGAATTGGCCGACATGCGGCTGAAGCCAAACAGCAGCCCTAAGAACAACGCGGCAGGAATGGCGGTGCCGAGATAATGGGGCACCAGATAGGCCAGCATCTCGAAGACGACGCCGAAGGAGTTCTTCTTGCCGAGCGTTGTATCGAGCAGGCGCACCATGCGCTCCGACAGCAGCATCAGCAGGCCAATGGCGAGCGCTGCGCCAAGAGGGGAGGCGATCTGTTTCAGGACATGGCGGTCGGCGATGCTGAGCAAGGTCATTCTCAACTCTTTGGCCAGCATTGCTGCACGGCGCGCAGCAGGCGGGCGCGGATGTCATCGGGGATGTCGATGGCGGATTTGAGATCGGGCGGCCCCGGCCAGCCGGGATCGGGGAAGCTTTGTCCTTCGAATGTCTGAGCTTCCGCATAGCGCGGCAGCACGTGGAAGTGAACATGGGGATCGACCATCATCAGCATCAGATAGTTGATCCGGTCATAGGCGCGAAATGCCTTGATGCCGCGCTCGATCTCGCGGACCACAAGGGAGAATTCGGCGAAAGCGTCGTCCGGCAGATCGGAGAAAGCGCGCTCTTCGCTCTTGGCGGCGAGGACCAGGCTGCCGAGGGTAGTCTGCACCGGGCGGAGCAGGACGCACCAGTGGGCATAATCGCAGACCAGCGTGCCGGGATAGCCGAATTTCGCAAGCGTTGCGTGCATGGGGCTCTCTATAACGTTCATTATCCGGCTTTGAAATGCCCCTCGCCGGGGTCCCCTCGCCCCGTTGGGGCGAGGGAGGGGCCCATTGCGGAGCAATGGGAGGGTGAGGGGCCGAGCATTCTAATTTAAATTGTAGACGGCCCTCACCTTCCCGCGCGTTCGCGCGGGCCCCTTCCTCTCCCCGAAGGGGAGAGGAGCTAACTTGAAAGGGTGAATTCGGAAGATGTGGCGACCGTTTTCGATTGGGCATCGAAGCTTCGCACGGTGACGGCGGTTTGCCAGCGGCCGTTTTGGCGCTCGATCCGGTAGAGGTTCCAGGCGGCGGGGGGATAGATGAGAGTAGGGCCCATTGAAGCCGAGGGCACGCCTACGGAATGGCAGATGCCATAGGGAGTTTTGAGCGGGTTGACCATGTGATGGTGATTGTGACCGTGGAGCACGAGTTCGGCTCCCTCCTTCGCCAACACCTCCTGCAAGGCTGCCGCATCTTCCAGGGCTTTGCGCCAGGAGGCGAGGCCCGGCAGCGGCGGGTGATGGATGAGCACGATCCGCGCATAGCCCCGCTGGCGGAGATCGCGGAGAAGCGGGGTGAGGGCCTCGAGCTGGATGGGGCCAAGCCTGCCGCCCGCCCGGTGCAAGGGCTGGGGCTCACCCGATGACAGACCGATCAGAGCGATGTTCTTCCGTAGACGGACGAATGGGAAGGGTGTTCCGACCCATGCGTTGGTTTCGGCTCCCTTGACCTGGAAGTCGCTCGTCATCCACGGCCCGAAATGGCTGAGGCACTGTTCCCAAGGGCATGTCACATAGCAATCGTGGTTGCCGGGAACGAAGGTTAGCTGCTCGGGGCTTCCTAGCAAAGCGATCCACTTCGCAGCCAAAGGGAATTCCTCCCAGGCGGCGAGGTTCACCATGTCGCCGGTGAAGGCAATGTGATCGGGCGTTGCCGCCTTAATATCGTCGGCAATGGCCTGGGCAATCACCGGATCATGCAGTTTCCGCCGCTGCAACCGCCACGATGAATATCCGATGTATCTTTTGAGCTGGAAATTACGGAGCGCTGCGGCGAGGCGCAGCGGTCCGAAATGGACATCGGAGAGATGGGCCAAACTGAACAACGAGCTCTCCGTTGACTTACAAGGAATCGGGTGCGATGGAGACTTAATCCCCTCAATTACACAGGTTCAAGTATTGTGCGCGTCATTATTCTTGCAGCAGGCCAGGGAAAAAGGCTCTTGCCGCTGACCGCGGAGGTCCCCAAGGCGCTCCTCGATATTCACGGCCGCACGCTCATTGGACGCCAGATCGACGCTTTTGCGGCCTGTGGCCTCAAGGATTTTGTGGTGGTGACAGGGTATGGCGCCGAACTTATGGAAGAGGCGCTCGCGGCCATTGCGGCACAGCGGGGAATTTCGGTCAGAACCGTGTTCAATCCCTTCTATGCGGTCGCTGATAATTTAGCGAGCTGTTGGTTGGCGAGACATGAGATGACGGGCGATTTCATCCAGGTGAATGGCGACAATGTTTTCCGCGCTGATCTCGTGAGACGGCTGCTTGAGGCATCCGCGTCGCCCGTTACCGTGGCGGTTAATCACAAGGAAAGTTACGACAGCGACGATATGAAGGTGATGCTGGACGATGGCCGCCTCACCGAAATTGGCAAGATGTTGCCACTCGGCACGGTCGATGGCGAGGCGATCGGCTTCTATATTTTCCGGGGGGCCGGCGTGCAGTCCTATGCGGCGACGCTCGAACGCGCCATGCGCGATGCTTCGGGACTCAAGCAATGGTTCCCATCGGCGGTGGGCACTCTCGCCAAGACGGTGGATATCACCACAATTCCCATCAACGGCATCCGCTGGTGCGAGGTCGATTTTCCCGCCGATCTGCAACAGGCCCGGCAGCTGGCGGCCAGTTGGGAATAATCGCCGCTCACGCGAAAGTCACCGCCAAGGCCATCCTCCGTCAGGCAGGTTTGACGAAAGCCTTCTGATTCACGACGAAGTTTAGTGTGCCGAGCGGCTCTTTAGGATTTCTTCCGCCAGTTCCTTGTCGGCGGGTTTGTCGACGTCGATGGCGGCTTCGGGGTGGGGCATGAGGACGGCTTTCACCTGAAGGTTCAGCTTGCGCGATACGATGGCAAGCGCGGTATCGAGATCGAGCTTGCCCACGAGGAAGCGGAGCAGCGGCATCGGGCCGAATGCGGCGACGAGACGCCAGGGTTTCTTGCGTACCGTTTCGAGATATTGCCAGCGGGCGAGGAGTCTGAGGCCGCGCTCGTTGTGGAGTGCGAAGAGATTGCAGCCGGTAAGGCGGATTCGACCGAGGCGGAAGAAAGTGCGGATCGATTTTGGATAGGCGGCGAGAATCGTTTCGGCGGTGGCGAGGCCGGCGGTGAAGTCAGCGCCCGATTGTGCCGCCCGCTGACAAAAATGCCGGATCATGTCGGGCGTGAGCAGCGGGTGATCGGCGGTGGTGATGAGCACCGGATAGGCCAAGGCTTTCTGCTCGATGGCGGCAATGACCGAAGCAGGCGCGCTGCCTGCCGAGGCAATGGTCGCGGCGCCGTCGCCGAGGATCGTTGCGGCAAGCTGCCGGTTCTCGATTGAGATGAGCGTGGAGGCCACTATTCCCGATTCCTGTAACGCGCTGGCAACACGGGCCAGCATGGGCTTGCCGGCGATTTCGATGACGCATTTGTTGGGAACGCCGTAGGCCTTGGCGAGGCGGTCCTTTGGTCCCCGGCCGGCGGCGAGGATGATGGCATTCCAGCGCAGCGCCGTCACAGGGCTTTCTCATAGATGCGATAGGTTTTGTAGGGCTTGCCGCCGATCGATTCGATGATGCGGCGCATGGGCTGATTGTCTTCGAGAATCCACGAGAGCTCGGCGCGCGTGGCGCCGCGGGAGAGATGATAGCGGCGCAGCGTATCGATGACGCCAAGCGCCAGGGCGGAACCGGTGAGCGTGTTGTGATAGCGCTTGCGCACGCCCATCAGCGGCATTCGCACCGAGGCGGGCCGCTTGGCCAGCACCTGCCGCGCGAGCCTCGCCCAGCCGAAGGGAAGAAGCCTGCCGTTCAGAGGAGCGATCCAGTCGTTGATATTGGGCAGCGTCACCGCCATCGCGGCCGGTTCGCCGTGATGGGAAGCGATCGCGATATATTCATTTGTAACAAGCATTTTGAGGTTGTTGCCGAGAGCGTCGATCTCTTCGCGGGTGAAGGGCATGAAGCCCCAATTGCCGGACCAGGCATCGTTGAAGATCGACATGACGATGCCAAGATCGCGCTCCATGTGCTTCTTGTCGAAGGATCGAATGATTATGTTCGATGAGGCGAGCGCTCGCTCGTAAACCGCATGCAGCGACGCTGGAGGTTCAGCGTCGTCATAGTTGTAGGCGATGACGTCCTTGGCCTTGACAAAACCCAGCTCTTCGATACGGTGGCGATAATACGGCCTCGCGTGACCCATCATCACGCTGGGCGGCGTATCGAAGCCATCGACGAGCAGACCCATTTCATCATTGATCGAGAAGTTAAAGGGTCCTTGCAGGCACTTCATGCCGCGCTCGCGGAGCCAGCGGCTTGCGGCGTGGAAAAGGCTGGTGAAAACTTCCGGGTCATCGGGCGCTTCCAGAAATCCGAATTGTCCAACCGCATCGCTGTGATGGAGCCGATCGATTTGGGCTGAGATGCGGCCCACGGGTTCGCCGTCGCGCTCGGCCAAAAAGAGCTGCACTTCGGCGTGGCGAAAATAGGGATTCTTTTTCGGATTGAGATGCTGGAAACGTTCAAGATAAAGCGGCGCTACCCAGTTCCGATCGTGGCGATAGATGGCGAAGGGAACGTCGAGAAAAGTCTTTTGGTCCTTTCTGGTGATGACGGGACGTGTGGCGACAGGGGACATGTACAGACATTTAGCAGTGTGAGGATTCCGGGCGAATCGTTTCTTGTTTACCATGGGTCTCGCCTTTCGCCGGGATGACGAAGGGCGGGGCGGCGGCACTTGACGTTACTTGCTATGGATTGTAAGGCCGCAAGCATGAACCGGCTCGCCATCATCAGTCTGCGACGACCGCCAAGCGGTGCTCACACGCCTGCCTGAACCTGCCCGGCTTCTTCCGAATTCCGCCACTCTCTTCGCGCTTCGGGGCCTGGGCGCCCTGACACAGAATTTGCGAGAGACGAGCCATGAGCGGACACTTCAACATCAGCGAAAGCCTGTCAGAAGATCAGCCTGCAATCGAGCATCTGCTGGACCTCAGTTTCGGTCTTGGCCGCCGCACCAAGACATCCTATCGGCTGCGCGAGGGAAGCCATTCGGTCGATGACCTGTCGCTGATGATACGCGACGGTGAATTGGGGATTGCGGGGGCCATCAGTTTTTGGCCATTGCGCATTGGCCGCGAAGGTGCGCCGGCGCTCTTGCTTGGACCGCTGGCGGTGCATCCGGAGCGGCAGAATTTGGGGATTGGCCTCGCACTGATGGGCGAAGGCCTGGCGCGGGCGAAGGCGCTGGGGCACAGGCTGGCAATTCTGGTGGGGGATGAGCCCTATTACGGACGAGTGGGGTTCAGGAAAGTGCCGGAGGGTGTGCTGATCCTGCCGGGGCCCTACGATACCGGCAGGCTGCTGTATCTGGAAATCGAGCCAGGGGCGCTTGAAGGCGTTTCGGGCCTGGTGCTGCCGCCCCATCGGTTTACTTTCGATCCGTCATCCCGGCGAAAGCCGGGACCCATCGTCCAATTATATCGAACATGAATTTTGAGAACCGTCTTATGGAAAAATGGGTCCCGGCTTTCGCCGGGATGACGACAAAGGGAATGGACTAACTATCGGCTCAGCGGCCTTCGCGGTACCACATGGCGCAGACGGCGAGGAGGAGGGCCGCGAGGCTCAGGAGGGTGGCGAAGAGGGGAAGTTCGGCAATCGTCAGCACGCGGTAGGCGCCGTTGGCCTTGAGGCCAAGCCAGCCGGAACCGGCCATCTGGCGGCCTTCGTTAACCTTGACGAGACGCGGCATGCCGTCGGCAAGCCAGGCAGTGCCGCCGCCGGTGGCTTCGGCGATCGGGGCGATGATCTTGGTGGTGGCCAAAATATCGGCGGCTTCACGGGCATCTGCACTTCCAGCGGCGGCGACGGCCGCGAGGCTGCCGTCGTTCAGCCGGTGCAATCCCGCTTCTGTGACTTCGAGTTTGCCCTGCCAGAGGCCAGGGGAAGTTTGCGAGAGCGTAACGGTTCCGGTTTTGCCGGAGGGCAGGGTTACTGTCACGTCTTTCGCGGTAGCTGCCATGGTCTGGCGCTCGATCACCAGCTGGTTGCCCTGCTGGGCTGCGCTCAGCGCTTCTTCCTCAAGGTCCGGCTCCTCCATGAGCCAATGGGCCATGCGACGCAGGAGTTCAGTCTGCGGGCCGCCGCCATCGAAGCCGCGGGCCCAGAGCCAGCCCTGGTCCGACAACATCTGGGCAACGCGGCCCTCGCCTTCGCGGGCCAGGATCAGCAGCGGACGGCTGTCGCTTCCCGACATCACCGCCGTGCCGCGGTCGGGCGTGACACCCAACATGCGGAACCAGCGGCCCCAGCTTGGCGTATCGCCGCTGCCGCCGGGGAGATCGCGGGTCACCGGGTGTTTGCGGCCTTCGTCGGTGATCCTCGGGCGGAATGCGCCTTCCAGCACTTCGCCAGTCGGGCTTGCCGGAATGATCTCGGCGAGCGATGTGTCGTAGAGGCCGTCCGAGCCCACGAAGTCGGGGCCGGAAGCGATGAGCACGGCGCCGCCATCCTGTACATATTGCGCGATGTTGAGCAGGTATTCCTCGGGCAGCATCGCCTGGCGGCGGTAGCGGTCGAAGATCACCAGATCGAATTCGCTGAGCTTCTCGACGAAGAGCTCGCGGGTAGGGAACGCGATCAAGGCCAGTTCCTTAATCGGAGTGCCATCCTGTTTTTCGGGCGGACGCAGGATGGTGAAATGGACGAGATCGACGGAGGCATCGGCTTTGAGCAGGTTGCGCCAGGTGCGCTCGCCGGGGTGGGGCTGGCCCGACACCAGCAGCACCCGCAGGCGATCCCGGATGCCTTCGATGACGGCGATGCCGCGATTGTTGGCGCTGGAGATTTCGCCTTCGAGAGGAGCCACGCTGATTTCGGCGATATTCTGACCGCCATGGCCGATGATAAGCGGGAATTCGACGGCAGCGCCGGCCGTGACCGTCATGGTCACGGCATCGTCTTTGCCGGAGGCGATGCTGACATCGACGGGGCCGTCTCCGCCGTTCACCTCCTCCACGTGAAAGCGGATCACCTGTTCCTTGCCGACGATGCCGAAGCGCGGAGCGCGGTCGATGACGATCCGGCGGTCGCGCTCATCCTTGGCGCCGGTAATGAGGCCGTGGACCGGACCGCCGATGCCTGATTTCGCGGGATCGGCGGGAGCGTCGTGTATCTGGCCGTCGGTCACCATGATGGCGCCGGCGAAACGCTCGGGCGGGATTTCCGCGAGCGCGCGGTTGAGAGCCTCGAAGGCGCGGGTGCCGTCATCGCCGGAGGTGATGCCGGAGCGGACTTCGACGATGCGGAGTTCGGTGTTGCCGAGGCGCGCGGCCTGTTCCTTGAGGAGACGCTCGGCTTCGGCTGTCTGCTGCGTCCGGGCGCCGGCGTTCTGGCTCAGGCTTTTGTCGATGACGGCGACGGCGATGTCGGTCAGTTCCTCGCGCTCCTCCTGGCGAAGCGAGGGATTGAGAACGGCGGCTAAAAGCAAGGCAAGCGCCATTCCCCGCAACCACCAGCCGCGCGAACGGGTAAGGGCTGCAAGCGCGATGAAAAGGACGCCTACAACGGCAGCCCCGATGACGAGCGGCCAGGGGAAGAACGGCGCAACGGAGATTTCCCAGCCCATCATTGGCCGAGCCTTTCGAGAAGGGCCGGCACATGGACCTGGTCCGCCTTGTAGTTGCCGGTGAGCGCATACATCACGATGTTGATGCCGGCACGGAAGGCCATCTCGCGCTGGCGGTTGTTGCCGGGGATCGCGGCATAGAGAGGCTCGCCATTGGCGTCGAGCGCCCAGGCGCCGGCATAATCATTGGAGCCGATGATGATCGAGCTCACGCCATCGGCGTTTCCGGCCGCTGCACCTTGCGTATCGGCGCGCTCGACCCAGAGCGGCCCTTGCGCG
>JBGTJO010000119.1:0-3742 GCA_041745135.1 Aestuariivirga sp. | reverse complement strand
CGAGCGCTCCTCGCGCTCGTCGCGGCGGCGCATCTGGGCGGAGGGGCCTTCCTCAAGCGCTTCGACCTTCACGGTCATGTAGCGGATCACATCCTCGCTGATCGACATCTGCCGCTCCATCTCGGCGACAGCCGCCGGGGGCGCATCGAGGTTCAACAGCGTGTAGTGGGCCTTGCGGTTCTTCTTGATGCGGAAGGAAACCGACTTGACGCCCCAGGATTCGGTCTTGGCGACCTTGCCGCCGCCCGCCTCGATGATCGCCTTATACTGCTCGATCAGGGCATCGACCTGCGCGGTCGAAGCATCCTGGCGCGTCAGGAATACGTGCTCGTAAAGAGCCATGATTGCTATAGCCTTTCGTTACGTTTCAGCCTTCAACATCCGGCGCAGAGCCTCTTTCGAACCTGGATAAAGGCTCGAAAGACCGGTCGACGAAAGAGCGGAGACACGGGAAGACGGGATCTTGCCCCTGAGCGCTTTCGCGCCCCTTCCGTTCAGCCCCCAGCCGGGTGCCTATTGGCGAGGCGGCTTATGGAGGAAAGGGGAAGGAGATGCAAGAGGCACCGAATGTTGAGCTACGGGAGCTCCTCCCAACATTCGTCATCCCGGCGAAAGCCGGGACCCATCTTTCAGCGTGAAGACTCTGCGGGAATCCGACCCTTGTTTGCCGTGGGTCCCGGCTTTCGCCGGGATGACGAATTGAGTGTCATGCGCTAAGCAGGCTGGACTGAAGGAAACACGATAATGCGCTATGCAGTGGTGATCGAAAAAGCCAACTCCACCTATTCCGCCTATGTCCCGGATTTACCGGGTTGCATCGCAACAGCCGCAACCGTTCGTGAAGTTGAAAACGAAATTCGGGACGCCATCCGCTTTCACATCGACGGCCTCAAGGAAGACGGCGTTCCTATCCCGCAACCGACCAGCCTAGTGGAGTATGTGGAGGCGTAACGCCCAATTCCGCTGTCTGTTTATATCTGAACAGCCATCGCTGCTTCTTCAGCGATTGGCACCAGTTACTTAATCTTATCCCACCAAATCGGGTTGGTCCAAGCGCGTTTGCCGGCGGCGTCCATTATCGAGATGCGGAACCAGGGGCTCTTCTGGCGGAGCAGCCAGCCGTCCTCGAACCTCTTGAGATTGATCGTGGCGCCAGTGATGGATTTGCCGGTGTGGCCGGCGGTTCGGGAATTGCCGCAGACAGCGACGATGGTGTTGGCGGGCGAGCAGGTGACGTGCATTTCCGTGCCCTCGAGCTCGATGTCGTGAATGACCGGGCCCTGGCTAGAATAGTATTCGCCTTTCTTCAGCGCCGCCAAAAGCGCATCGGGATCGAGGCTTTGGGCCTTGACGTGCACCCAGCCGCCGAAGGCGTCATCCGATTTGAAATGGGCATCGTCGGTGGCGAAAGCAGATAGTCTTCGGCCCTCGCTCAGCATCTGGTCAAGCAGATACCAGCCATCGCCGCGGTCGGATTCAACGAAACAGCCGTGATTATAAACCTCAACCGCATGGGCGCTGGCGATGGCGCGGCTGTCCTCCATGGTGAGCTGCGACCAGGCGGGATGCGCAATGCCGATGAAGGCGCCAGCCTCGGCGGCGCGGTCCGCGATGCGGGCTCCGGTCTCGTCCTTGCCGCAGGCTGGAAAATCGAGCGGCAATCCCGCGCCGACGATATGCCAGAGTTCACCGACTTTTGTTTCCGGCGCATGCAGTTCCGCGCCGATGATGGTGGTGAAGGTGTTGGAGCGGAAAGCTCGCGTGTCGGCAACCGGCCAGTTGTAACGATCGGCAAAATGATCCGACAGCATCATGAAGTCGTAGCCGGCGTTCTTGTAGGCATCGACGACGGCGGCGGGCTGAAGCGCGCCATCGGACAGGGTGGAGTGGGTGTGAAGATTGCCGCGCCAGAAACGCCCGGGGCGCGCGAACGGGGAAAGCTGCATGTTGCTCCTTATACGCTCATTTGCATGCCGAGCTCGACGACGCGGTCGGCGGGAATGCGGAAAAACTCGATCGCTCTCGCTGATTGATTGGCCAGCATCATGAAGATGCGCTGCTGCCAGAAGGGCAATACGGAGCGGTCGGAAATGCGGATGACGCGGCGGCCGAGGAAATAGGAAGCCTGGCGCGGGTCGACGTCAAGGCCGTGAGGCTTGCAGGCGCGCAGCGCCGCCGGAACGTCCGGCTGTTCCATGTAGCCAAAGCGCGCCTCCACCAACCAGGCGCCAAGCGGAATCCGTTTTACAAGAACGCGCTCGTCATCTCGCTCGAGACGCGGTTTGTCCAGAGTTTCCACGGTGACGAAGACAAGGCACTCATGCAGCACGCGATTGTGTTTGAGATTGTGCATCAAGGCACTGGGCGCGTAGACGGGATCCGTCTGCATGAAAATGGCGGCTCCCGCGACGCGGGTTGGCGTCCGTTTTTCGAGGCTTTGCAGCAAGCCAAGCAGTTCGATCGAATCCCGGCGCAGCTTGCTGGCCAATGCCGCGCGCCCGCGCAGCCAGGTCACCATAATCAGGATGATGGTGGCGCCGATCAGTACAGGCATATAGCCGCCGCTGGCGAGCTTGAGGCCGTTCGCCGCGAGGAATGTCATCTCGATGGCGAAGATGCCGATCAGCGCGGGCAGCACCAGCCACACGGGCAGGGTGCGGGCTTTCCAGAAGAAGATAATAGCCAGCACCGAGTCGATCACCATCGAGGTGTTGACCGCGATTCCGTATGCTGAGGCAAGATTGGACGAGGATTTGAACACCAGCACAAGAATGACCACGCCAAAGAGAATGAGCCAGTTGATCTGGCCGATATAGATCTGGCCCTGTTCGGTGTCGCTGGTGTGAGTGATATTCATGCGCGGCAGCAGCCCCAGCGACATCGCCTGCTGGGCAATCGAGAATGCGCCCGTGATAACCGCCTGGCTGGCAATGACGGTGACAAGCGTTGCCAGCACCACCAGCGGGATCAGGCCCCAGCCGGGGGCCATAAGGAAAAATGGATTTGCCACCGCCTCGGGGTGGGTGATGATGAAGGCCCCTTGGCCTAGGTAGTTGAGCACGATTCCGGGAAAGACGCAGGCAAGCCAGGCGATGCGAATGGGTTTCTTGCCGAAATGCCCCATGTCCGCATACAGAGCCTCTCCACCGGTCACCGCCAGGAAAACGCCGCCGAAAACAAGCAGCGCCAGTCCCGGCCGCTCGAACAGCATCTCTGTGCCATGCAATGGATTGAATGCCTGGAAAATACCGAAGTCATCGGAGATATGGAAAAGGCCCATGAGCCCGATGACCAGGAACCAGACGGCGGTTACGGGAGCGAAGAACGAGGCGACGCCGCCTGCACCTTTATACTGAAAGATAAACAGGGTCACGAGAACCGCCACCGTCAGCGGCACGATGAAATTCTCGAAACGCGGGTCGATAACCTGCAAACCCTCCATCGCCGAAAGCACCGAGATGGCGGGCGTGATCATGGCATCGCCGAAGAAGAAGGCTGCGCCCACGATGCCAAGGGCCAGCACCACGCCGCCCTTGCGTTTGAAAATACTCTCGACAAGCACCACCAAGGACAGGATGCCGCCTTCGCCGCGATTGTCGGCCCGCATCAGCAGGATCACGTATTTGATCGTGACGATAAGGATCAAGGCCCAGAGCAGGAGCGAGACCACGCCGAGAACGGCGGGCCTAAGGTCGCCACCTTCCTCGACCACGGGGCGCAAGGCCTCGCGCATGGCATAAAG
>JBGTJO010000118.1:0-8471 GCA_041745135.1 Aestuariivirga sp. | reverse complement strand
GATCATTCCTGCCATGCCGGAGGCTTTGGCGAGTTGGGAGATGAGCGTCACCCGGATATTTGCATCGGGATGGGTGGAGGCCTCGCTTAGGATTTCGAAGGCTAGGCTGAGCAAGGCATCGCCCGCGAGGATGGCGGTGGCGTCGTCGAAGGCGCGGTGGGTTGAAGGTTTGCCGCGGCGCGTATCGTCGTTGTCCATGGCGGGGAGATCGTCGTGGACGAGGGAATAGCAGTGCACGCATTCAAGTGCGGCGCCCACGCGCAAGGCGCGCGCGCGGGGAACATCGAAAAGGGCACCCGACTCGACGACGAGAAAGGGCCTGAGGCGCTTGCCTTCACCAAGGGTGGCATAGCGCATGGCTTCAACGAGCCGCCGCGCTGGGGTTGCTTCGAGAGGCAGCAGGCTGTCTAGCAACGCACTTATTTCTCGGGCGCAGCGGAGCAGGGCATCTTCAAAGGACAAGTGCAAAATCCTGTGCTAATCGGCCCTGTGTAGTGACATGACAATCGAAACTCAACCGATCGCCGCGGAAGTATCGGAAACGAGATATGGCCTGTGGCCGCGCCGTCTCTTGTATGCCGCGGCTTTCCTCGTGGCGTGGCCGGTTGTCATGACGCTGGTTTACGCCGTCGTGCCGCCGCCTATCTCGAATGTGATGGTGCTGCGGCTGTTCACCGGCAACGGCATCACCAAGGATTGGGTAAGCCTGGAAGAAATGTCGCCCTGGCTTGCCAAGGCGGTGATCACCGCGGAGGATGCGCGCGTCTGCGCGCATCGTGGGGTCGATTGGGTGCAGGTGCAGTGGGCCGTCGAAGAAGCGTTCGATGGCGAGGAGGGGCGCACGAGCGGGGCCAGCACGATTGCCATGCAGACGGCGAAGAACCTGTTCCTGTGGGATGGCCGGTCCTTTATCCGCAAAGGATTGGAAATCCCGGTGGCGCTGTGGATGGATTTCGTCTGGACAAAGCGGCGGATGATCGAAGTCTATCTCAACATTGCCGAATGGGCTCCCGGTGTTTATGGGGCGGAAGCAGCCTCCCGGCATCATTTCAGGAAGCCCGCGGCGAAACTCACCCGACGCGAGGCCGCGCTGCTTGCGGCGGCGCTGCCTAACCCCATCAAGCGCAAGGCGGGGAGGCCGTCGAAGCGGGTGTCCGCCATCGCCAATCGCGTCGTTATTCGCATGAATACGATGGGGGGGCGTCTTGCTTGTCTTGGGCCATGAGCTTGGCTATAAGCCCGGCCAACCGTTTCATGGAGTTTGGTTAAAATGGCCGTTCCACGCAAGAAAATGACCCGAAGCCGGATCGGCATGCGCCGCTCTGGGCACAAGATGGCGACCGTCACCTGGGTCGAGGACAAGAAGTCCGGCGAGCTTCGCCGTCCGCACCATATCGATTTGAAGTCCGGCATGTATCGCGGCCGCCAGGTTCTCGAGGCGAAGAGCGAGGTTTAAGGCCACCGCGCGGAATAATGATATTTTCCGTCACCCCAGCGAAAGCTGGGGTCCCGCTTAAGTGAAGCGGGATTCCGGCTTTCGCCGGAATGACGAATAGAGAGCAGCAGGCAAAGAGACTGTTTGGCACCCCACTTGCACAGCGCGCACCATGCTTGTTGCAAATTGGCGGTTGCTGGATGTTGAGCGCTGTTCGCGCCCGGAAGGGGTTCGCGATAGTTGGGCGCGGCTTGCGGGGCGGGCCCTTGTTCCCACGGTTAATGCTCCTGAATTTCTGATTCCGCTTTTTGCGCATCTTCCCGGTGCTGAACTGGTGACGGTGCAGGGGGGCGGCGAGCTGCTGCTGGCCCTGCCGGTCAAGCGCCGGCGATTGCCGTTTCCGGTCTTAACCAATTGGGTGACGCCACTTAGCGCTTCGGGTTTGCCGAATCTCGATCCACACCTGGGTGCGGCGGCGCTTGCGGCCTTGCTGCGCCATGAACGTGCGCCGGTGATGCTGACGGGAATTCCAGCCGATGGCCCATTCTGGGACACGCTGGCGGCAGCAGCACCGCGTCTTGCCATTCTGGAGCGCTGGGAGCGCGCGGCGCTTCGGCCTTCCGGGAATTTTGAAACCTGGTTCAACGATAATTTTGAGCGCAAGCGGCGCAAGGAATATCGCCGCCTCCGCAGCCGCCTTTCGGAAGAGGGGCGATTGGAAAGCCTAAGTCTCAAGCCCGGCAATGATGTGAGGCCTTGGATTCAAGGCCTCCTCGATCTTGAAGCTGCCGGCTGGAAAGGTAAACGCGGCACGTCCCTCAAATCCGCCGCTCCTGTTGCGGCAGCTTTCGCCGACGCTGCGCAGGATTTGCATCGTGCAGGCAAATTGCGCTTCTGGTCGCTCGCGTTGGATGGTCGGACCATCGCCACCATGTTCGCCATTGTCGAAGGCAGCAGCGCCTGGCTCCGCAAGATTGCCTATGAGGAGGCCTTCGCGAAATTCTCTCCGGGGGTTCTTCTGATCCTCGATGCGACGGCGGCCCTCTTCGCCGAGGGCGGGCTCGATCTCGTCGATTCCTGCGCCATTCCCAACCATCCGATGATCGACAATATCTGGCGCGACCGGGTGGCCATGGCCGATGTCATGGTTGCCTCCGCGGATGTGGGGCAGCCGCGATTTGAATTCACGGTTGGCGCCGAGCGCCTGTGCCGCGCCGCAAGATCCACAGCCCGCGACATTTTCAACGCCATAACCCGGAGGCACCGTTCATGAATCTTGTCACTATCGATTCCGCTATCGCCCGTGAAAAATTCCTGAAGCGGCCGTTCGAGTTGAGGCACGGCTTGGCCGATCATCCGCTGTTCGCGCTGCCGCGCCTTGTGGCGCTCGCGAAATCGCTGCCGCGCGACCGCATCGAATATAATTCCGGCAAGGTCGCGGTTGGGGTTCGGCCTGAGGATGTGCCCAAGATCGACATGCCGGCGGAAGATGTGATCCGCTCCATCGAGACGGCGAATGCCTGGATGGTGATCAAGTTCGTGAACGAAGACAGGGAGTATCGCGATCTGCTGCAAGCTTTTGTCGAGGCGGCCAACCGGGCTGCGGGCAAGCAGGCGGGCGACTATTCGGATTTGCAGGGGTTTATTTTCATCTCATCGGCAAATGCCACGACGCCGTTTCACATGGACGCGGAAGAAAACATCCTGATCCAGATCAAGGGCGACAAATTCGTGCGCACCTTCGAGAATGATGATCGTGCGCTTATTTCAGAGGAGGCCATGGAGATTTCGCCCTCGAAGCACCGCAACCAGCGTTACGAGGACTGGTATGAAGCCCGCGCCACATTGCACGCGCTCGAACCGGGCGATGCGGTGCACATGCCCTACATGGTGCCCCATTGGGTGAGCACGGGCGGCAGCTATTCGATTTCCATGGCGATGACTTGGAAGACGCCGGAGGTTTTGCGCCTCAACAAGATCAGGCTGATGAACGGTACGCTGCGCCGCTTCGGCCTGCCGCAGAAGCCGCCAGGCGTTTCACCGGCGCTCGATGCGGCCAAGGTTTTCGCCCATGATGCGTTTCGCGCCGTGATCGATCCGTTGCGCAGATCGGAAGCGGTTCGCCGTGTGCTGCGGGGGCTCATCTATGGCAGGAGGGCCAATTATTATTACGACACCAAGCCGAAGCAGGCGGGGATGTAATTAAAACTTCGTCATCCCGGCGAAAGCCGGGATCCACGGCAAATAAGGTACGGATTCCTGCAGAGTCTTCACGCTGAAAAGGTGGGTCCCGGCTTTCGCAGGGATCACGATTGAGCATCGGCACTTTCGCTGGGATGACGATTGAAGTAATCGTCACTTTCGCCGGGATGACGGATTGCGATGGGTGAAATGACGCGTCACTTGCGGATAAGGCTGGAGCGGACAGGGGTTTCTTGCGTCGCTGCACTCCTTGAAGAGGAAGCGCCAGAGACCGGCAATATCGTTTGGGACAAGCTGCCGCTTGCGGGGCCGCTGTGGCACGCGAAATATGCCTCTAACGAGATTTATACCTTGGTGCCGCCGCTTACGGCGGAACAATTGCCGCCGGAAAATCCGACGGTGGCGCCAGCCAGCGGAGATGTGGTCATATGGGATTTTCCGGCTGGCATGTTTCCCCATGGCGTGCGCCGGAGGCTCGGACTGGATGGTCATAAGCGCATCGTCGATGTGGCGCTCTTTTACAACCGCAACAATCTGGTGTTCAGCCCGCAACTCGGCTGGTGTGCCGGCAACGTGTTCGCGACGGTGAACGAAGGCCTCAGCGAAATGCGCGAGGCTTGCTATGATCTCTGGACCGGCGGCTGGCGCGACGAACGCCTGATCTTCGAGCGGGTTTAGGCCAGCGCGTTCGCGACGGCTTCGTTGAGGTCGGCGAGCATGGCGTCGAGCAGGGCCTGGCCGTTGGCGGAGGTTGCAAGGGTTGGGTCGCCGTAACTGCCGGAGGGGGCGTTTTGGCGGGTGAGGGGGCCGTCGAAGGGGCCGGATGGCGTTGGCTCGGCGCGAGCCATGTCGACGGCTTTGGGTGCGATGACCAGCATGCGCGAGGTTTCCAGCTCATCGGCATGCGAGCCGAAGGTTTGCTGCGTCAGTGCGCGGGCTGTCGCTGCGTATCTTGTTCCCTCGTGAATGCGCAGATGGACCAGCGGAACGGCCCATGCTTTCGAGGCAAGTGCGGCATCAACGGGGCCTAGCGTTGAAATGCCGGTATTTAGAATGAAGATCGCAGGAGGCTTCCATGCCGCGATGCCGGCGACAATCTCGGCTATCAATGATTTGAAGAGAGACTCTGAAAGACTGAGGCTTCCGGGGAAGGATGTGAAGGCCGGGTAGTAGCCGTAACGAAGGGTGGGCCAGATGATGAGGTCGTGATTGCGCGCAAGGCGCGCCGCCAGCCAGTCGGCCTGAATTTCATCGCTGTTCATCGGGAGGTGCAGGCCATGCTGCTTGGCGCCGGCGCCGATCGGCAAAAGGGCGGCGGCCCCGTTGGCGAGGCGCGCTTCGACCTCGTGCCAGGTCATGTGTGCGATGAAGTTATTATCAGGCTTCACACAGCTTCTCCCTAATGGAATAGGGTCGCCCTTTGCAAATTTCGTCATTCCGGCGAGAGCCGGAATCCCGCTTTACCACTCCTAGCGGGACCCCAGCTTTCGCTGGGGTGACGGTTGACAGAGACTAAGCGGCGAGGAGTTTGTCGGCGGGAATGTAGTCGTAGCCGAGATCCTTGGCGACGGCTTGGTAGGTGACTTTGCCCAGGGCGACGTTGAGGCCGTTCTTCAGGTCGAAGTTTTCGGCCAAGGCTTTCTTCCAGCCTTTGCTGGCGATGGTGAGGGTGAAGGGAAGGGTGACGTTGTTGAGCGCGAAGGTGGAGGTGCGGGCAACACCGCCCGGCATGTTGGCCACGCAATAGTGGACGATGCCATCGACCACATAAGTGGGATCGGCGTGAGTGGTAGCCTTGGAGGTTTCAGCGCAGCCGCCCTGGTCGATGGCGACATCGACGAACACGGCGCCGGGTTTCCAATCCTTGAGCATGGCCCTCGTGATGAGCTTAGGTGCGGCGGCGCCGGGGACCAGAACGCCTCCGATGACGAGATCGGCTTCGGCGCATTCGTCCTCGACGGCGCCTTGCGTTGAATAGAGCGTCTTGAGCCCTGTGCCGAAGCGGGCGACGAGTTCTTCCATTCGGTCCGTCGATTTTTCCAGGATCACGACATCGGCGCCGAGGCCCAGCGCCATGGCGGCGGCATTGGTGCCGACGACACCGCCGCCGAGGATGACGACTTTCGCGGGAGCGACGCCGGGCACGCCGCCAAGCAATACGCCGCGGCCGCCTTGGGCTTTTTCGAGGCAATGGGCGCCCGACTGCACCGACATGCGGCCCGCGACCTGGGACATGGGGGCAAGCAGCGGCAGGCCGCCGCGGCCGTTGGTGACCGTCTCATAGGCGATGCAGATAGCGCCGGACTTGACGAGGTCCCTGGTCTGCTCCGGATCGGGGGCGAGGTGGAGATAGGTGAAAAGGATCTGGCCTTCGCGCAGCATCTTCCGCTCGGCCGCCAAAGGCTCCTTCACCTTCACGATCATGTCTGCCTTGGCGAAAATTTCGGCGGGCGTCTTAACGATGGCAGCGCCGGCCTTTTCGTAATCGGCATCGGTCGCGCCGATGCCACCGCCCGCATTCGCCTCAACCCACACCTTGTGGCCGTGGCGCACGGCTTCGCGCACTGAAAGAGGCGTCATGCCGACACGGTATTCATGGTTTTTGATTTCTTTCGGAACGCCGATGAGCATGTGAAAATCCTTCCGCTGACCCGATCGGCAAAGTACCGCAGTTTAGCCCGAAAAAATCTTCGAAAGGTTCGCCAAAGCACCGCAGCATTGAAACTTCATTCGAAAATTGGTACGAATACTCGAATGAAATCGCAGGAACTTGATAAGACGGACCAGATCATTTTGGCCGAGCTCCAGAAGAATGCGCAGCAGCCCATCGCGGGACTTGCCGCCAAGGCCGGGCTTTCGGCGTCCTCCTGCCACCGGCGGGTGAAGCTTCTGGAGGCTAAGGGCACGATCACCGGATACAGCGCCAATCTGAGCCGGGCGGCGCTGGGGCTGGTCAACGAGTTCTTCGTTGAGGTTTCGCTTTCGGCGCAGACGGAGGAGGCCTTCGAGCGGTTCGAGAAAGCCGTTGAGCGGGTGCCGGAGATTGTGGAATGTCATTTGATGAGCGGGCAGTTCGATTATCTGCTGCGGATCGTGGCCTCCGATGCGGCCGACTATGAGCGCATCCATCGCTCGCGGATTTCCCGGCTGCCGGGCGTGCAGCGCATTCAATCGTCGCTGGCGCTCAGGACGGTGAAGGCGTGGGCGGGCTATCCGATCTGATATGCTGAAGCAGCTTCCGGTACACATGCTGTGGATATCGGGCGAACTGTCTCGCCTGGCCAGGCTTAGCCTTGCGAGTTTTCTCGCTCAGGGTTATCGGGTGACGCTGTGGAGCCATGACAGGCCGCGCTTGCGAAATTGCGGCGCGGAACTGCGCGATGCCGCTGAGCTCGCACCCCATGAGGGGAATTCCGCCGCCCTCTCAAGCCTGTTGCGTTACAATGTGCTGGCGACACTTGGCGGCGTGTGGTCGGACATGGACATCGTGGCTTTGGCGGAGCCTACGGATATTGCGCCGGGGCCATTGATCGCTTCCTCGAAGCGGCGGCCGTTCCGGCACAAGGAGGCGAGTGCGACGGGCGAGGGCCTCACGCAGGTGAGCAATTGCTTCATGGCGAATCCTGAGCCTGCGGATGGCGATCTTTGGCAGCGCGCCACATCGGCGGTGGAATCGATCCTGCCGCATGAGCGCGGGTGGGAGAATGTGGGGCCCAATTTGCTGACGCAGCTTATGCTGGAGCAGCCGGACCATGGCATTCACATCCTGCCGCCAGAGACGGTGGACCCGGTCGCCTGGTGGAACGTTCCCGGATATTTCCTGGAGGAGCGCGAGCCGCCGCCTTCGCCCTTCATGCATATGTATGCTTCGATTTGGGAGAAACGCGGCGTGGATGCGGAAGCGGGGTTTCCCGAAAACTCGCTGGCGGGGAAATTGTGGAGAGCGTACGGGCTTTGATCATTATCCCGTCATTCCAGCGAAAGCTGGAATCCCGCTTTCAAATGGTTGCAAAGCTCTCTCGCCGCAAAGCGGGATCCCAGCTTTCGCTGGGATGACGGGATTAGAACGGCCTAAGCGTTCCGGACGATGCTGCGGTCGAGTTGGCGGTCGCGGAGGATCATCAGGATGCCGGCGGTTGCAACGATGCCTGCGCCGATCCAGGTGAAGCGATCGGGGAAATCGCCGAAGACGAGGAAGCCGTACATCACAGCCCAGATCATCGAGGAATATTCGAAGGGGGCCACGAAATTCGATTCGGCATATTTGTACGCTGAGACGAAGAGCATCATTCCGAAAGCGGCGAGGATGCCGTTGCCGAACAGGACGAGCGCTTCGAGCGGGCTCGGCCATACCCAGGGCCGCGACAGGAACACGAGGCTCTTGTGCGAGAGCCAGCTGAAATCGAAACTGTTGAACAGGATGGCAAGCAGCAGGCTCACCAGAAAGAACACCAAGGTCTGCCACATGGCGATGACGGCGAGCGGCACCTGGTGGGCGATGGGGCGGCCGAGCATCTGGCCAAAGGCGTAAGAGAAGGCCGAGATCAACGCCAGAATGGCGGCAGGCTCGAACACGCCTGCCCCCGGGCGCACCATGATGAGGACGCCTGCGAAGCCTGCGATGATGGCGAACCAGCGATGCAGGCGTACCCGCTCGCCTAGCAGCGGCCCCGCGAGGCCGGCTACGAAAAATGGCATGGTGAAATAAATCGCCACCGAACTCGCCATAGGCATCGCGGCGATCGACAGGATGAAAGTGAAATAACCCACGCACAAAATGATGGAGCGAAACAGCACGCGGCCCAAGACGGGCGTGGCCAGGCGGCGGAAGCCG
>JBGTJO010000117.1:0-6745 GCA_041745135.1 Aestuariivirga sp. | reverse complement strand
TGACCGAGGCAAGCCGGCGTGATGGCGCGCATGAGCGCGCGGTTGCCCGAGATGACGACCAGGGCAATGATGGTCACGATATAGGGCAGCGACGACAGGAGCTGCGAGGGTATGCCGATGCCCTGCCCTTGCAAAGAAAATCCCAGGATCATCACTGTTCCGAACAGATAGGCGCCGATGGCCACCCGCCACGGCAGCCATGAGGCGAAGACCACGAGTGCGACCGCGATCCAGCCGCGCCCGGCCGTCATGTTTTCGATCCATTGCGGCGTGTAGGCAAGCGAAAGATATCCGCCCGCCAAACCGGCGCAGGCCCCGCCGAACAAGACGCAAGCATAGCGCACCCGGATCACGCCATAGCCCAGCGCGTGGGCGGACTGGTGGCTGTCTCCTACGGCACGGATAATGAGGCCGAGCTTGGTGCGGAAGAGCGCAAAGGCAACCAGCGCCGTGATGACCAGGGAGGCATAGACCAGCACATCCTGGCCGAAGATGATTGGCCCCAGAAACGGGATGGCGGTGAGGCCGGGAATTTGAAGCAGCGGCAGTTTCAATCCCGGCTGGCCGACAAAGGATACGCCGATCAAACCGGCGACACCGAGGCCCAACAGCGTGAGCGCGAGGCCGGTCGCCACCTGATTTGCGACCAGCGTGAGCGTGAGAAACCCAAACAGCAACGAAAGGATCATGCCCGCAGAGATGGCGGCGAAGATACCGATCATCGGCGAGCCGGTGGTGAGGGCTGCGCCAAAGCCGCAGACAGCGCCCACGGCCATCATGCCTTCGACGCCCAAATTGAGAACGCCGGAACGCTCGACCACCAGTTCGCCGATGGCGGCCAGCAGCAGCGGCGTCGAGGCCGTGATGATGGTGAGGACGATGGAGAGAAGTTCGTTCATGCGGGGCTCGTGGCGGCGCTTGAACTCTTAAGAAATTTGACGCGGTAGAGGATCAGCGTGTCGCAGGCGAGAATGTAAAACAGCAGGATGCCCTGGAACACCCTGGCGATCTTGTCGGAGACGCCGAGTGCTACCTGTGCCCCCTCGCCGCCAAGATAGCTGATGGCAAGCGCCAGCGCCGCCACCAGGGCGCCGAGGGGATTGAGGCGGCCAAGGAAGGCCACGATGATTGCGGTGAAGCCATAGCCCGGCGAAATCGAGGGCTGCAATTGGCCGACCGTGCTCATGACTTCGCAAATGCCGGCAAGCCCCGCCAATCCGCCGGCGAGAAGAAAACAGAACCACACGGTGCGCGAGCGCGAGAAACCGGAGAAACGCCCGGCGCGGGGAGAATTTCCCATGACCCTGATCTCAAAACCCTTGAGGGTGCGCGCCATGAGAAAGGCCAGTGCAAGAGCAGCGGCAACCGCCAGAATTGCTCCGAGGTTGATGTAGATCGGGCCCAGGCTGAACTGCGGCAGCAATTGCCAGCCGCTGAAGCTTACGGTCTTCGGGAAGTTGTAGCCTTGCGGATCGCGCCAAGGTCCCCGCACCAGCCAGTCGAGGATAAGCTGCGCCACGTAGACGAGCATCAGGCTTGTCAGGATTTCGTTGGCGTTGAACCGGTTCTTGAGGACCGCCGGGATCGAGGCCCAGGCCATGCCACCCAGAATGCCGAGAGCGAGCATGAGAAGAAGCGCCAGCGGCGATTGCCATTGCGGAAAGAATACCGGAACGATGCCGCCAAGAATTGCGCCGGCGGTGAACTGGCCCTCGGCGCCGATGTTCCAGACATTGGCGCGGAAAGAAACGGCAAGCCCCGCGCCGATCAGCGCCAGCGGCGTTGCCTTGACGATCAATTGCTCGATGGACCAGACGCTGGTCAGAGGTTCAATGAAATAAACAAACAGAGCGCGCAGGGGATTGAGGCCGAGCAGCGCGAAGATGATGGCGCCGGTCAGCAATGTAAGGCCGACGGCGATCAGTGGCGAGAGGAGGGTCATGCGCCTCGAGCGCTCGGCGCGCCTCTCAAGCAATAGCTGCATGGCGGGCCTCCTCGACTTCGTGGGCGCCGGCCATGAGGAGGCCGATCTGTTCGAGGCTGATTTCGCCCGCGGGATGTGTTTCGGACAATTGACCCCGCGAAAGAACGGCGATGCGGTTGGCGATTTCGAAAATCTCGTCAAGATCCTGGCTGATGGCCAGCACCGCCGTGCCCTGGCGCGCCAGATCGATGATCGCCTGGCGGATGGTGGCGGCAGCGCCGGCATCAACACCCCAGGTCGGCTGGTTGATCACCAGGATGCCCGGTATGCGATCAAGCTCGCGGCCCACTACGAATTTTTGCAGGTTTCCGCCGGAAAGGGCGCGCGCCTCGGGATCGGGCTTGCCCTTGCGCACGTCGAAGGCCTTGATCACGCGGTCGCTCACATCCGTCGCGCCGTTCTTCTGCAACAAGCCGGATTTCACCAGCGAGGGATCGGAGGAATGACGGGTGAGCAGGATGTTTTCCGAGAGCCTGAAGGCCGGCACAGCGCCATGGCCCAGGCGCTCTTCCGGCACAAAGGCCGCACCCAGATTGCGCCTGTCATTGACGCTGCTCAAACCGCAGGGCTCGCCATCAATGCAAATCATATCGTTGCGACCCAGAGGGCGCTCTCCCGAAATCGCATCGAAGAGTTCCGACTGTCCGTTGCCGGCGACTCCGGCAATGGCAATGACCTCGCCCGCTTTCACATCGAGCGAGATGTTCTTGAGTTCGACGACGAAGGGGCCATCGGCGGGAAGATTCAGATCTTTAAGTTGCAGGCGCACGGTTCCGGCCCGGTGCTTGCGCTGGTGGGCCACCACATGGATGTCGCCGCCGACCATGAGCTTGGCCAAACTCGCCGCCGTTTCCTTGGCGGGGTTGACGCTGGCGACAATGCGGCCTTGACGCAGGATGGTGGCGGTGTGGCAGAGGCGCTTCACTTCTTCGAGGCGATGACTGATATAGAGAACCGCGCAACCTTCCTTGGCGAGGCGGCTCAACACGACGAAAAGCTGATCGGCTTCCTGTGGCGTCAGAACTGCGGTCGGTTCATCCATGATGAGGAGGCGCGGTTCCTGCAGGAGACAGCGCACGATCTCGATCCGTTGGCGCTCGCCCACCGACAGGTCGGCAACCACCGCCTTTGGCTCTAGCGGCAAACCATATTCCTTCGACACTGTGGTGACTTTTTCCGAAAGCTTTGCGAGATTGAATCTGCCCGGCATGGCGAGGGCGATATTTTCCGCCACCGTCAAAGCTTCGAAGAGGGAGAAGTGCTGGAACACCATGGCGATGCCGAGCTTGCGGGCGAAGGCTGGACTGGCGATGGAAATATCCTCTCCCTGCCAGCGGAATTCTCCGGAAGTCGGCTGCAGCGCGCCGTAGATCATCTTGACGAGCGTCGACTTGCCGGCACCATTCTCGCCGAGGAGGGCGTGGATTTCGCCGGCCTTGATCCGCAGCGTAATGTCGTCATTGGCATGCAACTTGCCGAACACCTTCACCATGTGAAGCGCTTCGAGCAGATAGTTCCGCTTGGCCCTCACCGTTTCCCCCTTGCGTGCCGGAGGCCATGGTGCCGCGCATCTTCCGCCGTGGCAAGACGGAGCGATTCATCCAGCATCACGATCTGCGCGGCGGTGGCGGCGGCAATCGCGGCGGGCACCTTGGAGCGGATGCCGGGAATGCCGATGGGGCAAATGAGACTGTTTACGCGTTCGGGTGCAATGCCCGCCTCACACAGGCGCTTCTCGAAGCGGGCGCGCTTGGTGGCGCTGCCGATCAGGCCCACATGGGCGATGCTTGTATTGCGTAGCGCCGCATCCGCGATGGCGAGATCGAGCGCGTGGCTGTGAGTCATGATGAAAACGAAGCTGCCTTCCGGCGCTTCGGGCAGCTCGGCATTGGGGGCGAGTGCGACATTGTACGGCACTGCGCCGGGAAAAGCCTCGGGGCGAGGGTCGATCCATGTGACGTCGAACGGCAATGGTGCAAGTGCCAAGACCAACGCACGTCCCACATGCCCTGCGCCAAAGAGATAAATGCGCCGCCGGTCCTCGCCGAAATCCAGCTCCAAATTGTTGCGCGTGATGGTGAAAGGGCCTTGGGCTTCGCGCGCGGCGAGATCGCGGAGGTTTTCCAGCTTCGAAGCGTCAAAAACTTGCGTCATCAGCCTCACTTGTCCGCCGCAGCATTGTCCCAGATCCGGTCCTAGCGCATGTGAAGTGATTTTCGTAGCCTCGCCCCTCTCCAACATCGCCTGTGCGGCGGCGATGGCGTGCCATTCCAGCGTGCCGCCGCCGATCGAGCCGTGATAACCACGCGGCGTCACCACCATGTGGGCGCCGGCGTCGCGGGGGGCGGAGCCTGCTGTCGATATAACGGAGACGAGAGCGCATCTGCCCTGCGCTTCGACTGTCTGGAGAATGAGCGGCCAGACTTTCATTGTTGCATGGCCTTTACCGCACGGAGTATCGCCTCCGCCGTTGCCGGGGCATCGAGCGGCGGAATCCTGCCGGGGTTGATCGAAGCGATGGCATTGAAAATCGCCGACCAAACGGAAATCGCCAGCATCAGCGGCGGCTCGCCCACGGCCTTGGAGCGGTAGATGGTGTTCTCGGCGTTGCCCTTCGATTCGAAAATCTTCACGCGGAAATCGGCGGGCACGTCTGAAGCAGTTGGAATCTTGTAAGTCGAGGGTGCGTGGGTGCGCAGCCGCCCCTCGCCGTCGAACACCAATTCTTCGGTCGTCAGCCAGCCCATGCCCTGGATGAAGCCGCCCTCGATCTGGCCCATGTCCATGGCGGGGTTAAGCGAGCGGCCGACATCGTGAAGAATATCGACGCGGTCGACACGCATTTCTCCGGTGAAGGTATCGATGGTCACTTCGCTGCAAGCCGCGCCATAGGCGAAATAAAAGAAGGGCCTTCCCTTGCCCTTGTTACGATCCCAGACAACTTTCGGGGTGGCGTAGAATCCGGTGGAGGAGAGCGAAATCCGCGCTTCGTGCGCTTTCTTTGCAAAGTCGCCGAAGCTTATGATTTCATTGCCGATAATGACATTCCCGGCAGCGAAGCGGATATGGGATTTAGGCATGTTCCAGTGCTGCGCGGCGAAGGCCACGAGGCGCGCCTTGATGGTGCCGGCCGCGGCTTTTGCGGCCATGCCGTTGAGATCGGCGCCGGAGGAGGCCGCGGTGGCCGAGGTGTTCGGCACCTTGCCGGTTGTTGTAGCGGTGATCCGCACGCAGTCGGCCGCCAGGCCGAATTCTTCCGCCACCACTTGCGCCACCTTGATGTAGAGCCCCTGCCCCATCTCGGTGCCGCCGTGATTCAAATGGATGGAACCATCGGTGTAGACATGCACCAGCGCGCCCGCCTGGTTGAGATGGGTCAAGGTGAAGGAAATGCCGAACTTCACCGGCGTGAGCGCCAAGCCCTTGCGCAGGATCGCGTTCGCCTTGTTGAAGGCGGTAACGTCTTCGCGTCGGCGGCGGTAATCGGACGAAGCTTCAAGCTGCTCAATGATCTCCAGGGCGATGTTATCCTCGACCTTCATGCCGTAGGGCGTCACATCGCGGTTTTTCCCATAAAGATTACGCTTACGCACATCGAGGGGATCGAGCGCCAGTTTCACGGCAATGGCATCCATCATGCGCTCGCTGAAGGCCATGCCTTGCGGCCCGCCGAAGCCGCGGAAGGCGGTGTTCGATACGGTGTGAGTCTTGAGGCGGCGCGACCTGATGCTTGCCGCGGGATAGAAATAGGCGTTGTCGGCATGGAACATGGTGCGGTCGTTGACGGGGCCGCTCAGATCGGCCGAATAGCCGCAGCGCGACAGGAACTCCACATCGACGGCGGTGAGGCGGCCTGTCCTGTCGAAGCCTGCGTCGTAGTTTACTCGAAAGTCGTGGCGCTTGCCGGTCATGATCATGTCTTCGTCCCGGTCGAGGCGGCATTTGACGGGGCGGCGCGTGACGTGCGCGGCGAGAGCGGCGAGTGCGGCCCATTGCGCGGCCTGGCTTTCCTTGCCGCCGAAGGCACCCCCCATGCGGCGGCATTCGCAGGTGACCATGGCGTGGGGAACGTCCAACATCCTGGCGATCAGATGCTGAACCTCGCTGGGGTGTTGGGTTGAGGAATAGACGCTCATCGCCCCGCTCTCTTCGGGGACGGCCATGGCCACTTGGCCTTCGAGATAGAAATGCTCCTGGCCGCCGATCAGGAAGGTTTCCTTGATGCGATTGGCTGATCCTTCGAGCACCGCCTTCACGTCGCGGCGCTTGAACTCATAGGGCGGGAGTATGTCTTCGGCGGCGTCGCCAACGGTGACGGCAGGCTTTTCCGCAGTGATCTGGATGCTTGCGAGACGCGCGGCGCGGCGGGCGGCGTCGCGGGTTTCGGCCACCACGGCGAACAGGACCTGGCCATGAAATTCAATTGCGCCATCGGCGAGAATGGGATCGCCGCCATGGTCGGTCGGGCTGCAATCGTTCGAGCCGGGAATCTCCCTGGGCGTCAGGACAGCGACGATGCCTGGTGATTTGCGAACAGCTTCGAGATCGACCGAGGTGATCCTGCCGCGTGCACCTTCCTTCGCATAGCCGGGATATACATGGAGCAAGCTCTCGGGCTCGCCCATGTCATCGATATAGGTGGCCGTCCCCTGCACATGGAGAGCCGCGCTGTCGTGGGCCAGCGCCAGACCAACGGCATCGGTTTCAATGGGCCTGCGGCGCGCCATCGCCATATCAGGCAGCCTCGACGCGAAGGCCGAT
>JBGTJO010000116.1:0-4971 GCA_041745135.1 Aestuariivirga sp. | reverse complement strand
CCCAGCGTTAAAGGCCGAAGCGCCGAGGTCAACGGGAAACCGGCAAGCGCCTGGTTCCATCCCGACGGCAGAACATTGGGGAGCGATGCAAGGATGGCGAGCAGCACCGAGCCAATGATCGCGAGCGTCTTCCAGCGGGTGAAATGCAGCATCGGAACTTATTTCGTTTCCGCCTTCACCGGCTCGCCCTTGGCGCGAACATCGCTGACGCCGGAGCGGAGGATGCGCACCTTGACGTTTTCGCCCACCTCCACCTGCAATTCATTGTCGTCGATCACCTTCGTCACCTTGCCGATAAGACCGCCGGCGGTGATCACCGTGTCGCCGCGGGCGATCTTGCTGAGGAGGGCCTGGTGCTCTTTCATCTTGCGCTGCTGCGGGCGGATCAGCAGGAACCAGAACACCACCATGATCATGACGAGCGGCAGGATCATGCCGGCAAAATCTCCAATGCCGCCGCCTGCCGCCTGCGCATATGCTGGTGTGATGAACACGAAGTCTCTCCCGGTTTTGAGTTGGCCGGAATATAGCGACGGGCCGCACCATTGCAACCCAAGGATTGGCGCGCCTTTACCGTTGCGGCTTCAGTCTCTAAGACGCTCATATGAAACCACAAAACGAAACCGAACTGCTGGCGCGCGTCGCTGCTGCCCTTGAACGGCTGGCCCCGCCTCCGGTGCCGCCTGTGAACGTTGGGGCGGCGCAGGCCTTCGTTTGGAATGCGGGCGATCAAACCCTGTCGCCGGTGACAAGGGTCAATCGCGTCGATATTTCCTTGCTCAAGGGCATCGATATGACGCGCGACATCCTGCTCGAAAACACCACCCGTTTCGCGCGAGAGCTTCCCGCCAACAACGCGCTTCTGTGGGGTGCGCGCGGCATGGGCAAATCCTCGCTGGTCAAGGCGGTTCATCACGCGGTTAACGAAAGAGAAAAAGGCAGCCTCAAACTCGTGGAAATCCACCGCGAGGATATCGAAAGCCTGCCCGCCCTCATGACCCTAATCCGCAAGGCCAGGGACTTCCGCTTCATCGTCTTCTGCGACGATCTCTCCTTCGATGCGGAAGACACGTCCTACAAATCGCTGAAGGCAGCGCTCGATGGCGGCATCGAGGGGAGGCCCGCCAACATGATTCTTTACGCCACGTCGAACCGGCGGCACTTATTGCCTCGCGACATGATCGAGAACGAACGCTCAACCGCGATCAATCCCTCGGAGGCGGTGCAGGAAAAGGTGTCTCTGTCCGACCGTTTCGGCCTGTGGCTTGGCTTCCACAATTGCTCGCAAGACGAATTCCTCGAAATGGTAACGGGTTACACCAGTCATTTCGGCCTGAAGATGAGCCCCGATAAAATCCGCTCCGGCGCAATCGAATGGTCCGCCACGCGCGGCAGCCGCTCCGGCCGCGTTGCCTGGCAATATGTGCAGGATCTCGCCGGGAGGCTTGGGCAGAAGATTGAGACATGATAGTCCCTTGGCATGAGCAAGACCCGCACCGAAACCGATAGCTTCGGCCCCGTCGAGGTGGATGCAGACCGTTACTGGGGCGCCCAGGCGGAGCGGAGCCTCGGCAATTTCAAGATTGGCTGGGAGAAGCAGCCGCTTTCCGTGGTGCGGGCTCTTGGCATCGTCAAGCGCGCCGCCGCTGAAGCCAACATGGCCTTGGGAAAGCTCGATCGAAAGCTCGGGGAGGCCATCGTCAAAGCGGCCCAGGAAGTGATCGATGGCAAGCTCAATGAGCACTTTCCTCTGGCGGTTTGGCAAACGGGTTCGGGCACTCAGTCCAACATGAATGCCAATGAGGTGATCTCAAACCGGGCCATCGAGTTGCTGGGCGGGACCATGGGTTCGAAGAAGCCCGTGCATCCCAACGACCATGTCAACATGAGCCAGTCGTCGAACGACACCTATCCCACGGCCATGCACATCGCCTGCGCGGAAGAGATTCACCATCGGCTCATCCCCGCCCTCAAACATTTGCATGGCGCGCTCGACGCTAAGGCGAAGCAGTGGAGCAACATCATCAAGGTCGGGCGGACCCATACGCAGGATGCAACGCCGCTGACGCTAGGTCAGGAGTTTTCCGGTTACGCCACGCAGATCGGGAACGGCATCGCACGAATTGAGCAAACCATGCCGATGCTCATGCAGCTTGCGCAAGGCGGAACGGCGGTGGGGACTGGCCTCAACGCGCCGGTGGGATTTGCGGACCTGGTGGCGGAACGCATGGCGGCGGTTACGGGCCTCGGGTTCACTTCGGCGCCCAACAAGTTCGAAGCGCTGGCCGCCCACGATGCCATGGTGATGAGCCATGGCGCCATCAATACTGTTGCCGTTTCCCTGTTCAAGATCGCCAACGACATCCGCTTCCTGGGCTCGGGCCCCCGCTCGGGCTTTGGCGAGCTGTCGCTGCCCGAGAATGAGCCTGGCTCGTCCATCATGCCGGGCAAGGTCAACCCGACGCAGTGCGAAGCCCTGACGATGGTCTGCGCACAGATATTCGGCAATCATGCGACGATGACGTTCGCCGGGAGCCAGGGGCACTTCGAGTTGAACGTGTTCAATCCCGTCATGGCCTATAATTTCCTCCAGTCGGTGCGCCTGATGGCCGATGCGGTGATGAGCTTCACCGACAATTGCGTCGCCGGCATCGAAGCTCGCGAAGACAACATCAAGGACGCCCTATCCCGCTCGCTCATGCTGGTGACGGCGCTGGCGCCCAAATATGGCTACGACCGCGCCGCGAAGATCGCCAAAGCCGCCCACAAGAACGGTACCACGCTGCGCGAGGAAGCCATCAACGATGGCATCGAAGCGAAAGACTTTGACCGCATCGTGCGCCCCGAGGACATGATCGGATCAAAGTGATGGGTGAGATTCTCAATTTGAAACTCCACCGCAAGCGCAAGGCCCGAACCGCGAGGGAGTCCGAAGCTGCCGCCAATCGCGCCAAATTCGGCAGAGCCAAGGACGAACGGAAACTCATCGAGTCAAAACATGATCTCGAAGAAAAGCGGCTGGAAGGTCACAAGCTCGAAGAGTGATGAGCCGGGATTTCAAGCGTTCACTCACCATCGCCGGTCATCGCACCTCGCTCTCACTTGAGCCGGAGTTCTGGGACGCTTTGATGAAGGCCGCTGCCGCTCGCAATATGTCCCTCGCAAGCCTCGTCGGCGAAATCGACGGCTCCCGAGGCGAGCGAAACCTCTCAAGCGCCATCCGCGTTTGGCTTCTGATGAGGGCGAGAAACGGTTCGTCCTCTTCCCATTCGCCTTAGTCCGTCATTCCAGCGCAAGCTGGAATCCAGCTTCTAACCGGGAACATCTGCAACGATTCAATTTCAAGCGGAAAGCTGGACCCCAGCTTTCGCTGGGGAACGGAAGAAGAGAGTAGAGTTACTGCTGCGATGGGGGGCGGGCTGGCGACCCGAAAATGCGGGGAAACGAAAACAATTCCGATTCCGGTTCGGGCTGCTCCAGAGCGGGCTTCGCGCGGGGCGCTGGCGCCACCTTGATTGCTTCCTCTTGCTTTCGCGCCAGCTTGGCGAGATTCCGGTGGACCTTGAGTTCGCGCGTTCTCTTGCGGATCTCGCTGCGATTGATCTCGGCGTTGGCGGCGCGTTCGCTCTCTAGCTGCTGGCGCAATTTCTCCGCCTCAAGCACCCGCATCTCGGCATGGACCTTCAATTCGCGGCGGCGTAACTGCACTTCGTCGCGCTGGGCGTAATGAGCCTGAAGCCTCTCTTCGTCCGCCTCACGCAACTTCTCCTCCTCCGCCGCCAGCCGCAGTTGCTCCTTCTGCATCCGTTCGAGTTCGGCGACGTCCTTCTGCATGATGGCGTAGCCCACTTTGGAGAGGAGCTCCCCCTTGTCCTCGTTACGGGCCAATTCCAGTGGCGGGCCAGCGTAGGAAATCTCCATGGGCGGAAGTCCTTCCCGCGCTTTCAGCGAAAGTGCTGCCGATATGTCGATGAGGCCGGCCGCCGGTTCGGCGATCGTTTTGATCACGGCGTCCGCAGCGGGTGTCGCGATGGTGATCGGCAGAAAGTCGACAACTCCATTGGCGACCGTGATCGTGCCCTTGACATCGCCACCGGCCAAACCCCTGCCCCCTCTCAGCGCATCGAAAGCGGCGTTGAGCCCCGCGGTATCCTCCGCTTCGCCGAGCGCCACCTTAAAATCCTCGGGGGAGATATTGAGCAGCTTCAACCCGCCGATATCGTAGGATCCCGTGCCCTCGAGCGCCGCCAAGGCGCCGCCAGGGCTGCGGCCCTTCGCCGTGAAGCCAAGCTCGATGCTGCCGGTGCCTTCGGCTATCGGATCACCACCCGCCAGGCGCAATTGCTGGGCGAGATCGATGGGCAGCTTTATCTTGCCGTCGATCACGCGATTGCCATCGGTGCCTCGCGATCCGATATCGATCTTGGCCTCCTCTCCGGAAGCGTCTTTGCCAAACATCGCGAAGCGTATTTCTTCCGCGCCGGCCGTAATCCCGATCTGGACCTCGGAAGCGGAGTGGGTGTGGTGAATCCTGAGGCTTTCGGGCCTGATCCAGATTTCGCCCTTAAGGCCCAGCGGTAAATTTGCAGTGAGGGATGCATTGAGTTCGAATGGCAGGCCGTTCCAGGTGAGGAAAGCGGCGGCTAGTATATCGCCCAGCACCAGCGGCCCCGTATCGAGATTGCCGGTGATCCTGCCATCCGCGCCCCAGTCGAGTTGCCCGCCCACTTTGGTCGTGCCGAAACGCCCCGCGATATCGGGAAGAGAAAGACCGCCGGCCTTGGAGGTGACCTGCGAATCGAGCAGCAGAACTCCGGTCGGAAGCTCTGCCGAAGGCACGCCCATGGCAGCGAATAAGCGGCTGATATCGGTGCTGCGCAAGCTCAGCTTGCCGTTGGTTGCAGCAGCCGTGCCGCCCAGCGTGCCGTTGAAACCCAATCGCGCGCCATAGGCTTCGAGCTTCACGTCGGC
>JBGTJO010000115.1:0-4477 GCA_041745135.1 Aestuariivirga sp. | reverse complement strand
GGCAGGGGAGTGAGCTTCCTCCCAAATCTTCTGATGCCGCCGCTGCAATGAGCAGTCGCGCTCGCCCAGATGCACCGCCTGGCCTCTGCCATCGCCCAGAACCTGGATTTCGATATGGCGCGGCTTCTCGAGATATTTCTCCAGATAGACATCGCCATTGCCGAAGGCAGCCTTCGCTTCCGACTGAGCGGTGCTGAGGGCGGCTTCGAGATCGGCCTCGGAACGCGCCACCTTCATGCCGCGCCCGCCGCCGCCGGCCGTTGCCTTGATGATGACCGGATAGCCGATGCCGCCAGCAATACGCTTGGCTTCGCCAACGTCGGAAACCCCGCCTTCCGAGCCCGGCACCACCGGGATGCCGAGTTCGACCGCGGTGCGCTTGGCTTCGATCTTGTCGCCCATAATCCGGATATGTTCGGCAGTGGGGCCAATGAACTTGATGTTATGCTCCGTCAGAATCTGCGCGAAGCTGGCGTTCTCCGACAGGAAGCCGTAACCCGGATGCACGGCGTCGGCCCCGGTAATTTCGCACGCCGCGACAATGGCGGGAATATTGAGGTAGCTGTCGCGCGCCGGCGGCGGGCCGATGCACACGCTTTCATCCGCAAGCCGCACATGCATGGCCTCCGCATCGGCGGTGGAATGAACCGCGACCGTCGGGATGCCAAGCTCCCGGCACGCCCTGAGCACCCGGAGTGCGATCTCGCCCCGATTGGCGATGAGGATTTTTTCGAACATGACTACTCGATCACCACCAGCGGCTCGCCGTATTCGACCGGGTGCCCGTTATCGACGAACACATGGGTGACGCGGCCCGCGCGTGGCGCTGGAATCTGGTTCATCGTCTTCATGGCTTCAATGACCAGCAGAATTTGACCTTCCTTCACCTCCACCCCCACATCGATGAATGGCGGAACGCCCGGTGCCGGAGAGCGATAAACCGTGCCGACCATGGGCGATTTGACCGTGCCCGGATGATCCGCGTCGACCCTGCCGGGTGTAGCCGCGGCAATTACCGGTGCGGGCGCATGTTGTTGCGTCGCGGCTTGTGATTGCACAGGGGCGGTCACTGCGGTCATCGCCCTGGCCACGCGCACTTTCACGCCGCGGCGATCCAGCTCAATTTCCGAAAGCCCCGTTTCGTTCAGTATCTCCGCCAGGCGGTGGATAAGATCGAATTCCGGATCGGCGGTCCCTGCGCGTGCCGGCGTCTTCTTTTTCGAGGGCATTCGTTCAACCCTTCTTGTTTGCGTTGAGAATGTTGGCAAGCGCCTCGATTGCCAATTCGTACCCGTGGGGGCCGAAGCCGCAGATCACCCCATTGGCGGCGGGCGAGACATAGCTGTGATGCCGGAAAGGCTCGCGCTTGTAGATATTGGAAAGATGCACTTCGACCACCGGTAATTGGCAACCCCGAAGCGCATCCTGAATAGCGATTGACGTATGCGTATAGGCCCCGGCATTGAGCACGATGCCGGAGGCTTGCCCATGCGCCTGCTGGATCCAGCTCACCAGTTCGCCTTCGGTATTCGTCTGCCGGAAGTCGATTGCCAGGCCGAGCTTTTTCGCCCGCCGTTGGCAACGGGCCTCCACGTCCTTCAGCGTTTCCGACCCATAAATCGCCGGTTCACGGGTACCAAGCAAATTGAGATTGGGACCGTTCAGGACGAGGACCGGCGGCATGATTTGAGGACTGCTCCAAACTGCGTTCCTCGCTTATAGGGGGAACAATGGAGAGTGGGAAGCTTGCACAATTTCCCTTCTCCCTTGGGAGAAGGAGGGGCCCACGCCGCAAGGCGTGGGAGGATGAGGGGATCGGATGCAAATAATGAGCATCCGGTCCCCTCACCTTCCCACGCTTCGCATGGGCCCCTTCCTCTCCCAAGGGAGAGGAGTAGATTTAACAGATGGCGCAGCCGCCGGCGTCGCGGATTTCTTTGACTGCCGCCGCCAGCCCTTCCTTCGGCAGATAACCGGGAACCACCCTGCGGTCGATGATGAAGGCGGGCGTCCCGTTGATCGCCAGCGCCTGGGCGAGCTTCTGATTGCGCGCGATGATGTCGGCGATTTCCGCTGACTCCATGTCTCTTTGCAGCATCGCCAAGTCGAGCCCCTGCGCCACGGCAATCCGGTCCACTTCCTCCTGGGCGAGCTTTCCCTCATGGGCCAGCATCGCCAAATGAAACTCCCAGTATTTGCCTTGCTTGTTGGCGGCAAGTGCGGCGCGCGCCGCATATTCCGATCCCTCGCCGAAGATCGGAAACTCCTTCATCACAATGCGGAGATTCTTGTCCCCTTCGATCAAGCTCAACACTTCCGGCAGGCCCTTCTTGCACCAGCTGCAATTGTAGTCGAAGAACTCGACCATGGTGACATCGCCCTTGGGATTACCCGCCACGAAATCGGTTTTTGAATGAAAAAGCTCAGCCGCGTTTTCCGCAACCGCGGTTTCGCGCTGCAGGTCTTCGGCCATCTGCTGCCGCTTCTCCAATTCCCGGCTCAACTCAAGCAAGATCTCGGGATTCTTGAGGAGATACTCGCGGACGACGGCGCCGATTTCGTCCCGCTGTTTGGCATCGAACTCCGCCAGCGCAGCAGCAGGTGCTAGCACTACGAAAGCGGCAAACAGCCCGGCGCGAAATATCGAAATCATGTAATCCTCTTTGCGTGAGCGGCGATGTTTATGTCAGTCCCGGCCGGCGAAGTTCAAAAGATCGTTAGCCTGAACCCATTCCGGCGTGCCTTGCTTGAAACGCCCTTGCGCGGATTTAGCCTTTTCCGTCGCCAATTGCTTATCGCCGGTAAGCCAGGCCGCTTGCGCGGTCGCCAGTTCCGCGCGCGGAACATCGCCGAGCTGGCCATAGGCCCTCGCCATATATTTGAACACCGCCGGGGTTTGCCCTTCCGTCTTCTGCGCCAGGCGGAGCGACTTCAAAGCCTGTTGCGAAGCGGCCTTGCCGCCGGTGCCGATCAACGCCTGGGCCAGCAGAATTTGAATGAGGCCGTTGTTCGGCAAAAGCTTCACCGCTCTTCTGAGCGGTGGCACCGCCTTGGCGGGCGCACCGCCTTCCAGCAGAGCCTGGCCGAGCAGCTCCCAGAAATAGGGATCCTGCGGCAGTTCCCGCGTCAGGCCTTCGATAATCGGCACGGCATTTTTCGTGTCGCCCTTGCGGAACATGGCGATCGAGCGGGCATAGCGGGCGGGCAGCGAATTATCGGTGCTGGGGTAGCGTTGAAACACCACCGTTGCCGGCTCCAGAAAGCCTACGAGCTTCGCCTGCATGAGCTTGTGGCGCAAAACCAGTTCGGGCGGGTCGACCTTATTATAGTGAGGCGACTTCTTCGCGGCTTCCTCGAGATTGCGGATGCGGTCGAAGGGCATGGGATGCGACATCACATAAGGATCGATATTCTGGATGGAGGCGATCGACTCATTGGCAAGCTTGCCGAACAGCGTGATCATGCCCTTGCCCGACTGGCCGCTCGCCGTCAGATATTTAAGCGCCGCCTGATCGGCCGATGCTTCCATCACGCGCTGATAGGCCAGCACATTGCGCTGCGCCAAGCCCTGCGAGCCCATCATGATGCCGCTTCCCGCCCTGGTCGCATTCTTGTCGCCCGCCGCGGCGCCGCCGACTGCCGCCGCCACACCAACCAGCATGCCGATGATCGACGTAACGCTGGCGCTTTCCAGTTCATGACCAAGCCGGGCAAGATGGCCCCCGGCGATATGGCCTGACTCATGGGCGAGGACACCGATCAATTCATTCGGCGTCCGGGCCTGCATCAGGAGCCCTGTGTGAATGAAGATGCGCTGGCCCCCGGCCACGAAGGCATTGATGCGCGAATCATTGATCAGATAGACGTTGACCGACCCCGGATTGATTCCCGCCGCCTTGAAGATCGGCCGCGTGTATAGCCGCATCAGCCCTTCGATTTCCGCATCGCGAATAAGCTGCGGCCCCGCCGGCCGGTTGCGATCCTTTGCCGCTTGCGCCGGGGCGACGGCGATCAGAGCTAAGGCAAGCAAGCCAGCAATAACCCGGCGGATATAAAACAGCGTCATGAACTTCCTAATCGACTCTGAATAGGGCGAGTTTGCGGCTAGCAGATTCTCCCTCCCCCCTTGTGGGGAGGGATTAAGGGTGGGGGTCGCTCCAGCCTATCAAATAAATGGGCCATCTCCCTGTTAGACCACCCGACCCCCACCCCTAGCCCTCCCCACAAAGGGGGAGGGAGAAAAGCACCTCACCTCTTGCTCCACCATCCGCTTTTGCGCTCCGTCACCGGAGAAAGCGTCGGCTGCGGCGGCTGCCACTTGCGCGGTTCCGCCTCTTGAACGGAACTCTCCGGCATCACGATCTCGACAGGCGCGGGACGGGGCGGGGGCGATTCCACTTTCATCGGTGGAACTTCGGCCTCAGTCTCCACAGCGTGTTCACGCGGACGGCGTTCCTCCCCTCCACGCGGGCGGCCG
>JBGTJO010000114.1:0-2448 GCA_041745135.1 Aestuariivirga sp. | reverse complement strand
GTGTCCGGACGCGCCGCCATGCCAAATTCCGCCATTCTCAAGACGAGCCTCGATGTTCTGTACTATTCTGGAGCATCACAGGCGCTCCGCGGCATTCTCGGCGGTCGCGGAGCAATTTTCATGCTCCATCATGTGAGGCCTGGCGGCGGCCTGCAGAAGGGCTTCGCACCGAACGCAGGCCTTGAAGTGACGCCTGGGTTTCTTGACGATGTCATTAACCTTGTGGTGGCGCGCGGCTTCGATCTTGTGTCGCTCGATGAAGCCGTGGCGCGGACGACCGGCGACAATCCCTCGGGGCGGCCGTTCGCGGCGTTCACGCTCGATGATGGTTACCGCGACAATCTCGTTCACGCACGGCCGGTGTTCCGCAAGCACCAATGTCCGTTCACCATATTCGTGACGCCGAGCATTGCCGATGGCACTTGCGAGCTGTGGTGGCGGGGCCTCGAGGCGGCAATCGCCGGCGCATCGCTTATCGACACGGAGATCGACGGCCAGCATTTCCGCGTCCCAACAGTTACCGACGCACAGAAACAACAAGCTTGGCAGCGGCTCTATTGGCCGGTTCGGGCGCTCGGGCAGAAGGTGCAACGCCGCTGGATCCGAAATTTCTGCGCGCAGCAGGGCGTCAACCTCGACGCGATCTGCGGTGCTGAAGCCATGGGCTGGGATGAGTTGCGCCTCATTGCCGCCGATCCTCTGTGCACCATCGGCGCCCATACGATGCAACATTATGCGCTGAGCCAACTGACCGAGGCCGAAGCCCTGGGTGAGATGGTCTGCTCCGCCGACCGGATCGCCGAGGAGCTGGGGACACGGCCTGACTATTTCGCTTATCCTTATGGCGATCCGGACTCAGCCTCCACAAGGGATTTCCGGCTGGCTTCGGAGGCCGGTTTCAAAGCCGCGGTCACGACGCGGAAAGGCTTGGTGTTCGCTGGCCATAAACATCACCTCACCGCCCTGCCGCGCGTGTCGCTTGCAGGCCGTTACCAGAAGCTCCGCTATGTCGAAGTCCTGCTGTCAGGCGCGGCGTTTGCGCTGCTCAATGGCTTCAAACGGCTGAACGTCGCTTAAGTTATATTCTTTGTCATTGCCGGGCTTGTCCCGGCAACCCATTTCTCCGCTGCGCTATTCATCCTAGCTGAGGGATGGGTCGCCGGAATAAATCCGGCGATGACAAATTTGGCGTCAATCCGGCCGCGACATCCATCTGACGATCGTCATGACTACTGGGAGCCATAGCAGCCCGGCGATGACGTAGAACGCCAGCTCAATCAAAATGCCGCGGCCTACGATCCATTGGCCGCCCACGGCCATGGCGAGCAAGGCGTAGACGATCAGGAATGCGACCGTGGCGAAGGTGCCGATGAGCTTGCGGCTGCGCAATTTCAAGCCCGATGACTGCGGTGGATTGCGCACCGGACGGCCGGGGCGCTCGCAATGGCCAAGCGCCACTGGATCGCTGGCGGGGAATGAATCGGCGATAGCATCATCCAGCGTGGACTCCGGAGGAGCGGCAATGGGGAATTTGTCCATGGGACGCATCCTACACTCTGCCGTGCGGCGCTGCATCTCTTGATGGAAAGGCCGGGCTCCTCCTAACTGGCGAGATGGACCCGCTTTCACCCCGCCAGGCCGCAGCTTTACCGTATGTGAGGCTGTGGCTTTTCGGCGTCGCGTTTTTAATTTTCTGCATGGTCATCGTCGGGGGCGCAACGCGCCTTACCGGCAGCGGTCTGTCGATCACCGAGTGGCAGCCGTTGCTCGGCATCATTCCGCCTTTCACCGACGCCGATTGGCAGATCGCGTTCAAAAAATATCAGCTCATTCCACAATATCGTGCCGTCAATCTGGGGATGACGCTGGCCGAGTTCAAATTCATTTATTGGTGGGAATGGTCGCACCGGTTTCTTGGGCGCTTCATCGGCGTGGCATTTCTTTTGCCCTTTGCCTACTTTGCAGCGACGGGACGGCTATCGCGGCGCCTGTGGCCGTGGCTCGCTATTATTCTGATATTGGGCGCGCTGCAGGGAACGCTCGGCTGGTATATGGTGGCCTCGGGCCTCGTGGACCGCGTGGATGTGAGTCAGTACCGGCTTTCCGCTCATTTGAGTCTGGCTGCCTTGATTTACGGCGCCATCCTGTGGCTGGCTTTTGGCTTGGGCAGGAAGCATCGCCCGCTGCAAGAGTGGACAGCACTTCTCATCGTGGCGCTCGTGCTGCTGCAAATCGCCGCCGGCGGTTTCGTGGCGGGCCTCGATGCCGGCCAAGGTTACAACACCTGGCCCTTGATGGAGGGGAAGCTTGTGCCTGATGGCTTGGGTGTCATGGAACCATTATGGCGCAATTTTTTCGAGAATGCGATCACGGTGCAATTCAATCACCGGCTTCTCGCCTATATGATTGCAATCCTCGTGGCGGGTCACGCCTGTATCGCGCGCACCA
>JBGTJO010000113.1:0-24881 GCA_041745135.1 Aestuariivirga sp. | reverse complement strand
CCCGCATCGTGGCAGCGCTCATCGCCATGGTGGGGCTTGCCGCTCAAGGCGCTCTGGCGCGGTTGCCGCGGCCTCTCTACCGCAGGGCGCTCAGCATCTTGCGGCCGGCGGAATCGGCGGTGCGCCGTTTGATCGTCATCGCCGCCAGGGGCGTCGTGGTGAAACCCCGTGCGGTCCGTGCAATGCCTCCGGGGCTTAAGCTCGCAAGCGTTGGCGGGGCTCGTGCGTCGTTTCAACTCTTCGATGCGCGCAAGCGTTTCGGCGTGCGGCCAGCACGCGCCGGTCCCAAGCCTGTCCCCCGGATCTTCGTTTTCGGCGACAGCCCTTTCGCGCCGCTGTTTCAGGCGCAGGTGCAGCGCAGGCCCGAACCGGAGGCCGACGATGGCATGGTGGGTGCTCTGCGTTTTGGCCGCCGTCTCGCGGCGGTCAAGATGGCGCTCGATAATCTGCCCCGCCAGGTGCAGCGTCTCAAGCGCTGGCAAGCGCGGCGCGACAGCATGCGAAGTCCCAGGTTCAACTCGCCGCTTCGCCCGGGCCTTCCGCCAGGCTATCGCAGAGAGCCAAGACACGAAGTCGATGCGGTGCTGATAGAGTGTCATGGCCTCGCCAGGGATGCGCTCAACGAAGATACGTCTTGAGCGCTTCAGAATAAAGTTGCTGCAATTATGACGCGAGCAGCGCGATGGCGAGTATTTTTTCCCGTGCCGGACACGACTAAACCCAACCCCTTGGGTGTTTACCAGCGCGAAACAATCAAACGCACGTTGCCGTTCTCCAAGACTCGCAGCGTGCATTGCAAAGGGGATCTTCGCGGTGAGCAAAATGCCCTGTGTGCCTTGGGATTGCCTTGGAAGCGCCTCCTGTTTCGCCTTTGATATTCGCAAGGTGCGCCGAGCAAGGTGGGCATGTGATGGCACGACCGAAATATGCATCGCATGAAAGGCCAGAGTCGGAGTCGGACGCGGTTGTATCGCGGCCCATTTCCCCGTTCCGATGAAATCGCTGTGGACGGCTGATCCAGCAGGTGAGTGGAGTGAGGGCCGTGACAGAACGGGAAACCTTTTCAGAATGTCATCCCCTGGCCAATGAGATAGGGGAAGCCTACGGCGAGATGACGCCTCAGCTCAAGGCGGCGGCGTCGTATGTTCTCAAAAATCCGAACGACGTCGCTTTTCTCTCGATGCGCGACCAGGCGCACAAGGCCGGCGTGTCCCACAGCACCATGGTCAGGCTCGCTCATTTTCTTGGCTACGAGGGTTTCGAGCAATTGCGCGAATGTTGCGTGGAAGCGCTGCGCAGCACCCGGCTTGAATATCTAAGATTGGGCGATCAGAATGACGGACGCTGTCCCCCGCTCTCGGAAATCATCAACTTCATCACCGACCGGGTTCTCAGTTTAGGCGATGGCGAAAACCTCTCGAACATCTCGGTGGCTTCCGATGTTCTCGCGGCGACGCAAAATATCATAAGCCTCGAGTCGAGCTCCGGCTTCGGTTTCATCAACCATTTCATCCAGTCTTTGTCGGCGCGCGGCAACCAGGTAAAATTGCGCCGCCTGAATCCCGGAGTCACCCACCTATCCCATGCGGCGCAGAAAGATTGCGCGGTCCTTGTGGCCAATTTTTCGCCGCCATCGAACAGTCTGATCGATATGCTTCACATGATTTCCGAGCGCGGAAAGCCTGTCGTCGCGGTCACTTCCGGCAGACCCTCGCCACTCGAGCAATTCGCGTGCGCGACTGTTGTTATCCAGAAAGAATCCATCAACCAGAATCTGTGGCTTTTGAAAGCCCACGCCGCGGCGGAGATAATGGCAAGCCAGATACGCAAGAAAACGGAAAACAATTTCGAAGTGTCGACGCTTCTTCACCACTGACGCAATTCAGTATGCCCTTATCGGAAAATACAGTTGGATTATACGCATTGAATTACGGATGTTATCGTACCTCTAAAGTTGGAAAGTTATGAGCAACCGGCGATGCGCTTTCCAGCAAAACGGAGTTGGATACGGCCCGACCAAGCGCCTTAATCAACGAGCAGAGGAGAAAGTGCCATGCAAGCCAATCCAATCTTGAACTTGTCGCCGTCAATCGCACTCGGCGGAAGGGATAACGTGAACGGGAGTAATAACAACGTGTTCTCCCTTGATAACAGGGGCGGGCAAATGATGAAGGCGTTTGACGGGCAGGTCGCCAATCAGACAAGACGGATGGAGGGGGCTGGTGGCGCGCAGCAGGTTGGCGGCAACCAGCAAAGCCAGAGGATCGAGGCCGCTTTCAAGAAATTTAACGACACCGTCTTGCAAGCCTCCAACACACTGAAGACCGCCCTCCTGTCTGGGACACAGCAAGGTGGCGGCGCTCAGCAAACTGGCGGCGCCCATCACGGCGGCAATGCCCACCAGGCCGGCAATACGCAGGGGTCCGGTGGCGCAAACCAGGCGGGCGGCGCCGGTGCCGAAGCTGCGCTCACGCAGTTCAGCGACACGATCTCGCAAGGCCTTCAGCAACTGACGGCTGGTCTCAATCAGATACAGCAGGCTGGCGGCGGCGAGCAGGGTCGCGCGCAGCAAACCGGCGGCGGCGAACAGGCAAATGGCGCTCAACAGGGCGGGGGCGCTCAGCAGGCTGGAAACAGCCGCGGCAGTGGCGGTCTTGACGCTTTGTTGAAGCAGTTAACCGACACCGTCACGGGCGCTGTCCAGCTATTGGCTAGTTCGCTCAAGGAGATACTTAAGGGCACGGGCGGAGATACCGCCCAGCTCGATGCAATCTTCAAGAAGGTCACCGACGCGGTTTCGCAGGCCAAACAGCAGGTGCAGGCTCTTCTTCCGGAGACGCAAGCCGCCTAGGAATCTTTCGTCGAATATCCGCCGGTCTTCCAGCACAGAAGCCCGGCGGATTCTTTTTAACTCCACAGCCGTCATGCCAGCGAAAGCTGGCATCCCGCTTGAACTCGATCTAGTTGGTTCTCGGAACAGTTGTCGAGGGTGCAGTGCCATCACTTCGTTCATCTGTGCCATCGCGATAACGGCGCGCGGCATTCACAGATGGGGCGGCGGCGGCGGAACCCATCCGGCGGCCTTCGACGAGGTCACGCTGCCTTTCGGCCATGCGCTGAAGATTATAGGCATTGGCGCAGCCTGGCGGCAAATGCGCGCCAGTATCGGAAACAATGGTATGAACTGTCCCGGCTTCGGGTTTTGCGCTGTCGGCCGGCGCTTCCAGGCAAGCATCGGGCACCAGCACCGTCTCCTCGCCCTTCTTCAGCTTCATTGAAACGTGGCTATAACCTGGAGAATAGTCAGACGAGGAGTCCGGCGTTTGCGTGCAGCCGCTCAATACCATGAGCGGCAAGAGGGCGCGGAAGGCAATGAAAGATGTCATGCAATTCTCTTTCTATTTGATGATCAGGCCCATCGCGGCTGGATCCTTGGCGTGTTTCCGCTTGGTTGGGCGGTCCAGCGGGGCCGCCAGCTCGCCATTGACCGGTTCGACCAGATAAGGCGTGATCAAGATGACGAGCTCCGTCTCTTCCTTCTGGAAACGCTGCGATTGAAACAGCGCGCCAAGCACCGGCACATCGCCGAGCACCGGGAATTTTTCAAGATTGCGCGACATCCGTTGCTGGAAAAGGCCGGCGATCGCGAAAGTCTGTCCACTTGCCACCTCGACAGTGGTGTCCGCCTTTCGCGTGATGAAGCTTGGCAAGGAGAAACCATTCACTCTGACCGATCCCGACTCGGAGAGCGAGCTGACTTCCGGCTGCACATGGAGCCCGATGCGGTTGCGGCCGAGAACGGTTGGCGTGAAGCCAAGCGAAACGCCGAATGGCTTGTACTGGATCGTAACGACGTCGTTTCCTTGCGGAATGGGCACGGGAATCTCGCCGCCGGCAAGGAAGCTTGCCGTCTGGCCCGTCAATGCGGTGAGGTTCGGCTCGGCAAGAATTTTCACGATGCCGTTGCGCTTCAAGGCTTCGATCACGACCTCCAGATTGAGGGCCTTGCTCCCAAGGCTAAATCCGAGATTGCCGCCGCTACTGTCGGGAATCCCGTTGTTCTGCATCACGCCGAACTCGAAACCGCCCGTGGACACGCCGGCCGACCAGTCCACCCCATAGGATTGCAGCTCGGTGCGCGAGACCTCGGCGAAACGCACCCGGATGTTGACCTGTTGCGACCCGTGTACGGTCGTCTTGTTGATCGGCGGTTCCTCTGCCGGCGAGTAAGCGCTGGCGATGTTGTCGATATCGATTGCCTCCTCGACGTTTCGTGTTGGTCCCGTTGCTACAATGCGATTGTCGAGGGTTGTGAGCTTGACCGTCGATTTCGGCTGCAGTCGGCGCCGCGCCTCTTTTGCAGGCGTCAAGTCGAGGGTAACTCTGAATCGCGCGGTGGTTTCGACCCGCTGATCGGTGGTGACGACGATGAGATTTGTAAGGCCGGGCTTAAGGCCGAAAACATAGATCATTTCTGGCGAGACGACCTGGAGATCGGCGATTTCGGTGTCGGCGATCAGCACAGATTCGACCGGTTTGTCGAAACGCAGAATTCGTCCCTGACCGATCGCCAGGTCGATCACCGGCTGGCCTGACAACGGTGATGCATCCTGCGCCCGGATTTCGGAGCCCGCGAAAAAAAATACCGCAAAAAACCCGAACACCACGATCCAGGCGGCATTCATCATGCCGGTGTCTCCACCAATGTCGCTGGATACGCAGTGCGGATGTCGGCCGCGGCTGGACGGCCCGCGATGGCGGCGATCGGCTGCACGTTGAATTCCTGCGCCAGCTCCTGGTATGACAGGACCGACAGTTCGATGGCGTTGTGCGCAAGCAGGCTTCGCATGTGGCGGCGCACATCCACCGTGGCCAGCACGACGGGCAGGACGCCCGAGGACGTTTGCGAAAGCGCCCGCCGTATTTCGGCCACCAGGCCCAAGGCTTCGGTATCGGAAAGATCAAGGGAAGCCCCGTTGGGCGTGTTCTGCACGGCGCGCCGCACTATGTCCTCGGCTGAGCGCTGAAGGATGTAGGCCGCGATGATATTATTGCGGTCGGCCGACCGGAAGCTGATCTGACGCTTGAGTGCGGCGCGCACATGTTCGGTAAGGATACCGATATCGAGCTCGCGCTTGCCCCATTCGATGAGCGCCTCCAGCACAACGCGTAAATTGCGGATCGGCACGTTTTCGGAGACCAGCCGCCGCAGCACCTCGGCGATCTTCTGCAGCGGCACGGCGTCCTGCGCCTCTTTCACCAGGTCGGCATAGTCAGGCTCCATGTTCGACAGCAGCCGGCGCGTTTCCTGGATTCCGATGAAATGACCGGCATAGAGTCTCAGCGCGTGGGCAGTCCATTTGGCCGCGATTTCCGTAGGTGGGGAAAAATTGATCCCCGCCTCCTTCAACGCGGCGACATGGCTGTCATCGACCCACATGAATTTCGCCTGGCCGGCAATTGGCGCTGCTTCCTCATAGGCCACCTCGAGCAGATCGAGATTGGCGCCGTCCGCCTCGACGAGCAGCCGGCGGGCCGGGATTTCCGCATTCAAAACGGGTGCGCCATCGAGATCGATACGAATGCTGCGCGCGGCCAATGTATCGTCGATATGCAGTCCAATGGGCGGCACATCGACGCCGAGGTCGCTAAAGAGATCGCGGCGCTCGCGGCTGGCCAGCACGCTGAATTCAATTTCCGGAATTACCTGGGCGAGCTCGGCGCCGAGGCGCGCCACGATGCGATAGGAGGAAGGCGGCGCGTCGATGCCGGCAGCGGAGGCCGATCCGGGAAATGCGGATAGTTCCTGCGCCTTGGCGCCGGCGAGCGCGCCTGACTTTTCGCTCCTTGCCGCCCGCTTGTTGACCGCATAGGCGCCAGCGCCGAAGGCGGCGCCGAGGATCAGAAATATGGCGAAGGGAAAACCCGGCACGAGGGCAAGACCGGTCATAATTGCCGCGGCGAGCGCCAGAGCCCGGGAGTCGCGAGAGAGCTGGCCGGTTATTTGCCGGCCGAGGTCGCCATCGCCATCAGCACTTCCGACCCGCGTCACCATCGTCCCCGCGGCGAAGGAGACAAGTAGGGCCGGAATCTGGGCGACAAGACCGTCGCCAACGGTCAGCAGCGAATAGGTCCACGCGGCGTCGCCAAGCGACATGCCGCGTTGCAGGGTGCCGATCGCAAAACCGCCGATGAGGTTGACGAGAATGATCACCATGCTGGCGATGACGTCGCCCTTGACGAATTTCATGGCGCCGTCCATGGCGCCGAATAATTGGCTCTCGCGTTCGAGCTGCTGGCGCAGCCGGCGCGCCTCCACCTGGTCGATATCGCCGTTACGAAGCTCGGCATCGATGCTGATCTGCTTGCCGGGCATGGCATCGAGAGAGAAGCGGGCGGCCACTTCGGCAACCCGCTCGGCACCCTTCGCGACCACGATAAACTGCGCAATGGTGATGATGAGGAAGATCACCATGCCGACGACGATATTGCCGCCGACGACGAATGTTCCGAACGCCGTGACGATATCGCCCGCGTCCGCCTGAAGCAGGATCAGCCGCGTCGTGGTGACGGTGATCGCCAGCCGGAACAGCGTGGCTACAAGGATCACCGAAGGCAGCGAGGAAAATTGCAGCGGATGGACCGCATAAAAAGATACCAACAGGATCAGCACGCTGATGGCAATGTTGGCAGTGATGAGGACGTCGACGAGGAACGTCGGCAGCGGAATGAGCATCATCACCACCGCGAAAAGCACGAGCGTCGCGATGATCAGATCGCCGCGGTGCGCCAACTTCGAAAGCCATAGCGACAGGCGGTCCGGCACTGCTATGCATCTCCTCGTTGCGTCAGGAATTCCCGGAAGACGTTGCGTGCTTCCGTCGTGCGTCCCGCCGCAAGCAACGCCCGGCTCTTCAGCAATGCGAGTGCGGGGTGTTCCATGCCGTCCAAGCCCTCCAGTTTGGCGATTGTCGCGAGGGCCTTGTCCGCCTCGCCGTCAAGTGTCAGCAAATGGGCAAGCGTTCGGAGAACGCCGGCATTTTGGGGGAAAAGCTGGGCCACCATGAGGAGATAGGCCGCACCCCGCTTTATCTGCCCGTGGCTCCCGTAGAGATAGCCAAGGACATGCAGCAACTGTGCCGTATCGTTCGGGTTGGTCAGATATTGCTTCCTCCCCGCAGCCGGCCGAGGAGTTCGCGATGGCGTTCGATCTCATCCTTGATCAGCGTGGTGGCTAGGCTTTTCAGCTGCTCGCCGCCTTCAAGGCCTGGAACCAGATCTGCGATGAGATGCTGGAGGATCGGAACCGACCGGCGCAGGATCGCCGGGTCGGGAATGAGCGGCATGACGAACTCGAGAAGGATATCATCGAGAGATTTGCCGGTGGCGCCGCCTGCGGATTCAAAACCGAAAGTTTCGGCATGGTCCGCGGCGGAAGCCGGGGCCGCTTCGCGCGTTCGCGGCGCCACCTTGTCGATGCCCCGGAGCCGGCGCCGGTTGACAGCTTGTCCGGGGGCGATGCTGTCCGCCCGTTGCAGCTCGCTTGCGGTATCGAGCCGCACGCTTTCCAGGCGGCGGGTCACGGATATTTCAGCGCCACCGTGGCGCCGCCTTTCGTCAGCAATAGTTCCGCCTCGCCAATTTGCTTGATGGTCCAGCCGTCATTCGTGAGCGCGCCCTCGGAATAGCGCGAGCCTTCGGAGGTGATGATATAAGGATTGTCGCCGTACCAGATCGCCTGGAGCGCGAGGCGCGGCGCTTGTTCCGCCGTGCCCGCGGCCACATCCGAAACGAGAAGGACACGCCCGCCGTAAGCCCGGTCGAACCATGATTGTATCTCCGTCCAGGCCCCGCTTTGCTGAATGGGAATCGTGCCCGTGGCCAGAAGCCGTCCGTTCGACGGCTTGATGCCGAGCGCGGTTATTCCGGCTTTCGCCAGTCGACTCCGGAGTTGCTTTTCCGCCTCGCCCGCATTGGCCGGACGTTGCGCGGGCGCGCCCTCGATGGGGGCTAAGCGGCCGTTTGGCTTGAGCAGGTTCTCCATTCCGGTGCTTTCCGGCTTGGCCAGGGAAAGGCTGTGGGTGGTGTAAAAGACAGCAAATATGATTGCAGAGAGGGCAGCAGCGATAGTCCAGCCGGTTTTCGGCTGTTTCGGACTCGTCAAGCGGATGCGCGCGTCGCCGATCAGAATCTCGACAGGCAATTTGCAGCGGCTGCCATGGCCCGCGGGCACCATAGCGCCTCGCGCCAGCGCAACATCGCCGCCGACAGCCTCGACTTCCATCCGGTTGCCCTTGCGGCGCAATCTCGCATGGAGCGGTGCAATTCCCGGATCCCTCAAAACAATGTCCGACTCCACGCTGGAGCCGATCGTGTAGAGAGGGTTTCGCAAATCCATCCTGGCGCCGGCATGCAGGCCGCCGGTGACTTCGAAAGCGTCAAACCTGCGGGGCCTCGCCAAGTTTTTGAGGCCGTTAACCGGTTTTTCGATCATGCCCTCTGCCTTATTTCATCAGGCGGAAAAACCTCCGGGCCATGGGAGGCATAATTCTGTGCACGATAATAACCGCGCGCCGCCCCCTGCCGGCGGCGCACGGCTACAGGGAGGCTACGCCCTGGCAGTCGCTTGTGTTATGCTTTTTCTCGCTTCCTGCGTCGACTCCTCGATGGCCGAGCTGAATTTGATATTGAGCATCCGGATTTCGTGAGCTACCTGCTTATCGAACAATTGCTCAGGCGCTTGGGATCCGGCCGGGCCCGGAGGAGGGGTGGCAGATGTTGCTGTGGCCATTTGCTAAATCCTTTCGAGTGGTTGTCCTCAGGAACTCCCGCGAGTTGTCGGCATCTCACGACAATTCTGTATCAAAATTAGTGCACGTGAACGCCCAATCAAAATCCAACTGGATTTTAACTCCCACAGCCGTCATGCCAGCGAAAGCTGGTATCCGCTTGAACTCAAGCAGATTAAGAAGCGGGATTCCTGCTTTCGCAGGAATGACGGTGTGAAAAAATGGGGCGATCACCTCATCGCGCTCTAGGGGCAGGAGAGGCAGCCGATCCTCTGAAGTAACCTGTTGGCTTCGTGCAAAAAGCCGAGATCCCGGGTTATGTAGGAAACCAGAAAAGCCGCGTAGAGAACAAAAACCAGGCTTGACACCAACGCTTTTACAATCAGCGACAGAGCGAAAACATTGAAATGCGGCGCCGCGCGGGCCAGAAATCCAAGCACCATGTCGGACAGCAGCATGGTGACGATGAGCGGGAAGACGAGGGTGAGCGCCATCATCAGGATATTGTTGAGCAGGTCGAGAAATATCCCGGCGGCATCCTTGCTGAAGAGCGGCAACAATTGGCTGATCGGCCAAATTTCATAGCTCGCATAGAGGCTGTTTAACGTCATCTCCAGACCGCCGGCAGCCAGATATATCGCGACCATCACGAGGGTAAGCAGGGTGCCGGTGGCGCTCGTCTCATGGGTCATCATCGGATCGATCAACCCGCCCAATGTCAAACCCAGCTGGAGATCCACAATGTCGCCGGCCGCTTCCGCCGCCCAGAACGGAATGCCCATTGCCAGCCCAAGCGTAATGCCGACCGCGGCCTCCTTAAATATATAGACAAGGATCATTGCCCCGGTGATTTCCGCCTGGCTCACGACCCCGACGATGATTGGAATAACCGGGACCGCCAGCGCCAGCGCGACGCCAGTCCGCAGCAGGCCGGATAACCGCACGCGAGTGAAGAGCGGGAAGAGAGTCATGAAGCCGGTGAGGCGCGCGAGTGCGAAGGCACCCGCCAGCAGATAAAGTTCAAGCTCCTTGAGGGACGCGAAGAGTGGTTCGATTGGCATCCGGCTTCAGCGGGTAACGGAGGGAAATTCGTCCAGCGCCGCCGAGGCCTGTTCGGCGATCTGCTGGCCAGCCAGAGGTCCGAACAGAATGATGACCACCAAAATAGCGATCAACTTCACGGATTGCGGCAGCGACTGATCCTGTATCTGCGTCAGCGCCTGGATAAGGCCGATCACAATGCCGATGGCGAGCGAAGCAATAATGGCGGGACTGGAGGCGTATAGCACGATCAGAAGCGAGTTTTGCACCTTGTCGAGGATAAAGTCGTTGCCCATGGGCGATCTCCCGCGCGTCAGCCGTAACTCAGGATGAGGCCGTGCATCAGCCGCGACCAGCCGTCGATGGCGACGAAAAGGAAAAGCTTGAGCGGGATCGAGATGAGCACCGGCGAAACCATGATCATGCCAAGCGTCAGCAGGATATTGGCCACGACGAGGTCGATGATCAGGAACGGCAGATAAATCAGAAACCCGATCTCAAAAGCGCGGGTGAGTTCGGATGCAACGAACGCCGGCACGAGTATCGAGAGATCGCCGTCCTGCAAATTGCGGCGCGCCGGCTCGGGCCAAAGCCGCTCGGTTGCTTCAAGAAAAAATCGCCGCTCTTCCGGCTGGGTGAACTTCATGAGGTGTTTCTGGAGCGGCTCCCGCACCAGTTCCGCGGCCCTTGCCGCGTCTTCGGCGCCCTGCAGCTGGATCTGCCCCTCTTGCAGGCGGCCGGATATTTCACTGAGCAAGGGCGTCGTAACGTAGACCGTGAGAACGAGGGCGATGCCATACAGCACCAGATTGGGCGGCATCTGCTGGACGCCGAGCGCGTTCCGAATGAGGAACAGCACCACCGATATCTTCAGAAAGCCGGTCATCGTAACGACGATCAGCGGCATCACGCCGACCACGGCTACTGCGATCAGAATTCCAAAAAGGTTGGGCGAACCCTCAAGCACCGGCGGACATCCCGGTTATTCGCACGCCCAGGCTCTCTCCGATCCGCACGATCTCGCCCTGGCCGATCTGCTTGCCATTGGCAAGAATGCTGACGGTTTCCCTGGCGACATCCGCAAGCGGCACGATTGCGCCAGGCCCAAGCTGCCGAACCTCGCCGAGCGGCAGGCTCGTGCGGCTCAATTCAAAAACGAGGATCACCAGTATTTCGTCCAGGCCGGAGCCATCCAGGGCTTGAGCTGACGAAGCTGTTTTCTGGTCCATGATCCACTCCCATTTCGATCCGGCGATGGCGACAGGCGCTGCGGCAAGTTTAACTCCCCCGGCGGTCAACCGAACCGGAGCGGCAAAGCGGCCGCCGATGACGAGCCCCATGTCCATCTCTCTTTCGGTCTCGTCGAAAAGCACCACATCGCCCGCCGCCAGGCTTTGAAGCGCACCGATAGAAACCGTCACGGCGCCGCGACACACACTGAGGGGTATGAAAAGACCGGACATCGCCGATTGCGCCTCCACGCCATGGTTTTTGAGAAGGAGGCCGAGCCGCGTAAGACCGGCGACGTCATTCAACGACAAAGTGCATCTGAACACTTCCTCCTTGACGGCCAGCAAAAATCCGATGGAACCGGGTGGAGCGCGTCTTTTTTCAACAGATGAGGTCTCAATCGCATGGATCGCAATCGGCTGCCCAAGTTGTTCCTCAAGCCAGGCAACTTCGCCAGTCAGGAAAGATTCCAAGAGAAGCGCTGCATGGTCGGGCGCCAACCTTTCCAATTTGAGCGCCTCGTCGGCCTTGGCCAGCCAGCGCTCGAAGACAGTGCGAGGCAAGCAAACTTCGCCGCTTGCATCGCCCAGTGTGAAGGCAACTGAAGTTTCCGGGTCGTCCGCGGCGGCCGGCGACGGCCAAGCTGCCGTGATTGTCCCCGCCTCTCCGGCAATGGATATTTGCACGAAAGAACGGTCGCGGTAAAAGGCGTTCAAGGCCTCTACGCTGCCGGGCGGAATGTCTTCGAGCAGCAAGGGGCCGCTGGCCGCTGGTTTCCGCGGCAGCGGTTGCCGCGGCGCCCGTTTCGCCCGCACCGAGACTTGCGGCATGGCCTCCCCGTATCCGGCGCCGTTGATCCGATCAGTGCCGCGTGAATGGGCGCGCAGGTCCACGGTCTTCCTCCTCGGAGAGTTCGGCCAGCGCCTCCTGGCGGGCAGCCGTGCGCTTGGACATATCCTCCAGCAGCTGGTCGAGTTTCGTCACGGCTTTCAGGCGCACATGATGGTCGGCGCGCGCAGCGGAAAGCTCGGCCTTTCGCCATTCCTCGGCGATGCCGGCAGCCCGCTCGTTTTCGCGCAGACGCAGCGTTTCCCTGGAAGCCATCTCGAAGCGTCCTTGCACCCGCTGAAGAACCGCAGTGCTCACCGCCTGACCCACCAGCGAGCCGAATGCCGTGCTTTCATCCGCGGCGGTCCGTTCAAGATGGGCCGCGGTCGTTTCAGATGCCTTGCGTGCGTCGCGCGCTGCCCGGTTCACGGCGCCATGACGGCGGATAACGGTTTCCTTCGCCCGCGCCTCGCGGCGTCCGCGAAGATTTCTCAGCCAGACGATCGTCTTACGGTCTTTCATCGGCGATCTCCCGCATGCGTTCGCGCGTGCTTTCGATGGTTTCGTGCGCCGCCGAGGGCTGGCGAAGGAAAGCGTTGATCTTGCCGATCTTGGCCACCGCTTCATCGGCAACCGCGTCGCTCCCCTTTTCATACTCTCCGATGCGCAACAGCAATTCGATGTCGGCATGGCGGGCGAGAAGTTCGCGGATGCGCCCGGCATGCAATCGATGCTCCGAGGTCACCACTGCATTCATGAGGCGGCTGCGGCTGCGCAGCACATCGATGGCGGGGAAGTGATTGCGCTGGGCCAGTTGATTGGACAGGAACACATGGCCGTCAAGCAGCGCCTGAATTTCCTCCGCGACCGGATCCATCGTGCCGTCACCCTCCATGAGAACGCTGTAGAGGCCGGTGATGGATCCGCTGCGGCCAGGCCCTGCGCGTTCGAGCAATCTTGGAAGGGCGGCAAACAGCGAAGATGGAAAGCCGCGGCGCGTCGGCGGCTCGCCGCAAGCGAGCCCTATCTCGCGCTGGGCGCGTGCGAATCTGGTGATGTTGTCCAAGGCCAGCAGCACATGCTTGCCCTGGTCGCGAAAATATTCGGCGATGGCGGTTGCGACATAACTGGCCTTCACCCGTTCGATGGCCGGCCGGTCGGAGGTCGCCACCACGACGATGGCCCGCGATCGCTTTTCCGGACCGAGCTGGCGCTCCACGAATTCGTGCACCTCGCGACCGCGCTCGCCCACTAGCGCCACCACGACGACATCGGCATCCGTGCCGCATACGATATCGGTGAGCAACACCGATTTGCCGACGCCGGGTTCTCCAAAAATGCCGATGCGCTGGCCACGCGCGCAAGTCAGCAGGCCATCGAGCGCCCGTATGCCCAGTTGGATCCGTTCCGAAATCAGGGTCCGTTCAAGCGGCGGAGGGGGATAGGCATTGACCGGATAACTGATATCCAGGGCGCCCTCTGGCAGGGGCTTGCCGTCGAGCGGCTCGCCAAAGGCGCTGATCACGCGGCCAAGCAGCCAGTGCCCGACCGGCACCCGTTGGGTTTTCCCGGTGGGAATGACTTCCGTCAGACTGGAAAGACCGATCAGATCGCCAAGCGGAACCAGGATCGCCTGCTCGTCCATCAGGCCGATGACTTCCGCCTTCGTCCGTCGGCCGGTCCGGGGATCAGCCAGTTCGCATATTTCACCAAGCCGCACTTCGTCGACCGTCGCGTGGATGACAACGCCAGCCACGCTGCGGAGGCGGCCCTTCTGCGGCCTGCTGACATCCTCGCGCAGGCCCGAGAGCAGGCCTGGAAAAATCGAGGCCAGCCGGTTTTCGATATCTACAGCCAATTCCGTCATGGCTGCTCTCCCGATCTGGATGCGAGTGCTGCCGCGATGGCGGCAAGTTGAGCCTCGATGCTCGCGTCGATGACAGCGATATCCGTGGAAACGGCACAGGCGCTGGGGTCAAGCGTATCGTCGGCGGAGATCTCGACCGTCAAGGCCACATCGCTCGCGCGCATCAGCGCGTCCAGCTCATTTTGAACCATGGCGGCGGCGTTGGGATGGACGCGAACTTTCAGGTATTTGGCGCGCCGTATTTGCGCCACCGCATGGCTAGCCGCTTTTGCAACGAGCATGCTCACATCGAATTCGCCCAGCATCCGCTTCACGACATCCAAAGCGAGGATTGCCACCTCGCCCTTAATCGTGCCGAGATAGCGGTCCACCTTGATGGCGGCTTCGCTCACCAGCCGTGCCGCTTCCGCGCTGCCTTGCGCCTTGCCTTCCTCGTAACCGCGCGCGCGTTCAAGTTCGTAGGCGCGCCTTGATGCGTCCCGCAATTGCCTGGCTTCCCGGCGCGCCGCATCGAGAAAACCGTAGCCGTTTAGCCAGGCGCTGGCCTCGGCGGCGCGCAGGATGCGAGCGTGCGGGCGCTTCGGCAAATCTCCGGTCATTGCATCCGGTTTGCTCATTGCTCCCGCTCCGCCGCCCGCTGGGCGATTGCCGGGCCTGCTTCCGAAAAAACGCGCTCCGGCATCGCGTCGATCAATTCGTCTGGAGGCAGTTTGAGGCGAACCCGCTTGCCGATTGCATCCGGCATCGCGTGGCACCACGCGCCAAGACAGCGCCAGCCATCGGCGAAAACGCGCTCGCGGATATTCTCCCCCGGCTCAAGCGATTGCGCGGGCCCCGCAAGATCGCGGTTGGCGAGGGCAAAGGCGCAATGCGCAGCGCCAAGTGCTGTGTGCAACGCCGCGGCTTTTGGCCCGGCAATGATGCCAGCGAGGCTCGTTCCCCAATAGATCGCGCCAGACCGCAGCGCGATTTCCTCCAGCTCCCCGGCGGAGGCCAAGGCGATGGCCCGGTCGACGTTGCCTGGCCCTTCATCCGAATCCGTAATTTCGAGTTGATAGTGCTTCAGAAGAAGCAGCGACAACCGGCTGCGCAGCCGGTCCTGTCCCAACATGTGCTCACATGCGGCCTCGCCGATCCCGCCGCCGAAACACTCGGCCAGCCGTGCCGGTTCCGCATAATCGGCGGGGCTGGCCATGAAGGTTTGCCATGCTGTATCCGTCATGGCTTCTTCACGACCAGAGGCGAGTCCAAGGCATAGACGGCACGCCGCCGGTGCCATTGCAGATAGGCCCACCGGCCCCCCGCCGCGAGAACCATTGCAAGCAAGCCGTAGAATAGCCATGGCGCCGGAGCGAAGCCGCCGGGATAGAGCGAGAAACCGGCGAAGGTTTCGGACTCGGCCTCCTTGACGTCCTCAACCGGCGCCACGGCGGCCACCGGGCTCAGCGCCACCGAGACATTGTCGTAGGTGAGGCCCGCCACTCCCTTCGCGACCAGCATCTTTACTTGCGGAATATGATCGTTCATTGGAACCGAGGCGCGGTGGCGTATGAAAACCGACGCCGAGGAGGGAACCAGCCGCTGGCGCAAGGGATCGTTTTCCGGCAGCACCAGATGAACGCGTGCCGAAAGCACGCCGTCGATATCGGAAATCGTCTGCGAAAGTTCCTGGCTCAGGCCATAGATCATGGCCGCCCGCTCTTCGGCCGGCGAAGAAACAAGACCGTCCCGCTTGAAGACCTCGCCTAGCGTTGCGAATTCCTGCTTCGGCAAACCGCTTTCGTCAAGAATGGCAACGGCGTCCGCGAAGCGGTCTTTCGGAATGGAAACCGTCATGGTTCCATCGCTGGCGGCCCGGCGTTCCGCGGCAATGCCGTGACGCATCAGCGTCGCCACGATTTCGTTGGCCTGGCGCTGGTTGAGGCCGGTGTAAAGTTCCATCGAGCAGGCCTGGAGCATAAACATGCCCAACACCATGAACGCCGCACGGCATCGCGCGCCGCGCCGTTGCAATATCATGGGCCGTTTCGGAGTTGATGCCATGTTCACAAATATCCCATGGGCGTTTACTGTTGCTTGACCAAAGTGTTGATGGACGAGTTGGCGGCGGTCACGCCGCTGGTCGCCAATGAGGCGCCGAACGCCGCCCAGGAAAATGAAATATAGTGCTGGAGCATTTGTTCGATCTTGCGATCATTGCCGGATGATCTGCTGTCTTCGGCTTGGAGCGGAGAGGCGGCTTCGGAAGACTGTGGCGGCGCGATATTATCCGTTGCAGAAAGCAGGCCTCCCTGGGCGCGCTCATATGCCTGCTGAAATTTCCCGGTGGCGCCGCCAAGAGCGTCCAATACTTTCCTCGCCAGCGCCGTGGGATCGGCAGCTTGTGCTGAAAAATCGAAATTTCCCGTTTCCATCAGGTACTGAAATAATTCATGCTCGACGCGCGTCGGGTCTGGCGCGGCGCCGGCCTTAATTGCCGCGCCGCGATCCAATGTTTCGATTTTCGCCGCTGCTTGCCCATCGGCTTGCGTGGCGGCGCCAGCCGCAATCTGCTGCTGAGGAGCCATGCCCGAAACAGAATCCGCGAACGCGCTTGCAACAGCTGCAACGGGAGCGATCTGCATTACCGTTAACCCTTTCTGTTTCGCTATTGAGGTTTGCTGGCGGGGAAGTTTTGCGCCTCCATCTCCTTGCCGCGGAAAACCCGGACCGTAACGACTCTGTCCTCACTCGTTTTCAGTGCCCGCGCCGGCGAAACGGCCAGGGCTTTTTTTACCAGCGCAACGTAAGAGGGCGGCCCGGACACCGAGGCGACACCGTCTTTTTGTGAGATTTCGACCGGAAAACGGGAGTCGGCGACATTCAATTTTTTTAGCCGTTCCGCCGCGCTGGATGCCGTATCGGCATCGAGCACAATCATTTCCGTCCGCGTTTCGGCTTCCACCGTGACGTTGAGCGCCGTGCCGTCGAAGTGCCAGACCAACCCGTGCCGCTTGCAAAGCCTATCCAGAAATTCGCGCGCCGTTCCAGCCGACATGCCGGCGCCCAAACGCCCTTTCACCAGCTTGCTCACATGGACGGGCACGCCGATGTTCCTTCCCAGCTCGATCAGAGCATCTTTAACCGGCTGGTCGACGGTTATGTATTTGTACGCGCCGGACGGCCATTTGGGTTCGGCCGCGGCAGCGGGCAGAACCGCCATGTGAACGGAAATGCCCGCAGCAAGCCACGCGCCAATGTTCTTGCCAGCCAGCAAACGCCAAACTCCACACAAGAATTATTACAGGCGATGCTATGACGCCGGTGGCGAACGAGAAAGTCCAACTGGATTTTTGCGCGGAAAGTTCTTGCGGTAGGCTGCCGCCCATGCGCGCTGAAAATACCTAATCGCCTGAGGTCAGGCCGCGTTGAACAAATACCCTTGCGGCGCTGAACCGTACAATTCAGGAGGTCATCATGGCTGCTCCCGTTCGTTTGGAAAAACCCCAAACGGCAAGTCCTCCACCGCCCGCTCCGGGAAAAAAAGACGGAGCGGCGTTTGACAAGTCGGTTGCCGATGCGAAGGCCAAGACCCCGGCGCCAACTCCAACGCCTTCGGCCACGCGCGCATCTTCTCCAACGGTAACTCCGGCGCCGCAGCCGCAACCCTTGCCTGGCGCCGATGATCCAAACCCCGTCAATCGGTCGATCGCGCTCACCAATCACGCGCAGACGGCAAAGAGCGGATTACAGGACATCGAACAGCGGATTGCCAAGGAAACCGATCCGCGATCGCTTATGACACTTGATAGATGGCGTGAGGGAAAACTCGAACAAGTCACAAAACTCGAGACGCAGGCAAGAGAAACATTGGCGCCAGGCTTCGTGGAAGCGGGCCGACAGCAAAATCCTCTTGATAAAGCCGCGACGGACCAGGCGGTTCAAGATGCAGCAAATTCGGCCGCCAGGCAGGGAAGCCGGCAGCAAGGCTTCTCCGGAATTGTCAAGGGTGCGGAAGAGGAAGCCAACAAGCAGCTTGATAAAGTGTTTGTCCCGATCCGCGAGGGTGTCGACCAGGCCGTGGAAGGAAGCCAGCAAGCAACGGCCTTGCTTGATCGCAAGACCGATTTGCAGAAGCAGCTCGACACGGAAACCGATCCCGCCAAGCGCGAAGCGCTTACGAAGCAAATCGGCGAAACCGGGCAGCAGGTGGATACTTTGCGGGATACCGTCTCCAACAACTTGCTTCCAGCACTGGCGGAAGCTGGCGTGCCAAAGGCCTATGACGAAGCCGCCATGGGCAGAGCGCTCGACCAGCGCGCGGAGCAATTGAACCAGATCGGCGGGAGCAACCAGTTCTTTCGAGATCAGGTGGAAGTGACACAGCAAAATGTCACTGGCGAACTCAATTCGGTGTTCGGCCCCGTTCGCGATGACATCGCAAGGGCGCAAGAAACCGGCGATTGGAGCGGCGTTCGCGATGCCGCCATCGCGCAATTCAAGACTCGGGACGGATCGCCCAACCGGGAAGCGGAGATTTTGAACATGGGCGAGGTTTTGCGCGCAGGCGGGCCCGGCGGCGAGGGCAGTCCCTATGTGGCCGCGATCGGTGAGGCTGCCGATGCCGTGCTGACGGCACCCATCGTGCAAGCCGTTCGAGATTCACTCACGGATGATACGATTTCAGATCCAACCGATACGTTCGCCAGGGAGAGTTTGAAGGTTTCGCCGGATTTGGCCGCTCGCGCATTACTTGGCAAAGCGGGGGTGCCGGGCCAGGCCGACATCCCCGGAGCAGCCAATATGCTGGACGAGCAATTCGGTGCTCTCATCGATGCGTCGAGCGGCCCCAAGCCGAAATATGAGCTTTTGCTTTCCACGGCATTGGACGATGCCGCGAACATCGCCGATCATGTGGGCCAATCCGCGGATGGCGAGAAGGCGGTGGAACGTATCGCCACTTCTGTGGCAGCACCGATCATCGAAAAGCTGAAGCTAGGCCCCAACCGCGAGTCGGGCCTCGTCTATCAAATCGGGACCGAGCTTGAAAAATCCATGGCCGCTGCAAGCAGCAGCCCGGCCTTGGCCATCGAAATCAGCCGGCAGCTGGCGGCGGCGGGATTTACGGCCGATGCCAACGCGATGCTCCGGCACATCGCGAACGGAGTGGACGGGCAAACCAAGACGGGAACAGAGACGGGAAAAGAGTTCATAAGGGATTTCCTGTCGGTAGCGGCAGAGGCGGCGCCGAATTTCACGCCGGAAGAAAATGTTGGCGGCATCAACGCGCTGGCGAAGCATCAGGAAGGCCTGTTGCAGAAGGTCGACGATACCGGAGAGGTGCTGGCGCTTACCTCCTATGCGCTGAGAAGCACGCCCATCGCCACGCCCCAAGGTATCTCCGCGCAAGCGCTGGGGGCCCTTCCGCCGGAATTGCGCGGACTTCCGGCCGCCGATCTCCTGAGAAAGAGCGCGGAAGGTTTCCAGGCCGAATTGAACCGCGATAAGAGCGAAGCCGCCCTTGTCATTCAGGGCAGCACCAAAGGCACGGCGGAACTTGCGCGCCAGCATGAAGCCAACCGCGCCGAGCTTTTCCAGGCGATACCCGATGCGGAATTCAATCAGCTTGTTCAGCAGCTGAAGGAAATGCCCAAATCCGCCGAGCTGTCCAAGCTCGTGGAAACGCTGGGCGAAGGCAAGGCGGCGAGCGATGCGCTCAAGGCCAATCCGGAGTTGACCCTGCAGCTTTATTTGACCGCACAAATGGGGGCTGGCGTTGATCAAAAAGACAAGGTGCCGAACACCCCCGACATTCAGTTCGTCGCCTTCATGGGCATGTGGGCGGTCTATGAAGTTGGCTCATCCCCGCTGCAAAGAGGCGTAGGTGTTTTACCTGGATTCCCGCGTCCTCCAACGGCCCAGGCGATCATCAATGCCGCAGTGGCGACAAAAATCCTGATCGAGGACCAGAAGATTCCGGATTATCGAAAGTTGGATATTTTAAAGCGTATGCCATGGTCAAGTAGAGCCGACGCGGCTCCCGTGGCCAAGCCCGGCATTTATTCGAATAAGTTTGTAGCGCCCTTCGTCTACGGCACGGCGGCTCTGTTAGCGGCCCGGGGCGCTGGCTTGAATTTAGAAGCAGCCTCGCCGCTTGATAAGGCCTGGGGCGTTTGGCTTACCGCAGCCTCGACCAATCTAACTGCGAATTTCGTCGACAGCCTGTATAAGCCGAGCATTTCGCAGCTTGACGGGATTCCGGGCTATCAGATTGTGCCAAAAATGCTCACCAAGAGCTTCCAGGCATTGTCGGTCATCTACACGGCAGATTTGGTCAGGCAAGGCGATTTTGCCAGAGCCGCAGCCTGGGTGCCGGGCACGGTGATGTCGTTTCCAAAACCCACTGCGGCCATCGGGCGGGCCACCGGCTTGGGCGGCCCCCTGGCGGCAGCCGTCGCCTGGGTCGCAACCGCAGTGGGGGAGTATGGCATCTCGAATTATCGCCGTGCCCAGGCCGTCAACCGTACGGAACCGTTGTTCGGAGTTTACCTTCAAGGGGCGAAGCCCGGCGTTCAAAAGCCGGAAAGCCTGGCCAATAACGATGAAGACGGCGTCCCCTATCTTGACCGCCAGCCCGCCCTGGCGAAGGAACTCGGCGTCGATCAGAAGGATTTGACGAATTACCTTTACAGCATACCCGTTGCGGCGCGTGACGACTTCGTTGAGCATGCTCACCAAATCCTGCCGGACAAAGCCTTCAACTATCCGGTGGCCGATCCAAAGGGCGATTATCTTGCGCGCCGCGACGAATATCTGCAGCCGACTCCATTGCCTTATCAGCCTAATACCCTTCCTTATGAACCGGCGATCCAGCCGCTCATATCTCCTATCAGCCGGGGTGAAATACAATCCATAGATGATTTCCTCATCTGGGCTGCTCAAGATCCGCGCTTCCAGAGTATGCCCGGAATTCAGCAAAGCCGGGCCATGGCGGATGCCGCGATAGCGGAAGCGGTCAAGCGCAGAGGCGGGTAGAAAGAAACAGGAAATTTCGTGACGGGTGGTTATGTTCTAGCCAAGGAACGAGCCAAGCGCTTTTGCCTTTGCCTGGACGCTACTCTCCGCACGGATCGATTTGGCGCGCGCGAGCAGGGTGTTAACTTCCTTGCTCGTCAGGCCGGTGGGCGGTGCTGCTTTCACCCCGGCGGCCTGGCCGAGAAGCCCGTAAACCACGACGGCATTGCGCTTGTGATGCATCTGCGCATCGGACGACCGGGACACCTGCTGGATCAACGGTATGGCGACTGCGGAATTGCCATCAAGTGCTGCCGCCAGCGCCATGTTGGTTTCGATATCGAGATCGCCCGGCGCAAGCTCGAGCGCTTGGGCGAAAGTTTCCTGTGCTTCGTCCAGCCGGCCGGCGAAGGTTTGCGCAACACCCAAACGGTTATAGCCGCTGCTGGTGTTCACCAGCGGCGCTGCTTGCTCCAACGCGCGCAAACCGGCGCGGGCGTCGCCGGTTTCGATCATTGCCGAGCCGAGCCCGAGCATGGCTTGGCCATCGTTTGGATCCTTCGCAAGCGCCGCGCGGTAGGCCTTGACCGCCTCCGCCGGATAGCCCGCTTTCATATAGGCTCCGCCTGCTTTTACGAATGCGGCCGGCTTTGCATCCGGCATCGCGACCGCACGCTCGTAAAGCGCCAAAGCCGTATCGCTTTCACCGCGAGCGTCGATTTCATCGGCCAGCTTGACCAACCGCTCGGATTGCGAGGCGGCTTTCGGCGTTTCCACATTGGTTATGTTGGGTCGATCGAGTCTGGCCGTCTGGCAGCCCGCCAAGGCCAGCGCGCCGATGACGGAAAGGAACGCGATTCGCATACTTACCTCCGGTATTCAAGCCGGTCCCAACGCGCACGCCGCAAGCCAAGATAGCAGCATGACCGAGGAATCCGAGGAAAAAAAGCTACCTGCGTCCGAGAAAAAATTGCGGGAAGCGCGCCGGAAAGGCCAGGTTTCCCATAGCGTAGACCTGATTTCCGGCTTTAGCCTTTTTGCGGCGCTCGCCTATATTTTTCTCATCTGGCCGTCCGTCAACGGACACTTGTCGGAGCTTGTGCAAACCGTCACGACGCCCGGCCCCTTCGAAGAAACCAGCATTCGCGCAATTCGTCATTCCATCGTGCTGCTGTTTAAAATCACAGCACCCGTGGCGGCCATCGTCGTCGTGGTTACGCTGCTCTTCGGCATCATCGGAACGCGGGGCCTCGTCTTTTCCGCCCAGCCGCTGGCGCCCCGGTTCGACAACATAAATCCCGCCAAGGGATTGAAAAAGATCATGTCGCTCCGAAACGTCATCGAGTTCGTCAAGGGCCTGGCCAAGGTCATCTTTTTGAGCGCGCTTTTCGTGGTCGTTCTAGCCGCCTGGCTGCAACCAATGTTCGATGCGCCCGCTTGCGGGGCGTCCTGCACCGAGCCGATGATCAAGGCGGTGCTGACGCAGCTTGGAATAGCCGCGGCGCTGGCGTTTATCGTCATCGGGCTGATCGACGCTCCGATCCAGCGCCGGCTGTTCTTGCGTGAGATGCGCATGACCACGACGGAGCACAAACGCGAGCACAAGGATCTGGAAGGCGACCCCCTGATCCGGCAGGAACTGAAGCGCCAGCGGCGCGATCTCGCAGCACTCTCCGGAAATCTCGGTCTCAAGAATGCTGTCGTCGTCTTCGCGGCAAGCGGCCGGGCCGTGGCGCTGCGTTACGTCAAGGGCGAGACGCCCGCACCCATGGTCGTCGCCAAGGCCCAAGGCAGCGCCGCAACGGAGATGGCGAGCCAGGCGCGGCAACTGGGAATTCCGGTCGTTGAGGATGCAACCGTGGCCGGGCCGCTTTTTGGCCATTCCGGCATCGGTAAATACATTCCCGAGAAATTTTTCGCGTCAGTCGTTCCCCATCTCATCCGGCTTGGGCTTACCTGAGGACCGTAAAAAAATCTCACCCGCCGTCGTTTTTATTGACGTATGATCGCTTGTGACGGCTAATGTCAGCGTCTGTCAACGCGCTGGAGTTGGTTAGTCGTGTGCGATGCCGGAAAATAATGATTCCCAGTCCGTGACCGGGCAACTGCCGTCACAATTGCCGAGATTGTGGCGCTTCGCCCTGATGCTGTCTGGAAAGCCCGATGTGGCGGAGGATCTGGTGCAATCGGCGTGCTTGCGCGCCATTGAGCGGGCCCATCAGTTTGAACCAGGCTCGCGGCTGGACCGCTGGCTGTTCGCGATCCTGGCTTCGCTGTGGAAGAACGAGTTGCGCTCGCGCGCGATCCGCAATGGCGGCGGGCTGGTTGACGCGCTTGAGGTTGCCGATCTCGCGCCAGACTGCGATCCCGAACGCCAGATGCAGATGCGCGAGGTGCTGACGGAGGTTGAACGCTTGCCGGAAGCCCAGCGCGAAACGGTGTTTCTGGTCTATGTCGAGGGTTTCAGCTATGCTGAAGCCGCCAGCATTCTGGAAATTCCGCCAGGCACGGTCATGAGCCGTTTGGCTGCGGCGCGCGCCGCTCTCGGGCGGCGATTGAATGGCGCCTCCGTGCCAGGCGAAGGGACGAAAGTGCAATGAAAGCCGGTTCGGATCATCCGGTCCCGGACGAACTGCTTGTCGGTTATATCGACAGCACGCTCGATGCCGCAGAGATGGACCGCGTCGCGCGTGCGCTCCGTGAAAGCACCGCGCTCCGCGAGCGTCATGCTTTTCTGGCGGCGGGTTCGCGATCTTTCCGCGATGCTTTCGCGCCATTGCTCGATACCGTGCCCGCAAGCCTCAATGCCCGCATTGATATCATGGTCAGCGCGAAGCGCCGCGGGTCCCTCCCACGTTGGCCGGTTGATCGCCGCGCCGCCATCACGGCAATCGCCGGCGCGGCGGGCGCTGTAATCTTCGGATACTGGCTGGGCAATGTTTCGCCTCCATCTCCCGCGATCGACCTCACCAACTGGCGCGAGGCCGTGGCGCAATATCACCGATTCTATTCGCCCAAAACGCTGGCGCTGATTTCCGGCCAGGCTTCAACCGCCGATAAGGAGCTGGCCTTTGTCGGGGGCGAGCTGGGGCTTCCTCTGTCCCCGCCATCGCTTGCAGTTCCGGGCTTGATCTACAGGCGCGCCCAGCTTCTTCAGTTCGACGACGCTCCCCTGGCGCAGATCGTCTACGAAGGCCCGGACAGCGTTGTCGTGGCCTATTGCATTCGCCGCATCCCCGCCGCCGATGCGCTGCCTGAGCCTGAACGCCGCGCCGGCCTCAATGTGGTTCACTGGCTCAAGGATGGTTTTGGATACATGCTGGTATCGGAACTCGATCAGGCCGGTCTCCTGCAGATCGCAAGTGTACTCGCAGCGCGTGCCTAGAATTGCGCCAGCAACATCTCCTGAACCTCCTTGCCGATAAGTCCGCGGGGCGAGCGGCTGATGACCAAATGCCGTCTGTTGTGTTTTTAAAGCGAGGGTTGCCGGCGAGCCCCGCGCAGCGTCACCAACGCCATGCCGGCCAACATCGCCAGCGATCCCGCCCAAACTCGCGAGCTTAAGGTTTCGCTGAATATCAGCCATCCCCACAAGATACCGGCAAACACGATCACATTTGCTGCTTGTGACGCAAAAACCGGGCCGATGTCGCGGATGGTCCAAACGAAGATCAGCATCATCGCGGCGTTGATCACCAAGATCGCGGCGGCGCATAGCGTCACTGCCGTTAAAGGTACCGCTGGCGCTACAAAGCCGTTGATGGCCGCCGCCAGCGGGATCATAGCCAGTCCTGCCGCCAGCAGCATGCCGGTGGTTTGGCTCAAAGCGTCGGCACCAGGTGGAGAAAACCGCGCGATGTAGAGATTTTGCAATGCATAGAAGAATGAAGCCGCAAGGCCCAACACCACCCAGCCCGCCATATCCGGCGTGAGAGAGTTTCCCTCCGGCAACACCATGAATGCAATGGCCAGCATGCCAAGCGCTACGCCGGCGGCTCTTCCAGCTTCAAAGCGCTCCAGGCGCGCCACGAGAGCCATGGCATAAGTCAACAGCGGCGCCATCGGTATCATCAGAGTGAGGATTGCGACCGGCAAATGCGGCGCAATCCAAAAAAGGATCGAACCTGGAACAG